>NZ_JARESR010000018.1:0-159334 GCF_046028015.1 Paraburkholderia sp. RL17-383-BIF-A | reverse complement strand
GCTTGCTGCGCCTGTGGCTTCTGCCGCAACTTGCCTTGATAGCGGATCGTCGGACGCAGCGACTGCGTCGTCGGCGTTGCCATCATCAACTGATGCGCAAGCGGCGCGGCCGCCGGACTCAGCGAGCCGATACTCGTGGCGCGCGACGGATCCGCCAGACCGTTTTTCACGAGCAGCTTCGCCTCGAGTTGCAGACTGGTCAGCAGCACCGGATCCTTCAGCGCATTGCCCTGCGCGAGCAGCTGGCTCCATGCATTGTTGCTGTAGTTGGTCACGTAGTAGTCGAGACCGCTCGGATCGGCGAGCACCGCGGAACAGCCGTTCAGACGCACCTGGGTTTGCGTGTCCTTCATCGCCAGCGTCTTGCGTGAAGTCAGCCCGTCACCGTACGCGAGCGTCAGCGGAATGGTCCACTGCGTACCCGGATACTGATTCTGGTTCGGGAACGGCGCCTGTTTCAGCGTGACCACGGTCTGATTGGTCGTCAGATCGCATTGCGTATCGAGCGAAATCAGAGGTACGCCGGTCTGCCGCACGAAGCTGTCGCCGATCGCCACCATCGGCTGACCGCTAACCTTCGCCAGTTCGTCCCACAGACGTTTCGGCGTGACGTTGCCGAGCGAATAGTCGGCAAGGTACGACTGCAGGCCCTTGCGCATGACTTCTTCGCCGAGATAGTTCTCCAGCATCTTCAGCACGTGACCACCCTTGTCGTACGTGAAGGCGCTCGCGCTCAGCACGAAGTCGTTCGAGGCCCAGCCGTTGAAGTTCGGCTGCACCGGGAACGCGGTGGACCTCAGATCCGCATTGATCACAGCGTACTTGTTCTTCACGTCGTCGACCCAGCTGAAGCGGTCCGGGAAGAAGCGCACCTTGGTCTTGTTCTCGAAGAAGGTCGCGAACGATTCGTTGAGCCAGACGTCGTCCCACCAGTCGAGCGTGACGAGGTCGCCGAACCATTGGTGCGCGGCTTCGTGCGTGAGCACCGTCACGCCGTAATCGGACATGGTGGTGCCGGGCGCCGGCAGAATATCGTCGGCGAATTCGAGAATCGCGCCCCAGTTCTCCATGCCGCCGAAGTTCAGGTCCTTCTGCTCCTTGAACGCGTCGTTGGCCGCGATCGTGTCGAACTTGGTGAGCGGCAACGGAATGCCGGTGTAGCGATAGTAGTAATCGAGCGCCTGCTTGGTTTGCTGCATGGCCGGTTTGGCCCAATCGCGCATGCCGGGCGGTGTGAAGATGCGCAGATGCAGACCTTTGCCGTCGGGCAGCGGGCTTGTGAAGTCGTCTTCGAGAATGTCGAACTGGCCGCCGCCGAAAAACAGCAGATACGACGGCATGGGCGGCGTCTTTTCGAACGACACCAGCTTGTAGCCTGCATCCACGTTGACCGCGGGCTTCTCCGCCGCATTCGAGACCACGTTCCAGTTTTGCGGCACTTCCGCGCTCACCTCGTAGGTCGGCCGGAAGGCCGGCTCGTCCCAGCCGGGGAACCATTGGCGCGCCAGGTTCGATTCGCCTTGTGTGAGAATCGCGCCGCTCGTGGTGCCATCCGTTGACTTCAGATCGACGCGGAACACGCCTTCCGCCGCGGAGCAACCCGGATAGGAATCATCGCCGCAACTGCCGCCGGTCTTCGCGACCGGATCGTCATAAGTCTTGAAGTTGATGATGCCGCTCCACTCCATATGCAGCGAGTAGTTGCCGGCGGCGATCTGCCCGCTCACGGGGCGAAGCTGGTAGAAATCGCCGTCGTCCTGCGGCGTGGCGATCAACGCAATGTTGCCCGGCTGAAGCGTGATCGAGCCATTCGTGAACTTGACCCGGTGCCCGGCGATGGTGATCGCGTTGACCGCCTTCTGCACCTTGATCTGCACGTCGGCCCGGCCATCGAACGAAGACAGCGCGGGATTCGGCCGGAACCAGAGCTTGTAGTTGATCGGCGTAACCGTGTCGGGCAATTCGACCGGTGGCACCGTCTTGTTGATCGATGTGTCCGCAACGACCGGCGCGGCGGGCGGGGTCAGCGCCACCTCGGAGGCAGCCGGCGCGGTCGCGGGTGTCTGCCCGGATTTGCTCGCCAACGACGACGAGCCGTCGCTGCCGCCGCATCCCGCCAGAACCGCAATTCCGGCGAGTGCGAGGCACTGCATCTGCAATCGGAAATTTATACGCATTATTAATCCTCGACTGACAATATCGGTATAAAGAAAGTGCGTTGAGTGGTTCAGCTTGTTTTCTCTGTTTTTCAGAGAAAAAGGTCTCCCGCACTAGCACCGAATTGCTAGCGAGAATATATGGACGTGTTGGCGCCTCAGCACTTGTGGCTGATTTTCAAATCGCGCTACGCGTTTATTACAATTCTTTCACAAAGACAGCTTCGGCCGTTTTTGTCGGCTTTCATTCAATCGTTTAACTGACCGGCAAAGCGGCGGCTTACCTGCGTCTCCGGGCAGATAGCGAAATCCGAGATCAGTTTTTGACGACAGTGCGTAGCCTAGTTTGGCAAACGTTCCCGTGTCAACTTCCTTTCACAAACTTTCTTTCAGCCGGGCAATGCGTATGCGAACCGAATGGCTTCGGTAATGAGGTCGAGTTAATCCTCTAAGACTCGCAATATCGCCGTCAACTACGGGAAAGCTTATTTTTCTTTTCTTCGGATTATGTTATGGCGCGACCATGCAGCTGAATAACCTACGGCGAGGTTTTTAATTTGAACTAGCTGGAGAGTTCAGAAAAGGATTCAGCGCGAATAATGCGCTATCCGTTCACCGCCGCTACGATTCGCGCGCACATGGCCTTGTCGGGTAATGGGCCCGAACCGGCCCGCACATTGTCTGCCATGTATTGCGGACGCCCGGTGCCCGGAATCACCACCGTCACCGCCGGATGCGCGAGCACGAACTTCAGCAGAATCTGCGCCCAACTCGTGCAGCCGATTTCCGCAGCCCACCCAGGCAGCGGCGTTTTGCTGACGCGTGCAAGCAGGCCGCCACCGCCGAAGGGCTGATTGATCACCACGCCAATGCCGAACTCCGCCGCAAGCGGCAAGATGCGCGTCTCCGCGGCGCGGTCGTCCGCCGCGTAGTTGACCTGTACGAAGTCGGGCTTTTCGTTGCGCATGACGGCCGCCACTTCATCGAATGCGCTAGACGTGTAGTGCGTAATGCCGATATAGCGAATCCGGCCGCGCGCTTTCCAGTCGCGCAATGTGGCGAGTTGCGTGCGCCAGTCCAGCAGGTTATGCACCTGCATCAGGTCGATGCGCGGTTGCTGAAAGCGACGCAATGATTCTTCCATTTGCGCGATGCCCGCTTCGCGTCCTTCGGTCCAGACTTTGGTGGCGACGAAGGCTTTATTGTGCGCGTCGAGTTGCGTGAGCAACGCACCGGCGACCGCTTCCGAAGAACCGTACATCGGCGAAGAATCGATCGTCGAACCGCCGGCCTCGAACAGAATGCGCAGAACGCCGGCAAGTTGCGCGCGAGCGGCGGGATCGTTGCCGACATCGAAGGTACGCCACGTGCCGCAGCCGACCACGGGCAGCCGTTCGCCAGTCGCGGGAATCACGCGTTGCGCCATGCGCGGCAACGGCGTCGTGGATTCGGTTTGAGATTGATCTGGCGTTTGCGCCGGGGCCAGCCTCGGCAAAGCAAGCGAAGCCGACAGGCCGATTGCCGTGCTACTCGCTGTGTGCAGAAAACGGCGTCTGCCGGAAAGCCTTGCAGCGTCTTTCGACGAAAGTGCCATGACGTGCCCTCCATTCGCGCGCAATACAGTGACTCTGTACGATACGGCAAATCGGCATGGCACGTTGAGCGCCGGCTAATGCGGCACAGCCGCAAAGTGTTCTACTTGCGCGATCATGCGCAACACCCCGCTAGCGGATGAAGCGACCGCAGATCGGCATGCTGCCAAGCCACGCCATAAAAGACGACTCGCCACGACCTGCCGCCGCGAACTGATCTGCCGCCATGGCGGACCCCGCTGCGGCGCCGATCGCGACGACCACGATCGCGATCCGGCGCAGCCGCCCGCCTCGACCGGCGAGCGAACCCGACACGCTTTGCCAGCTGGACAGCAAGGTCATTGTGAGGGCAACTATCGCGCAGCACATGACGCCTCCTTAAGCATTCGCTGTGGCGCGCTCTGGCCGCGCCGGAAACGGATTGCGCCATGCATCGATCGCGTTCAACTGATCGTGCCAGCGCTGCACTTCCGGAAACTCGTCAAGCGGCATCGCAGCGCTTTTTGCGTACGGCAGCGTGACGCCAACGGAGAAATCCGCGACCGACATGTCATCACCCAGCAGCCACTCGCGCCCCTTCAGATGCTGGTTTAGCACGGCGGCATGTTTGCGAAAAAACCCCTGAGCTTCAGCGACCTTCGAAGGCTCGGGCGCGCCGAGTCCGACCCACGGCTTGATCAGATACTCGAAATAAAGCGAACCCGCGTGCCGGTATAGGTGCTGATTGTTCCAGCTGAACCAGCGCGTGATTTCGATCTGCTGCTGTGCGTCGCGCGGCCACAGTCTGGATTCGGCGCGCTGCGCAAGGTGGCAGATAACCGCATCGGATTCCCAAATGCTCTCATCGCCGTCGACGAGACATGGCACCTTGCCGTTCGGATTGATCGCCAGATAGGCGGGCCTCGTCTGCTCGCCCTTGCGTAGATCGACAAAGACGTATTCGATTGGCAAACCTAAGTACCCAGCCATTGCGCAGGCTTTTCTGGGAGACAGCGTTTCAGCATAGTAGAGCTTCATGGTGGACCTCGATATGCGTTGACTTGCCCGGAATGTGCTTTATTCGCCCGCGTTTTCCAGCTCGGCGAACAGTGCTTCCAGCTTCTCGAATGCACCGCTCCAGCCGGTGCGATGACCGTCGCGCGCGGCTTCGTCGAAGAACTGCGCGTGCGTGAAATTCAGTTCGGTGCCTTCTTCAATCGGGCGAAACCTGATCGTGACCAGCGACCGGCGTTCGGGCAGCGTCACCCACTCCCATGTGAATACGAGTTTGCGGTCTGCTTCGACTTCCTGGTACTCACCGCGGCAGTCGTGCGTTTCGCCATCCAGCGTCTGGAACACCACGCGAAAGCGACCGCCCACGCGAGGGTCCGCTTCGGCACTCAACACCGGTCCGGCGTCGGGCCCCCACCAACGCGCCATCAACTCCGGCCGCGTCCATGCCGCGTAGACTTTTTCGGGCGGTGCCTTGATGCGCCGCACGAGGGTCAGGCTGGGCTTTTCCTCGATCATTCCTCGTCACCCTCCACAAAATCGGCAAGCCGGTCGAGGCTCGCGGACCAGAAGCGTTCATAGCGCCGCAACCACGCCATCGCCTCTTCCATCGGCCCGGGGACCAGTTCCACCGTGACAGTTCGGCCATGCTTCGTGCGCGCCACCAGACCCGCGTCGCTCAGCACGTCGAGGTGCTTCATGACGGCGGGCAGTTTGAGCGGCAACGGACGCGCGATTTCCGTGACCGACAGACCGGGCTCGCGCTCGAGACGCGCGAGGATGGCCCGCCGCGTGGGGTCCACGAGGGCGGAAAACGTACGATCAAGTTGACTGACTGGAGACTTCACCATATGGTGAACTATAGACGCTGAACGCGCGGAGTCAAGGTCGTTTTGGCTAGATCAATCCACGCGTTTGCAACTCGTGTGACAGAGCGTCGACACCGACAAACCTGTGACCCTGCAGTCCCGCATCGATCGCGCCGTTCACGTTGGCGTCCGTGTCATCGACGAACAGCGTTTCGGCCGGTGGTACGCCAAGCTGATCGACGCAACGCAAATAGGTCTGCGGTGCGGGTTTCGCGGCACCGTACAACGCCGATGAATAGACATGCGAGCCGAACAGCCGCGCCACCGGGGGATTGAGATACCCAATGTTATCGGTCAACAACCGGCAATTGTTCGTCAGCACCGCGATGCGGCTGCGTTCGGCGACTTTCGCGGCCAGCGCGAGCGCGTCCTCGTTCGGCGTAAGCGACGCGTGACGGGCAGCAAGCCAGTCGTCGCGGCTGATCGGGTGATTCAACAGAATGCCTAACTCGCGCAAATACTCGTCATCGCCGATCTCGCCTGCATCCGCACGCGCTTCGAGGCCCGAACCCCAGATCGCGTGACGCACGGCTTGCGGCGTACACCCCACGCACGCCGCCAGATGTTCAGCCCGCACGTCACGGTCGTAATAGGACAGAACACCTTCCATGTCGAACAGAACCAGCGTGATGGATGCGGTCATGCTATCGGCCTCACGTCGAAACGTTTCAGGAACGGAGAGACCACACGGCGCAATGACGCCGAACGGTCGCCTCTTTCCATTGTGCCTCGACAAAACCGCCAATGCCTGCAACGAACCCTCGCCGGGACAGGCCAAAAAAAACTTTTCCGCCACAGGAATAAAGCTGCAACACCGCGCGTTCAATAAGCGCAATGACCATCGGTCAGAACAGAGAGGTGTGGCCATGAAATCTGTGCTTAAGGCATTGGGCGTCGCCGTGAGCGGCGTGGCGTTGGTGAGTCTCGTCGCGGCATGCGGCGGTTCCAACTCGGTCAGTATGCAGTCGTATACATCGACGGCGCTCGTATCGGACGGCGCAGTCGCGGCAGCGCATACCGACCCTAACCTGAAAAACGCGTGGGGCGTTGCGTTTAATCCGAAGGGTTTCGTCTGGGTCGCGGACAACGCCACCTCGCGCGCGACGCTTTACGATGGCAACGGCACGCCACAGTCTCTAGTCGTCAGCATTCCGAACGGAACAAACGGGCCGGCGAATCCAACCGGCATCGTCTTCAATGGCACGACGGACTTCGTCGTGACGCAAGGCGGCAAGTCCGGCGTGGGCGCTTTCATCTTTGCTGGCGAAGGCGGCACGATTACGGCGTGGGCTCCGACGGTCGCCCCGACCGCTGCATTCGTCGTGTTCGACAGCGGCAGCAGCGGCGCGGTCTACAAAGGTCTGGCGCTGGCCAGCAACGGCGGCGCCAACTTTCTCTACGCCACCGACTTTCACAACAACAGAATCGACGTATTCGACAGAAGCTTCACGAAGGTTGCAACGTCGGGCAAGTTTCAGGATGCGTCGATACCGGCAGGCTTTGCGCCGTTCGGTATTCAGGCAATCGGCGCGAAGCTCTTCGTGACCTACGCCAAGCAGGACGCAGAGGCGCACGACAACCTCGACGGCGCCGGCCTCGGTTTCGTCGATATCTTCGATACGGCAGGCAACCTGCTGCAGCGTTTCGCTTCGGCGGGCGCGCTGAATGCGCCGTGGGGAATCACGCAGGCGCCAGCCAATTTTGGACGGTTTAGCGGCGACGTGCTGGTTGGGAACTTCGGCGACGGCACGATCAACGCCTTCGATCCGGTCAGTGGTCAATCGCTTGGCGCGATCAATCTGCCTGACGGAAGCGCGTTCGTCCAGCACGGTCTGTGGGGCATCGCGTTCGGTAACGGGCTCAGCAATCAGCCGGTCAATACGCTGTTTTTCGCGGCCGGTCCGAATGACGAAGCGAACGGGGTTTATGGACGCATCGACGTGAAAATGTGACGAGCGGCGCGCGGGAGCGCTTGCCGCGGCGCATGGGTAAGCGACGCGGCTAGCTCTTCACGCTGCGCAATGCATACGCGGACAACGACGCGAGCCGCCCTACGCTCAGCATCCTCGCGATCCGCTTCAGGGCGTGGCGCACGCGGCCACGCACATGCGCGACGCGCATGTGGCGCCAGAAACGGTCCGGCACGAAATCGTCAAAACGCGCTTCCTTTTCGAGCAACGCCTTGCCACCCGGCAAATGGACGAATGAACAGCAGCGAAACCACCGCACGTCTCGATAGTTGTTGCCTGGCCAATGACGACCTACCGCCTGATATGCGCCGACCTCGATCAGCACCTGCCCTTCGTCGCCCAGCGCATTGAGCGCGGCCGAGATGAACGCTTCGTCGCCGTGATGCCTCAGACGCGCGCTTTCACTGAGGTAGCGTGCGTAACTGGCTCGCGCGCGCGGCACCAGCCGACGCAGCGAAGCCGGCGTCGCAAGCATGAACTCGCCGCCATACCAGCGAGGATTTTTGAGCCGGCGGTCAGCGACGATTTCCAGATCCGCGACCACACGCTCGCTGCCGTAGGCCGGAAAGACCTGATCCGAAATGTCGAATACGCCGAGGCCGGCTTGCGCGCATCGCTCGATCAGGTCGGGCGCGAGCGGCAGCAGGGCCACCATGTCGGCGTCGAGCAATAGCATCATCGTGTCGGCGGGTAGAGTCGCCGCGACCTGATCCATCAGATCGAGTTTGAAATGCGCGGCGTAGAACGGCGTGTTCTTCGGTAGCTCGATCGTCGCCGTAAGTGTCGCTACTGCCGGCCGGTTCGCCGCCGGCATACTTTCCAGACGGCGCGCGACGAGCACCGGCGCGTTGGTCATGATGGTCAGGGTCGGCATGCCCACGCGCCGTAAGCTGTTATTCAGGCAGATCGCCTGGCTTACGTACGAGAGCGGATCGCGATTCGTCGAGTTGGGGCCCGGCTCCGCATCGACATCCACATAAACGAGAGTGCAAGGAAAAAGATTCACGTTGTTCCTCACCATGCGCTAGCGACAGATCGCCTTCTGGCGCGCCGCCGTTGCTGTCGGAGGTTGATCTATATGTTCTTGCCTTGAGGTGGAACTGCCCCACAAGGTGCGCAGTATTGGAAACCGCGGTTCGAGCCATCTCGCCATCAGATTCGAACCGGGTGCGAAGATCTGCGGCGATGGAGTCGGATGAGCCGGGGCGCAGATATCACGTTTGAACTATCGTTTCACGTCCTTGCATTGCCTTTCCGCCAAAAAGCAGAGAGACGCGACGCGTGAGCCGCCGAGGTCCACATGGACCGTGGGCTTCTCGCAATAATTGCAGATGCATGATTGAGCGTCCGCGAATAACTTACTTGTTAGCTACCTGCACACGCGTTTTTTCGGATTGCCGCCGTGGGCCGCTTGCGACGCTAAAGTCCCATGATTGCCTGATTCCGGCGTGCCCGCCTCCGCTTTGCGTTTTATCGAAAAAGAAAACAGGCGCCTCAATAGCTCGGCAGCAATGTGTTGTCTAGACAAACACCGCTTTGCGGCGCCAGCGCAGTCGCAATCAACCTAGCGATGTTGCGGCTGGCCGCATCGGCCTGAAGAACTGGCGAATGTCGGCGGCAAGCAAATCCGGTTTTTCCATCGCTGCGAAGTGTCCGCCCGCCGGCATGTCGGTCCATTGCACGACATTGAAAGTTCTTTCGAGCCAACTGCGCGGCGGATGATTGATTTCCTTCGGAAAGTGCGCAAAGCCGACAGGCGGCACAACACGTTGTCCTTCGGCGAAGCGCATCGGCTGCAGACGGTTTTCCCAGTACATCTGAATCGCCGTGCCGATACATTGGGTGTGCCAGTAGAGCGAGATGTTAGTGAGCAGTTCGTCCTTCGAAAACACACTCTCGACGTCGCCTTCGCAATCGCTCCATGCGCGAAACTTCTCTGCGATCCATGCCGCCAGTCCCACAGGCGAATCATTGAGCGAGGCTGCCAGCGTCTGTGGTTTGGTGGTGTGCATGTGCGCATAGCCGCCTTCGAGCGCGGCCCATTCGTTCTTCTCCCGCAAGAATCTTTCCTCTGCCGCCGTGAGCGGCATCTGCGCCGCGCCGATGGCCGGCTCATACGAACTCGGCAGGAAGTTGAGATGAATGCCGTCCACGACTCGCGGATGCCGCGCGGCAAGCGCGATCGACACGCCAGCGCCGAGATCGCCGCCTTGCGCGCCGAAGCGCTCGTAACCGAGGCCGTGCATCAGCGACGCCCACACGTCCGCCACCTGAAACGCGGACATGCCAGGTTGAGCGGGCGCCTGCGAGAACGTGAAGCCGGGCAGCGAAGGCACGACGACATCGAAGGCGTCGGCGGAATCGCCACCGAACGCGGCCGGGTCGCACAAGCGGTCGAGCAACGCATGGAACTCCATGAATGATCCCGGCCAGCCATGCGTGATCACCAGCGGATAAGGCGCGGGACCCACGCCGCGCCGGTGCACGAAATGCACGCGCTGACCCTGTACATTGGCGAAAAACTGGGGCTGTCGATTCAAGCCGCGCTCGGCCGCGCGCCAATCGAAATGCCCGGCCCAATACGCGGCCAGTTCGCGCAGCCACGTCGCGTCGATGCCCTGCTGCCAGGCTGGCGACGGCATTGCCGGCGCCCAGCGGGTCGCGCGAATACGCTGACGAAGATCATCGACGTCATGATCCGCAATGGCAATCTGAAACGGTTCTATCTGCATGGCAAGTCGTCCGGCGCAGCGGGAAGGTTAGCGTGCTCGCCTGACTCGACAACGAACTTCGCACACGCCGTTCAACGAGGAGGCTGAGTTAGCCGGCTGAGTCACGGCATTGAGTCATCGAGCGAGCACAGGGCAAACTGCATGGTACACAATGGCGCATTTTCTGTTTTGCGTCCTGGAGACTGCCATGCTTGGAGCGCTCGCTGTTCTGCTCACCTTCCAGTGCCTCGGCGAAGGTGTTTCGTATGTGTTCCACATACCGGTGCCCGGGCCCGTGATCGGCATGCTGCTGTTATTCGGCTTCCTCATGCTGCGCCCGCAATCCGCCGATGCGATCGAGCCGACCGCGCTCGAATTACTGCGCCATCTGTCCTTACTGTTCGTTCCGGCGGGCGTCGGCATCATGGTGTCGGCGAGCCGGATTCGTGGCGACGCCGTCGCGGTGATCGTCTCCATTGCCGTTAGCACGTCTCTCGCCATTGCCGTGGCGGCGCTCGTCACGCGCGCGCTGATGCGCCGCCAGCGCCGCGATCCATCCGTTACGGAGGCCGTGTAATGACCGCCATTCCGAAGCTCGGCGCCATCTGGGTCTATCTCGCCGCGACTCCCTTGCTCGGGCTGACGATCACGCTGATCGCCTACCTCATCGCCCAGGCCATCTATGCGAAGGCGCGCTTCAATCCGCTTGCCAATCCCGTGCTGATCGCGGTGGCGCTGCTGGTCGCGCTGCTCGAAGTGACGCGCACGCCCTACGCGACCTACTTTGAAGGCGCGCAATTCGTCCACTTCCTGCTCGGTCCCGCGACGGTGGCGCTCGCGCTGCCACTCTACCGGCAGTGGCCGAAACTGCGCCGCTCCGCATTGCCGCTGATCGGCGGGCTCGTCGCCGGGTCATTGACGGCCATCGTTTCGGCGGTCGGCGTGGCTGCGCTGTTCGGCGCGTCGCATCAAACGATCGCGTCGCTTGCGCCGAAATCGGCGACCACGCCGATCGCGATGGCGGTCGCTTCCGAGATCGGCGGCATTCCCTCGTTGACGGCCGTGCTCGTCATTTCGACCGGCGTATTCGGCGCCGTGTTCGCGCGCGCCATTCTCAACGCCCTGCGTATCGCGGAACCCGAGGTGCGTGGTTTCGCGCTGGGTATCGCGTCGCATGGCATCGGCACGGCGCGCGCTTTTCAGGTGAGCGAGGAAATGGGCGCGTTCGCCGGCCTGGGCATGGGGCTCAACGGCGTGTTCACCGCGTTCGTGGTGCCGGTGTTGATGCCGCTCGCGGCGCGGTGGGTGATTGGGTGAGTCGCTGAGCGACTGAATGCTGACTGGCCGGTTAAATGATGCTGAAACCGCCGACTGGCTGCAAGGCTCGCCGGCCGCCTCCTGGCATGCACCTGCCGTTGGCTGGATAATGACGGCTTCCCTCACCGACTGAACGGAGTTTGCTGCGATGTCTGCCTATGAATCCAAAGTGCCGCGCGTGCTGTTGACGAACGACGACGGTATCGACGCGCCCGGCCTCGCCGTACTCGAAGCGGTCGCTGCCGAGCTTGCGCACGAAGTCTGGGTGGTCGCGCCCGAGCACGATCAGAGCGGCACGTCGCATTCGATTAGCCTGCATTCGCCGCTACGGGTGAGCCGCCAGGGCGAGCGACGTTTCGGCGTGGCGGGCACGCCCGGCGATTGCGTCGTGATGGGCGTACGCCACCTGATGCGCGACGCGCCGCCCACGCTGATTCTTTCCGGCATCAATCGCGGCGGCAATCTCGGCGTGGAAACGATGTTCTCGGGCACTGTCGGCGCCGCCATGACGGGGCTGCTGCTGGGGTTGCCGTCGTTCGCACTGAGCCAGACCTTCAGCAACCGCGACAACGTGCGCTGGGACACGGCTCGCGCGCTCGCGCCCGGCGTGATCCGCCAGTTGCTCGCCATTGAGCATGCCGCGCCCACCTGCCTGAACATCAACTTCCCCGATGTCGACGCGGCCCACGCCGGCCCACTCACGCCGACCCGCCAGGGCGTCGGGCTCGTCGAAGATATCGACGTGTTGCCGCAAGTCGATCCACGCGGCATGGCCTATCACTGGTTGCGCTTTCAACGGGGCGCACGCGCGAACGATCCCGACAGCGAAACGGCCGTGGTGGCGTCAGGACGCGTGTCGGTCACGCCGCTCGCCTTCGACCGCACCGACGAGCCCATCTTCGCGCGGCTCGCGGCTTCGTTGAGTTAGCCCTTCAATATATGGCCGATAGTCAGCGGTTCAGCGCATGGCCAATCGTCCGTCTCCCTGGCCTTACGGACGTGGCGCGCCGGTGATGCTCGGCGCGCCACCTGGACCCGCGGGATCGGGATTGCCGAACGCGGGAAGGCTGCCGTTCTCACGGGCACGCTCGATCTCCGCGCGCACCTGTGCACGCGTTTTCGGGCCGCCGTCCGTTTTCAGCACCGCGTTGCCCGCAGACGTGGACTGGACCACCGGCGTTGACAGCACCGTGGTTTGCGCCGTCAGTTCGGCTTGCGGGCGCGCTGGTGCTGTGGGTACCTCCAGCGGCGCTTGCGGCGCGGGTTGGATAGATAGTGCCGGCGCGGCAACGGGCGCGCTGATCAAGCTCGGCGGCGCATTCAGCGCTGCAGCTGGAGTCGACGGTTGGCCGACCGCAGGCGGTCCACCGGTGACCACCGCCCTCGCGTTCGGCGCGCTACGGCTGTCGAGGCCTGCCACCAGTTTGTCCAGCGCCGCCTGACTCCTGACATGATTCGACGCGTAATGGGTTGCTTCGCGGGAGGCAACTCGGATATCGCGCGACCGGCCGTGTCTTATCGATGACGACGACGTTCGTGCCGCCTTCGAAGCAGGTTGCAGCGTCTTCTCGACACGGTCTACCGTCGTTGCGTGCTGCGCATTATCGGCACGCGCCTGCACTTCTCTTTGCAGTGCGCGCACCTGAGCATCGTCCTGATGTGCGGAACGAGCCGCGTCCAGTTGCGCCTGCGCGCCGGCAAGATCGTTGCGTTGCAGACTGTCGCGCGCCGCCTGCAGGCTCGTGGCGGTGGTGCCGGTCGTGCCCGTCGCGCTCGTTGCATCGCTGCGAGCAGCAGCCGGTCCGGATATCACCGCACCACTGGTGGTGTCGCCGCGCGTTTGATGAACTGGCGCTTCATTGCGCGCCGTGTCGAATTCGTCCGTCGACAGCCACGGTTTGGCCGCATGCGAGACATATGCCGCGATTGCAACAGCGCTGACGACGAGTCCTGTAAGAACGATCTTCCTGGGTTCGCTATGCATGGGATGCCCCCTTCCAGTCGTGGAGCGTGCGCGGTTGCGAGTTTTGCAAATGCGCCCGAAATCATCAGAGGGTAGCGGCGATCGTGCACGCAGTGCCGCCGCGACGACCGCAAATTCGCGGCCGCAAGGTCCGGCCGAATAAGGCACCTACGAAAGCGCGCGCGAACTGGATGCGTCCATTTTCTATTTATATGCTTCGGACGTCGAATTGTCCGATGGCGCCTATTCTGTTGGCCTAAAAGGACTGGTTGCGCTGCTTTCTTAGGATGATTACTGGAACTGCGAAACGATACAGAATCGTAGCGTTTGCGGCGGGCTAGTGTGAGACCTGCTATATGCGCGACTCCTCTCTCTCCCTGCGTGCCGCGTGTCGCGCCGGCAATCGAACTGCCGACAATCAGCGCGATGCCGAACATCGACCTGGCGCCGATCGTCTCGCCCTACTCCATATAGCCAAACAGGGCCGCCCGTCCGGTGCCCGCGTGGTTGTACGGCGAGCGTGCCGACTGCGCCGCCAGCGTCGATGAAAAACGGATCATGACTGCGTCCTCGTCAAGGATCGACCACGAACACGACAGCGACCCGATCCGCATACCCGCCCTTCCTGACTTCGCTTAGCGCGATCTTCGCCGCCGAACAATCCGGGGGAAGTACTGATACAGGTCTGCGGAATTAATAATATTATTCATATCGATTTCCGCATCCGTAGGCGACAACGAGGCCAACAACGCCTCTGCTATTGACTCTATCAAAACTCAATAATAATTATGACCATCAATTAAGCGGGGACATCAGGAGATACAGGTGCGCAATTACCTTGTGCTTGCGGCGCTCGCCATGCTGGGCGCTTGCGGTGGCAATGACGGTTCGCCGAACGCGACGGCCTCGGCGAACAAGCAGGCAACGGCGATCGATGCCACAGCAGCCACAGCGGCCTCAGCCGCGTCGGGCGCTTCGGCGGCCTCGGCCGCGGCGCTGGCCGACACGGCCAACGTCGAAAGCGAATTCAGGGCCGCGAAGGCCATTCCGGTCGGCATGAAGACAACGACCCCGCCGCTCGTGATCGCCGACCCCACGCTCAACCTTCCGCCCTACACGCCGCCGGCGCCGCCCGCGCCGGTTTCGACCACCACGCTCTCGTTCGGCGACTTCACGAACTACCTCGCACCGGGATCGACGCAAGGCTGGGGCCCCGGCGCCAACAACTCCACCATCACCATCCCCGCGCCGCCCACCAACGGCACTGGCGCGGGCGACAAAACAGTGGCGCTCGCCAGCACCTATGCCACCGCGTCTTACGAAGCGGACGTGACGGTCAGCGCGCCGGTCGGCAGCGGCGCCGCGAACGCGGGCTTTATCGTGCGCACCACGAATCCGACAGCCGGCGGTCCCGACAGCCTGACCGGCTACTACATCGGCCTCGACACGGGCACACATTCGTTGGTGGTTGGCCGTCAGAACAACAACTGGACCAACTTCATCGCGTATCCGCTCAGTACGATCGTGGGCGGCAGCACGCACCATCTGAAGGTCACGACGAGCGGCACGGCCATCACCGTCGACCTCGACCAGCAGCGCGTGATCAGCGTGAACGACGCCACCAACGCCCTGCCCGCCGTGTTCCAGTCGGGCAGCTTCGGGCTGCGACGTTTCGGCGTCGGCGCGACGTTCAGCAACATGACGATCCGCACGTACCCGACCGTGAAGTCGCCGAGCTACGACTTCTCCAAGGTGGTCGGCGCGGTCTACACGCCGTCCAATGCGGTGAACGCAATCGACTTCTGGCAGAACTACGATCCGGAGATCGTCAACCGCGAATTGACGTATGCGCAGACCTACGGCATGAACACGATTGCGGTCTACCTGCACTATCTCGTGTGGGCGAACGATCGTGTGGCGTTCCTGAGCAAGTTCGAGAACCTGCTGAAAATCGCCGCGCGTCATGGCATCAAGGTCTCGCCGATCTTCTACGACGACTGCTGGAACCCCACGCCGCAATACGGCCCGCAACCGGCGCCGGTCTGGGGCGTGCACAACAGCCAATGGGTTCAGTCGCCCGGCACGCCGGTGGAACAGGCGTATTTCCAGCCGACGGCGGCCAACTCCGCCATCACGTACAAGGCGAGTCTGGCGAGCTACATCACCGACTTCGTCGCGCCGCATCGCAATGACCCACGCATCATCTTCTGGGAAACGATGAACGAGCCGGGTTGCAGCGGCAATGGTGCATTGCAGGAAACGCGCGCGGTGCTGATGAACGACGCGCGCATCGCCATCCTGAACGCAGGCGCTACTCAGCCGATCAACGCACCGCAGGTCCAGGAGGACGAAGGCACGTACTTCTCCGACTTCTATGCGTTCCATCCGTACGGCAACCCGTACACGGGTCCGGTGAACGGCAGCAATGTCAGCGCCTTGAATTCCGAAACGCTGCAACGGGGCTTTGCTGGCACCACCGGTCAAACCATGCCCGGCATCGTCTCGAACTACGGCGGCAGCACGGGCTTTATCGTGTGGGAGTTGATGATCGGCCGCACCAACACGCGCTTCCACTGGGGCCAGGTGCCGGGCGCGCCCGCCACGGTCGAACCGGCCACACCCTTCCAGGGGACGATCTATCCGGACGGCCATCCGTGGCAGACCTCGGAGACTCAGGCGTTGACAGGTGGTTTCAACGTGAAGCTGCCGGTGCTGCAGGTCGGCTACTACAACGACCCGACCTTCGCGAGCGCGCCCGTCAAAACCTCGATCACGCCATTGATCGACTTCGACCTGAACACCGAGCGCGGCACCGATTCGCCTGACGCTTCCGCGGGCATCAACGCCACGAACTACGGGGTGCGTTGGTCCGGGGCAATCCAGGCGGCGCAGGACGGGCTCTACACGTTCTCGATCGACAGCGACAACGTGGCGCGCCTGTGGATCAACGGCGTGAAGATCATCGACAAGAAGACTGCGACGCAATCAACCGTGAGCGGCAAGACCTGGCTCGCCGCGAAGCAGCGCGCGTCGATCAAGGTCGAATACGTGCACGGCACGGGAGCGGCGAGCATGCATCTGCTGTGGTCGAATCCGGCGGCGAGCAATCCTGGCGCACTGCGGATCGTGCCGTCCGATCCGCTCGTGACGTCGAACTGAAAGAGGTCCTGAGTCAGCCGGCCGGCAGCGGATGAAACACCGCCGGTCGGCCGGTGCAGCGCAGCGGCGTGTCCGGTTGGCGCGCTGAAGACAGGAAAACGGGTGCAGTCCGCCATGTTTTAGCCGGGCGGCCGCGGCAGATCAAAATACTGTATAAAAACACAGTATAATGACTTGCCCTGACCGCCCGTCTCCTCCTGATCGTGCGGCGGTTGCCCGCCAATCCCGGAACCATGGTGTCCCAGCAAGCCCTGTTCGCGCCCGAGCCTGTCTCCCTCGTTCATGACGAGGAAGGCGGAATTCGCTATTTGCCCGAGTCGATTCCCGCCGCCACGGCGCAGCAGTGGTTCCAGGAGGCACTGAAGAACATCGGCTGGCTCAGCCAGCAGCGCATGATGTACGACCGCGAGGTCGCCGTACCCCGCCTGCTTGCCACCTTCGCGCGCGAAGCCGGTGATCTGCCCGCGCCGCTGGGCGAAGCCTTCGAGGCCGTTCGCGCGCTCTTGGGTGCGCCGTTCAATCGCGTCGGACTCAACCTCTATCGCGACGGCAGCGACAGCGTCGCGCTTCATAGCGACAAGACAGACAAGCTCGTGGCCGCCCAGCCGATCGCCATCGTCTCGCTAGGCGCGAGCCGCCGCATGACGATCCGCCCGAAGGCAGGTTCCGGCCGGATCGTACATATCGAACTGGAGCCCGGCAGTTGCCTCGTCATGAGCTATGCGTCGCAATTCACGCATGAGCATGGCATTCCCAAGCTCGCGGACGTGACCGGCCCGCGCATCAGCCTCGCATTTCGCTGCTTCGCCGGCTAACCGGCGAGGGGCGAGCGCAGGGCGAGCGCGGCTCATCCACTCAGCGTTGCGCCTCCTGCTCGATTGTCGGGTAGTCGATATACCCTTCGGCGCCGCCGCCATACAGCGTGCCTTGATCGGGCTCGTTCAACGGTGCGCCGCTCTTGAGACGGGCCACCAGGTCGGGATTGGAGATGAACGGCCGCCCGAAGGCGATCAGGTCCGCCCGCTTCGCCTTGAGCGTTCGTTGCGCGAGCTCCATGTCGTAGCCGTTGTTGGCCATGAAGAGGCCGTCGAACGCCTCGCGCAGAACCTGCAGATCGAAGCCGCCGGGCACTTCGCGCGAGCCGCCTGTGTCGCCCTCGATCACGTGCAGATACACCAGCTTGCGCGCATTGAGCTGCTGCACGACATGTTTGAAAAGCGGCTCGGGATTGCTGTCGGCAATATCGCCGAAACTGCTGAGGGGTGAAATCCGCACGCCCACCCGCTCGCCGCCCCACACGCCCGTCACGGCATCGGCCACTTCGAGCAGGAAACGCGCTCGATTTGCGATTGAGCCGCCGTATTGGTCGGTACGCCGGTTGGTCTTGTCGCGCAGGAACTGGTCGAGCAGGTAGCCGTTTGCCGCGTGAATTTCCACGCCGTCGAAACCGGCGGCCTTCGCGTTTTGCGCAGCGACCCGATATTGCTCGACGATGCCCGCTATTTCCGACGTTTCGAGCGCACGAGGGGTGACGAGCGGCACGAAGCCTTCGTCGGTATAAGCCTGGCCTTCCGGCTTGATCGCCGAGGGCGCTACCGGCAACGCGTTGCCCGGCTGCAAGGACGGATGCGAAATGCGGCCTACGTGCCACAGTTGCAGGAAGATATGCCCGCCTTTCTCATGCACCGCGTCGGTAATGCGCTTCCATGCCTGCACCTGGGCGTCGGTATAGATGCCGGGCGTGAACACATAGCCTTTGCCTTGCGGCGATATCTGCGTCGCCTCCGCAATGATCAGCCCCGCCGACGCGCGTTGCGCGTAGTACTCGATGGCGAGTTCGCTCGGCACATCGCCCTCTTTTGCGCGGCTGCGCGTGAGCGGCGCCATCACGATGCGATTGGGCAATTGCAGCGGTCCCAGCTTGACGGGTTCGAACAGGTAACTATCGATACGCGCGGAATCAGTGGACATGGCACTCCCTGGAAGTAGAGGCAAAACATGACAAGGCCGCCCGGCAGTCCTGCCGGGCTTTCGTGTCGGGCTTTAGTGTATTTGGCGCCGGAATTGGCTTGCCAGACGAACGGTAATCAACAGGCACAAGGAGCAGTGACAGCAAGATGCGGACCGCGGCGCGTCAGACCAGCGCGATCTTGCCTGTTGCCAGATCGTAAATGCCGCCGACCACCTTGACCTTCCCGCTCTTCACATACGGCCCGATGAGCGGTTTGGACACAGTCAGCCGGTTGGTGTTCAACCTCACGTTCTCGATCGTGGTTTGCGCAACGAGATCGGCGCCGTGCTCCGCCTGCGCGATCCGCACGGCCGGCCTGATTGCGCGGACCAGTTCCGGAAGGTGGCCGGGCAGCCGGGCGCCCTCCTGAAGCACCTTGACCGCGGCGCCCACCGCGCCACACTGCGTGTGTCCAAGCACCATGATGAGCGGCACGCCGAGGAATTCGACGCCGTACTCGAGGCTCGCGAGAATATCGTCGTTGACGAAGTTGCCCGCTACGCGCACCACGAACAGATCTCCCGGGCCCTGATCGAAAGCCAACTCCGGCGCGACACGCGAGTCCGCGCATCCGACGATAGCGGCAATCGGATATTGCGCCGAGACGCGTGCCGCGCGGCCAGCGGAATAGTCCTTGTTGGAAGACGTATTCGCGGCGTAGCGGGCGTTGCCCTGCATGAGCCGGTCGAGCGCTTGCGCAGGTGGAATCGAATTCGGTGCGTTGCCGACGGCCGGCTGCGCCGCCCTCGCATCGCGTCGCGACAAGCCTGCCAACGTGATCGACGACGCACCGGCCAGCAGCAAGTTCCGCCGCGCAGGAGAAGACAGATGACGCTCGCACATGGCTCGCCTCCTATGTCACGCGCAATGCAGCGGCACCATCCGAATGGGTCTGAATCGTGAAAGCCTGGTGGCGCACGGGCAACGTCTCATCGTGCGCCTCACAGGTTCAAACTTCAAGTTACACGGCGTAGATGTCCGGGTTGTCCACCAGCGGCAAGAACTCGCCGGTGCGCCCGTCGAGCGCGAGCATCACACCGCTTTTGATGTCGAAGATCCAGCCGTGCAGATTCAGCTTTTTGTTCGCGAGTCCGACGGCCACCGAAGGATGCGTACGAATGTTCGCGAGCTGTGCGATCACGTTGTCTTTGACCAACGCCTCCAGGCACTCCGCATCCGAATGATAGGTGCGCGATGCGTTGATGGCTTTGGCCGCATCCGCGTGACGCAGCCAGCTTGCCACGGCCGGCAGATGGTCCAGATTCGTGCAGGTGGAGATCGCCGTCATCGCGCCGCAATTGGAGTGGCCGCAGATCACGATATCGCGAACGCCCAGCACGGCCACCGCATACTCGACGGTGGCCGAAACGCCGCCCGGCTCCGGACCATAAGACGGCACGATGTTGCCCGCATTGCGGATCACGAAAAGCGATCCGGGCTCTGTCTGCGTGAGCAGTTCCGGTACGACGCGGCTGTCCGAGCACGTCACAAAAAGCACGCTGGGACTTTGCGCCGCCGACAAACGTTTGAACAAGGCGCTCTGCTGCGGAAAGACTTCGCGTTGAAAGCGGATCAAACCCTCGATGATTTCCTGCACGGTGTTCTCCAAGATCGAAGAATAAGCCTGCAGCGCCCTCGACGAGCGACGATAGCACTGCAGGCGGCCTATTCGCGCGACTATACCGCAGCCGGGTACTCGTCGACCACCCATGCACGAACGGCAACGATGTGCCGCCGCCATCCTGCCTTCATCCGCCTCGCCAAATAAAAAAGCCCCAGCTGTCTCCAGCCGGGGCAAACTCTCTCGCTCGCACACCGGGAACCGTGCGTGCATGACTACTTTACCGGCGCCGCCGAAGCGGATATATACGCCACGCTGGAAGAGTCCTTTCCAACCCTACCCGAGGCGCGCAGCGTTGCGCTCATGCGTCGATCGGCGGGCGGACTCGTGCGCATCGTCACACACCCGTACAACGCATCAGCGCAACGCAGCCCGTGATATCGAACCTCGTTGCGCCTCACCGCACGACTGGAGCGAGCCGGTCGCATCAACGGCTGTACATGGCGTTCCAGTCGGTGGCGGATACCGCCGGACGGCCGCTTTGCGACGCACCCGCCACGCTGCCGCCGTAACCGCTGTTGCCACCGTTACGCGCGGCGGCGCGGGCTTCCGCGGCCTGAATCGCGTCGGGGTAATGGGCTCCGTCGCCGTCGCCGACGTGATAGCCGACCTGTTCGAGCTGAACCAGTTCGGCGCGCACCTGTGCGCGTGTGAGGCCGGAATTCGATTGGGCAAAAACCGTGGCCGAAGCGGCCAGCGAGGCAACGATAACGACGGCCTTGATCAGGGACTTCATGATGAAACTACCTCCGATAATTGATGATGAGCGGCGCTTCGAATCACTCTCCGCGCAAGCGCTGAACTCAATATAGGAGCCGTATCCTCGTAGAATAACGGCCGCCCACCGAAGGGATTGTTGTTGAATCTGGAGAAATCGCCGGCCGCGCGGCGCGCGATATCGAGCGATATCACGCAGTGCGCGGCCGGGCAATCGTCACGCTCAGAAGCGTGCGCGCAGGCCCACGGTGCCCACGACCTGGTTGCCCGTCGAAGACGCGCCGCCGGCCGTATTGATGAACGCGGTGTAGCCCGTGCCGCTGACGTGCTGGTACATCGCTTCGGCGTAGACGTCGGTGCGCGTCGACAGCGCATAGACGGCCTGCAGGTTCACCTGATTCCATTTCGGATCGGAGCCGTAGGTCGACGTGCCGCCCACGTGCGCGTCCGTGTAGGTGTAAGCCGCACCGAGCGTCACCGCCGGGGTGACGGCGTACTTGCCGTTCACTTCGTAGTTGTCGAAGCGCATCGAGCCGTGCGTCGCGCCGAACGACGCCGTGTTCTGGAACTGGCTATGCGTGTAGACAAAGCCGGCCGTCACCGGGCCGAAGCCGTAGCTCAACGCGGCGCCGGCCGTACGCTGCACATCGGCGCCGAGCCGGAAGCCGCCCGTGCCGTTGGCCGTGGACTCGCCGAGATCGACCGCGCCACCCGTGTTGGTGGTCGAGTTCGAACCATTGATCTGCAAGTAGCCCGCGGCAGCCTTGAACGGGCCGTTGGCATAACTCACGCCCGCGCTGTAGGCACGATTGATCGCGAAATCGGTGTTGTTCGAAAACGCGTACAGGCCGCCGAACTTCAGGCCGGCATAGTTGGCGCTCATGTACTTCACGGCATTGCTCATCCGTACCGAGTGGTTCAGATTGTCGTTGTCGAACGGGTGGGCGAAACCGGTATCGCCGAAGGTGCCCGCCGTGCCCGAGAGCGGCGCGACGAAGTCGACCAGCGAGTCGTACTGCCGGCCGAGCGTGACCGCGCCGTACTCCTTGTTGCTCAGGCCGACATACGCCTGACGCCCAAACATGCGGCCGTTCTGGCCGAGCTTGCCGTTCTGCACGTTGTAGCCGTTTTCGAGCACGAAGATCGCCTGCAGGCCGCCGCCGAGATCCTCGGCACCGCGCAAGCCAAAGCGGCTGCCGTTGATATTGCCGCTCGTCGCCTGCACCAGCGCACCTTGCGAGCCGCCCTTCTTCACGTTGTTGGTGTACATCACGCCTGCGTCGATGAGGCCATACAGCGTGACCGAACTTTGCGCGTGCGCGGCGGTGGCGGCGAGGCCCACGAATGCCGCGACTGCGGCGGAAATCTTTTTCACGTCAATGCTCCTGCGTAGCTGGAATGTCATGTTGAACAGCGACGCGAGTATAGAAACGCGAACGGCCAAAACGAACGTTCACGCTCTGGAGCAGACCTTTACGAAATCTCTAAGAATCCGTCATCTAAATGCAGCAATCGAGACGCGCCGCGCCCGGACGGGTGTTTGAACGCTCAAGACGCGCGCAGGTTGGGGTTGCGCGCAATGAAAGGGTTGCAAGGTAACAACAGCCGTGCGCGGCTGGCTGAACCATGGCATGGATGATCAGAGACCAGACGGTTACCGCCAATCTGGCTGGCGAGCCCGGCCTGTGCACCGGACTCGCCGTCAATCAGACACCTGGCCGGCAAGGCCTCAGTTGAAGTCGCCGGTTTCGAGTTCCACGGACTGTCCGCCGTTTTTCTCCAGCACGCGCCGTGTAGCGTTTTCAATCCGCGCGCGATTCGCCTCGAAGGTATTGACGAGGTTGTGGGCCGACGGACCGTCGTTGCCGAAATGGTCGTTCAGCGCATCCAGCGACACGCTGCACCAGACGTCTGCCCCGTCGACATTGGCTTCGAAGGCGACGCGCGCCGCTGCCACCACTTCGCGGCGTCCGGTGAATTCGATCCTCATAATGACCCTCCATGTGTCGAAAGAAACCATCAATCGCGCAAACGCTGTGCCAAGGCGGCGTGGTTTTACCGGGCCGCCAGGCTCAAGCGCATATTCCCGCCAGGGTGCATACTCGACACCTGCCGTCCTCGTGCGGCCGCGCTGAAGCGTCGCGGCGTGTGCCAACCTGTGTGGCCGATTCATGGCCACGCTGCCCGACGTGTCTAACATCCTAATACTAACTTCCGGCCCATGTCCCGCAACCCTCAATCGTCGCGTGCACTCGTCATTGCCGCCGTCATGGCGTCCATGGCGATGGTCGCCATCGAAGCCACCATCGTTTCCACCGCCATGCCGCAGATCGTCGCGCAACTCGGCGATCTGCATCTGTATAGCTGGGTCTTCTCGTCGTTCCTGCTCACGCAGACGGCGATGACCGTGGTGTTCGGCAAACTCGCCGATCTGTACGGCCGCAAGCCGGTCGTACTGGCCGGCATCGCGATCTTTCTGATCGGTTCGGTGCTGGCCGGCTTCGCCTGGTCGATGCCGGCCATGATCGCGTTCCGCCTGATTCAGGGCGTCGGCGCGGGGGCGATCCAGCCGGTCACGCTGACCATCGTCGCCGACCTCTATCCCGCGCGCGAACGCGGCAAGGTGCAGGGCTACCTCGCGAGCGTCTGGGCCATTTCGGCGGTGGTGGGTCCGATGGTGGGCGGCTTCATCATTCACAACATGTCGTGGGCATGGATCTTCTGGATGAACGTGCCGATCGGCCTCGCCTCCGCGGCGGGCTTCATCGCGTTCCTGCGCGAATCGGAACGGCATGCGCGCCCGTCGATCGACTTCGGTGGCGCGGCGCTGTTCATGGCGGCGATCGCCGCGCTCATGATGGCGCTGACCTACGCCGGCGACGACATGGTGTCGCGCGCCGCGCTGGCGGGCGGCGTCTTCGTGCTGTGCGTGCTGCTGTTCGTGTGGCAGGAACGCCGCGCAGCCGAGCCGATGATTTCCTTCGCACTGTGGAGCCGCCGGCCGATTGCCGCCTGCAACGGCGCAACCTTGCTGTCCGGCATGATCCTGATGGGCGCCACCACGTTTTTGCCGATGTACGTGCAGGGCGTGCTGCATCGCTCGCCGGTGATCGCCGGCCTCGCACTGACGATGATGATGGTGGGCTGGCCCGCCGGCGCCACGTTCGCGGCGAAGTCGTTTCAGCGCCTCGGCTTGCGGCGCATTCTGATCGGCGGCAGCGCGTCCATTCCGCTCGGCGCGGTATTGCTGCTGTTTCTGTCGCCCGGCGGCTCGCCGCTCGTCGCCGCGTTCGCCTCGCTCATCATGGGCTTCGGCATGGGCACCTCGAGCGTCAGTTCGCTGGTGCTGATTCAGGAGATCGTCAGAATGGAAGAACGCGGCAGCGCCACCGCGTCGAATCTGTTCTCGCGCAATCTCGGCAGTACGTTGGGCGCGACGCTGTTCGGCGCGGTGCTCAACTTCGGATTGAGCCACGCAAAAGGAGTCGCCGTGGTCACGTCGGATCAGTTGAAAGCGCTGCTGCAAAATCAGGCCGCCAGTCTCGGCAACAGCGAGATGATCCGCATGGTGCTGCATCAGTCGCTGCACCTGACCTTTCTCTCGATCTTCGTGA
Source organism: Paraburkholderia sp. RL17-383-BIF-A (assembly GCF_046028015.1). Classification (NCBI taxonomy): domain Bacteria; kingdom Pseudomonadati; phylum Pseudomonadota; class Betaproteobacteria; order Burkholderiales; family Burkholderiaceae; genus Paraburkholderia; species Paraburkholderia sp. RL17-383-BIF-A. The sequence goes on along the minus strand of NZ_JARESR010000018.1, from coordinate 134,644 downwards.
TCGGGATCTTCGTGGTCGTGCTGCTCGCATTCGTGCCTGCGATCAGCATCGGGACGGAAAAGAAGGTGCCGCTCGAGGCGTTCTCGCCGCTGGAGGACTGACATGCATTTCCGTTTGGATCGGGTTCATGACGCTCCGCTGGACACGGCGGCACCTATCAGCCCGCCTGCCCCTCCACCGTCAGCAACTCGATACCATCGAGTTGCGCCGCGCAGGTATCGCGCACGATTCTGACGAAATCATCGAAATAAGGCCGGTTCGCGAAGCCTTTCGCGGCCACCGCGTACAACTCGCTCCACAGCCCCTGCGGGCCGACCCGTTTGGCCAGCACGTAATCGTGGTCGACGTAGTTTTTCACGCCCCAGTTCGGCAGCGCCGCGATGCCGCGGCGGCTCGCCACCAGTTGCATGACGGCGATAGTCAGTTCCGCCGTGCGCCGTTCGAGTTTGATGCCGGCCGGCTCCAGCACTTCACGGATCAGGTCGATGCGCGCCTCGGGCACCGGATAGGTAATCAGCGTTTCGTCGCGCAGGTCGTCCGCCACCACGCGACGCTTGTTGCGTAGCCGGTGCTCGTTGGCCATCACCACCAGAATCTCGAAGCGGAACAGCGGCGCGATATGCAGGCTGCGCCGCGTGGCCGGTTTCGAGCCGATCACCACGTCGGCTTTGCCGTCGCTCAGCAGACGCAGCGGGTCCGCATGAAAACCGGCGACGAGATCCACTTCGACTTCCGGCCAACGCCGACGGAATTCGTCCATCACCGGCATCAGCCAGTCGAAGCAGGTGTGGCATTCCAGCACGATGCGCAACTCGCCGCGCGTGTCGCCCTTCAGGCGCACGAGATCGCGTTCCGCCGCGCTCACCGCCGCGATGGTCTCGCGGCCAAGCGCCAGCAGCCGCTCGCCGGCGGCGGTAAAACGCAGCCCCTGCTTGGTGCGCTCGAACAGCGACACCTCGTAATGCGCCTCGATATCGCGAATCTGATGAGACAGCGCGGACTGGCTCAGATGGACACGCTCGGCGGCCGCCACCAGCTTGCCCGAATCGGCAATGGCGATCAGCGAACGCAAGTGGCGAAGCTCAAGCATGGAATGGCTCCGCGTAGAACGAATCAGTGTGGATATGAATTTGGCTCATACATTGGTGAAAACATGTCGCTTGATGAATCATAGCGCGACTTTCACACTGGACGCCAATTCATACAACGCACAACAGGACTTCACATGGCCCGCACGCACATTCCCGGTTTTCCTCGCATCGGCGCACAACGCGAACTGAAATTCGCGCAGGAATCGTTCTGGCGCGGCGAATCCGACGACCAGCATCTGCGCGGCGTCGCGCGCGAATTGCGCGCCCGTCATTGGCAATTGCAGCGGGACGCCGGACTCGATTTCGTCACCGTCGGCGATTTTGCCTACTACGACCAGATGCTCACCATGAGCGCGTTGCTCGGCGCATTGCCGCAGCGCTTCGGCTTCGAGCCGAAGGCGCTGTCGCTCGCCCAGTACTATGAGCTGGCGCGTGGCAACGCCGCGCAACCGGCAATGGAAATGACCAAATGGTTCGATACGAACTACCACTACCTCGTCCCCGAACTCGGGCCGCGGACGCGCTTCGACGGCGGCGTCGAATGGCTGTTCGAGGAGATCGACGAAGCGCTCGCGCTGAATCTGCCGGTCAAGCCGGTGCTGATCGGGCCGATCACTTACCTGTGGCTGTCCAAGAGCCATGTTGCCGGCTTCGACCGTTTGTCGTTGCTGCCGAAGCTCGTGATCCGCTACAGCCGCCTGCTGGACAAGCTCAAGCAGCGCGGTATCGAGTGGGTGCAGATCGACGAGCCGGCGCTGTGCGTCGATCTGCCCGCACAATGGCTCGAAGCGTTTTCCGCCGCGTATGACGTGCTCGGCGCGTCGGGCGTGAAGCTGCTGCTCGCCACGTACTTCGAAAGCGCTGCGGAACACGCGCCGCGGGTGGCCGCGCTGCCTATTGGCGGCGTGCATCTGGACCTGGTGCGCGCCCCGCAACAGCTCGACGCGTGGCGTGCGGCATTGCCCGCGCATGCGGTGCTGTCGGCCGGCGTGATCGACGGCCGCAATATCTGGCGCGCGGATCTCGGCGAGATCGTCGAATCGTTGCAAAGCCTGCATGCGGAATTCGGCGAACGCTTGTGGATCGCGCCATCGTGCTCGCTGCTGCATGTGCCGGTTTCGCTCGACGCAGAGAAAAAACTCGACGCCGATCTGAAATCGTGGCTCGCCTTCGCCACCGAAAAACTCGCTGAAGTCGCCACGCTCGCCCTCGCCTTACGCGATCCCGCCGCGGCCGAAGCCACGCTCGCCGCCGCAGACCGCGCGCTCGAAGCACGCCGCCACTCCAGCGCGGTGGTCAACGCACTCGTGCAAAAACGCGTGGCCGCGGTGAGCAGCGCGATGGCGCAACGGCAAAGCCCGTTCGCCGAACGCAACCGCGTGCAGCGCGAAGCGCTCGGCCTGCCGCTCCTGCCGACCACCACGATCGGCTCGTTCCCGCAAACGCCGACGATCCGCCAGGCCCGTGCCGCCTACAAACGCGGCGAACTGCGCGCGCTCGACTATCTGCAACGCATGCGCGCCGAGATCGAGATCGCCGTGCGCAAACAGGAAGAACTGGGCCTCGACGTGCTGGTGCACGGCGAAGCCGAGCGCAACGACATGGTCGAATATTTCGGCGAACAGTTGTGGGGCTATGCGTTCACGGAAAACGGCTGGGTGCAGAGCTACGGCTCTCGCTGCGTAAAGCCGCCGATCATCTACGGCGACGTCTACCGTCCCGAACCGATGACGGTCGAGACCACGCGCTACGCGCAATCACTCACGCAGCGTCTGATGAAAGGCATGCTGACCGGCCCCGTGACGATGCTGCAATGGTCGTTCGTGCGCGACGACCAGCCACGCTCGACCACCGCGCTGCAACTCGCGCTCGCGATCCGCGACGAGGTCGTGGATCTGGAAAAGGCCGGCATTCGCATCATCCAGATCGACGAACCGGCTTTTCGCGAAGGCTTGCCGCTGCGTCGTGCCGACTGGGCCGCTTATCTGGACTGGGCCACGCGTGTGTTCCGCATTTCGGCGGCGGGCGTCGCCGATCAGACGCAGATTCATACGCACATGTGCTATTCGGAGTTCAACGACATTCTGCCCTCGATCGCCGCAATGGACGCCGACGTGATCACCATCGAGACCTCGCGCTCGGCGATGGAACTGCTCGACGGCTTCGGCGCCTTCGCGTATCCGAACGAAATCGGCCCGGGTGTCTACGACATCCACTCGCCGCGCGTGCCGGGTGCGGACGCGATGCAACGTCTACTGGAACGTGCATGCGAAGTGATTCCGGCCGAGCGCCTGTGGGTCAATCCCGATTGCGGGTTGAAGACGCGCGGCTGGCCGGAAACGGAAGCCGCGCTCGCGAACATGGTGCGGGCCGCCAGGGCGTTGCGCGCGAAGCTCGCGGCGACGAAGCAGCCGGAAGAATTGCCTGCGTGATGTGATCGGTCGTTGAACCAGCGTCGAACGCCCATTCGCGCGCGGTATCGTGCCGCGCGAATGGGCGTTTCCACGTTCGGCGGTTCAGTCTTTCGCATACAGCGTCGAATCCGCGAAACCTTCGGCGGCGAGCACCTGGCCGACCAGAATCAGCGCGGTCCGCGCGATGGAACTCGACTGCACTTTGCCGACGATATCGTCGAGCGTGCCGGTGATCTTCTTCTCGTCCGGCCAGCTCGCGCGATAGATCACCGCGACCGGACACGCGCCGCCGTAATGCGGCCGCAATTCATCGACGATGCGCGCAAGATGCCGCACGCCGAGATGAATCGCCATCGTCGCGCGGTGCCGCGCAAGGTCGGCGAGCTGTTCGCCTTCCGGCATGCTGGTTTTGTTCGCGAAGCGCGTGAGAATCAGCGTCTGCGAAACATCGGGGAGCGTGAGTTCGCAGCCCAGCGCCGCCGCGCAGGCAGCCGTGGCGGTCACGCCCGGCACGATCTCATAGGGGATATGCAATTCACGCAGGCGGCGAATCTGTTCGCCGATCGCGCCGTACAACGACGGATCGCCCGAATGCACGCGCGCCACGTCCTGGCCTTTGGCGTGCGCCGCCGCGAGCAGCGCGACGATCTGATCGAGATCGAGTTCGGCGGTGTTGACGACCTGAGCGGCCGCGTGACCTTCGAGCACCGCGGCCGGCACGAGGGAACCCGCGTACAGGATCACCGGGCAACTGCGCACGAGCCGCTGCCCTTTCACCGTAATCAGTTCCGGGTCGCCCGGACCCGCGCCGATAAAAAACACCGTCATTCACTACTCCATGATTCGTTAGCGCGGCATGGCGGGCATGCGCGATTCAGGCGGAAGCTCAATGCGCCGCTTGCAGCGCTTCGAGCAGGTCGGCTATGCGCTCGAACTCCCGATCCGCCGCCGGCAACTCGGGACGGCGCAACATCACGACCGGCAGTCCCCGCTCACGCGCGACTTCGAGTTTTGCCTCGGTCGCATTGCCGCCGCTGTTTTTACTCACCACCACGTCGAAGGCTTGCAGGGCGAACAGCGCGCGTTCGCCTTCAAGCGTGAATGGGCCGCGCGCCGCGATAATGCGCGCACGCGCCGTGTCCTCGTGCGAATCGAGGCAACGCACGGTCCAGAACTGCTGCGGGGGAATCTCGTCGAGATGCGCAAGCGGTTCGCGGCCGAGCGTGAAGAGCGGCTTCCTGAACGGCGCAAGCGCATCCGCGAGCGCGCCCCAGTCACCGACCATGCGCCAATCGTCGCCGGCTTGCGGCTGCCAGGCCGGACGGCGCAGCGCCCAATACGGCACACGCGCAACGCGGCTCGCCTGTGCCGCATTCGCGCTGATTTGCGCGGCATACGGATGCGTCGCGTCAAGCACGAGGCCAATGCCCTCACTGTCGATGTAACGCGCCAGGCCCTCGCTGCCGCCGAAACCGCCCACGCGCACCGAGCACGAGAGATCGCCCGGCACCTTGCCGAGGCCGGCGAGACTGTACACGTGGACGGGATCGTTGAGTTCGCGAGCGATCCGCAATGCGTCGCCGGTGCCGCCGAGCAGCAGAATCCGCTTCATTGCGCGGCTCCGATCAGGTTGCCCTGGCGGTCGATCGCGAACATTTCCACGTGGACCTGCGGCGGCACGATATCGCGCGCCACGGCCAGCGCATGCCGGCAGACGATATCGCCGAGCGGCACCTGCTGCTCACGCGCCAATGCAACCGCCTGCTGGCTCGTATTGGCCGCACGAATCGCCGCCTGAAGCGCGGCGTCGGCGCCGTGTGCGGCCGCCCACTGCGCGAGCCGTTCAAGATCGATGCTCGAATGACGGCTATGCAGATCGAGATGCCCCGCCGCCAGCTTGCTGAGTTTGCCGAAGCCGCCGCACACGCTCAGACGCTCGACCGGGGCGCGCTTCATATGCTTGAGCACCGCACCGACGAAGTCGCCCATTTCGATCAGCGCGATATCCGGCAGACCGTAGTGCGCGCGCATCGCGTCCTCACTGGCGTTGCCGGTGCAGGCGGCGAGATGCGTGTAGCCGTTGGCGCGCGCGACGTCGATGCCCTGATGGATCGATGCGATGTACGCCGAGCACGAAAACGGCCGCACGATGCCGGTGGTGCCGAGGATCGACAGACCGCCGAGAATGCCGAGACGCGGGTTCATCGTTTTCAGCGCGAGCGCTTCGCCGCCTTCCACGCCGATCGTGACCTCGAAGCCGCCGCCATAGGCATGCTCCGCCGCGAGTTCGGCCAGATGCTCGGTCATCATTCTGCGCGGCACGGGGTTGATCGCCGGTTCGCCAACCGGCAGCGTCAGTCCCGCACGCGTCACCGTGCCGACGCCCGGCCCCGCGCGAAACGTCACGCCCGGCGTGGCGACGAGGCGCACGCGCGCGAATACGAGCGCGCCATGCGTGACGTCGGGATCGTCGCCGGCGTCCTTGATGGTGCCGGCTTCGGCGCCGCCGGCGCCATCGTCGATCAGGCGGCAGAACACCAGCGGCATCGGCACATGCTGGCCCTTGGGCAATACGATCTCCGCGACGTCGCTGGCCACGCCCGCGAGCAGCAGACGCGCCGCCGCCAGCGACGTCGCGGTGGCGCAACTGCCGGTCGTGTAGCCGCTACGCAGCGGCGCGGGTTGTTCGGGCGTTTCTTCGCGCATCAGGGTTCTTGGGGTGAGTCGGGGTTCCTCACAGCACCTCCGGCCGGCTTGGTCACATCCAGCAGCGTGATTGGCAGCGCCTGCCGCCACGTATCGAACCCGCCGAGCGGTTGCGCGTCCGCGAGCGCGATCCGCGTCAACGTGCCGCCGTGCCGCTCGCGCCATGCCGCCAGCGCCGCTTCGCCTTGCAACGTGACCGCGTTGGCGACCAGCCGGCCGCCCTCACGCAGACTGACCCAGCACGCTTCGAGCACACCCGGCACCGTCGCACCGCCGCCGATGAACACCGCATCCGGCCCCGGCAGCCCTTGCAACGCGGCAGGCGCGCGGCCCGCGACGAGTTGCAAAGTCGGCACGCCCAACGCATCGCGATTACGTTCGATGAAGCGCTGACGCTCCGCATGCCCTTCAATTGCGATCGCCCGGCACGTCGGATGCGCGCGCATCCATTCAATGCCGATCGAGCCGCTGCCCGCGCCCACGTCCCACAGCAATTCGCCGGGCGCCGGCGCGAGACGCGCGAGCGTGATCGCGCGCACATCGCGCTTGGTCAACTGGCCGTCGTGGCGAAAGGCGTCGTCGGGCAAACCGCAGGTCAGCGGCAAACGCGGCGCGCCCTCGGTGGCACGGCAGTCGAGTGCGATCAGATTCAGCGCGGCCACCTCACCCGCCGGCCATTGATCCGCACGGCCGTCGATGCGCCGCTCCAACTCGCCGCCCAGGTGTTCCAGCACGCTCATACGGGTCGCACCGAAACCGCGGGCGTTGAGCAACTCCGCGAGCGCGGCGGGCGTGCGACCGTCCGCGCTCAGCACGAACACGCGCGCGCCGTCGTGCAGATGCGCGTTCAACGTCGCCAACGGCCGGCCCACCAGCGACACCGTCGCGACGTCCTGCAACGGCCAGCCGAGGCGCGCAGCGGCCAGCGACAACGATGACGGCGCGGGCAGCACGCGCAACTCTCCTGCCGGCAACTGTCGCGCGAGCGTCGCGCCCACACCGAACAGCATCGGGTCGCCGCTCGCCAGCACGCACACTGCGCCGCCGCGCTCGGCGAGCAAAGGCGCGAGATCGAACGGACGCGGCCACGCGGCACGGCGCGCGGCGAGCCGCGCGGGCAGCATCGCCAGATGACGTTCGCCGCCGTAGACCACCGACGCTTCCAGCAAAGCACGCCGCGCGGGCCTTCCCAAACCGGCGAAACCGTCGTCGCCTATGCCCACCACCGTCAGCCACGCCGGCATGCACCCATCCTCATTCTGTGTCTTCAAATAGTCCGCTGTACCGCGCCGATCAAAGCGCCCAGCCTCGTTGTGCTGTTCGAAAAAAGGCATAATACAGCCGCCGGTGCCCTTCGGGGCCGAAGAGGGAACACAGTGCCACTGTGGCTGCCCCCGCAACTGTATGCAGCGAGTCCGCCTGCGCTCCACGCCACTGGTTCTACCGGGAAGGCAGCGGCGGCCCATGACCTGCCAGCCAGGAGACCTGCCGGCGAGACTGTTCGTGCCAACCAACATCGGGCGGGGTGTACCGATGCCGCAGCCATGCCCGCTCACGGCATGCTCGGGCCGTCGCGCGACGCTAAACCGGTGTCCGTCTTGAATCATGCTTCGCCTTCCACCATTGTCTCCAACGCGGCCGCGACGCCGCGGCCCTCGGCGTGTCCGGGGCTGCTGCGCATCGTGGCCGCCCGCGACGGCGGGCTTTGCCGCATCAAACTGCCTGGCGGCGAGTTGAGCGCAGCGCAGGCGCGCGCGCTCGCGGATGCCTGCGCACGCCACGCTGCCGGGGCAATCGAGCTGACCAATCGGGCAAATCTGCAGGTGCGTGGGGTCAAGCCGGGTGACGAAGCGGCGTTGATTGCGGCGCTCGTGGCTGCCGGGCTCGGGCCGAGGCCGTCGAGCGGCGCGGCGAAGGCACCGGACACACCAGCGGCAATCGCCGCCGACGACGTGCGCAACGTGATGATCAGCCCCGCTGCCGGACGCGACCCGTCAGCCCTGTTCGACACGCGCCCGCTGTGCGCCGATCTGCTTTCGATGCTGCAAAGCGAAACGCGTTTCGCGGCGCTGTCGCCGAAATTCGCGCTGCTGCTGGACGGCGGTGAACGGCTCGCGAGAGTGGATCATCCGCACGATGTCTGGCTGGCGGCGTCGCAGGAGCCGGACGGCGTGCGATTCGTATTCGGGCTGGCGGGTTGTCCGCCCGCGAGTGCGTGTGCGGGCTCGCCAACGCAGTACGACGATACCGGTTCGCCGGACCTTGCTGCAAAACCCGGTGCGCACAGCACGGCTGCACTGGCCGCGGTTCTGCCTTCACAGGTCCCCGCTCTGGTGCGCGCGCTGCTGTTCACCTTCCTCGAACTCGCCCCCGCCGACGCCACGCGCATGCGTCACCTACTAGCCGGCCATTGCGCCGACGCGCTCTTGCATCACGCTCAACGGTACGTCCATTTTCCGCTGACGCGAGACGCGTCGCTGGCCCACTGGCGTCGAGCCGCACCCGCCGATGCGAGCCTGCGCCTCGGCGTCCACCCTCAACGGGGGCCCGGAGCCTCGCACGTAGGCGGCCAGCCAACGCTCGGACGCCTCGACGCCGGCGCCCTGCGCGCCCTCGCCGCGCTGTCCCAGCAGCACGGTAACGGCACACTGCGTTTCACACCCTGGCAAAGCGTGCTGCTGCCCGACATCGCAACGCACGCGGTTCCCGCTGTGCTATCCGGCTTGACCACGCTCGGCCTCGCCACCGATCCCGCGCAAGCCATCACGCGCCTGATTGCCTGCGCGGGATCGAGCGGCTGTGCGAAGAGCCTCGCCGACACCAAGGCCGACGCGTTGCGCCTCGCCGCACGCCTGCCTGACGGCGTCGACGTGCATCTGAGCGGCTGCTCCCGCTCGTGCGCCACGGCGCATTGCGCGCCGTACACGCTGCTGGCGGCGGCGCCCGGCCTCTACGACCTTTATCGACGCGACGGACGGCCCGGTTTCGGCCAGTGCGTCGCGCGCCAACTGACGATCGACCAGGCCGCCGACATGTTCGAACGCCTGGCCCGGAGTAACACCGATGCTTGATTACATTCGCGACGGTCAGGAGATCTATCGCCAATCCTTCGCGACGATCCGCGCGGAGGCCGACTTGTCGCGCATTCCCGCCGACCTCGAAAAACTCGCGGTGCGCGTGATCCACGCGTGCGGCATGGTCGATGTGATCGACGATCTGGAGTTTTCCGCAGGCGCGGGCACGGCGGGCCGTGCGGCGCTCGCGCAAGGCGCGCCGATCCTGTGCGATGCCGGCATGGTCGCGCAAGGCATCACGCGCGCGCGGTTGCCGGCGAACAACGAAGTCATCTGCACGCTCACGCACTCGGACGTGCCGTCGCTCGCACGCGAACTCGGCAATACGCGCTCCGCGGCCGCGCTCGAATTGTGGCGGCCGCATCTGGCGGGTAGCGTCGTCGTGATCGGCAATGCGCCGACCGCGCTGTTTCATCTGCTCGATATGCTCGACGCGGGCGCGCCCCGGCCTGCCCTGATCCTCGGCTTCCCGGTGGGCTTTGTCGGCGCGGCCGAATCGAAAGCCATGCTCGCGGAAAACAGCCGCGGTGTGCCCTATGTGGTCGTGCACGGCCGTCGCGGCGGCAGCGCCATGGCGGCGGCCGCCGTGAACGCGCTGGCAACGGAGGTCGAATAAATGACCGTGCAAGGACGTTTGTTCGGACTTGGCGTCGGCCCCGGCGACCCGGAACTCATCACGCTGAAAGCACTGCGTTTGCTGAAGGCGGCGCCGGTGGTCGCGTACTTCGTCGCGAAGGGGAAGAAAGGCAACGCGTTCAGCATTATCGAAGCGCATTTACACGACGCGCAGCAGCATCTGCCGCTGGTTTATCCCGTCACCACGGAAGCGCTCGAACCGCCGCTTTCCTACGAAGCAATCATTGCCGATTTCTACGACACCGCCGCCGAAATCGTCGCCGCGCATCTCGACGCGGGTCGTGACGTCGCCGTGATCTGCGAAGGCGATCCGTTCTTCTACGGCTCGTACATGTATTTGCACGACCGGCTCGCGGCGCGCTACGAGAGCGAAGTCGTGCCCGGCGTGTGCTCGATGCTCGGCGGCGCGGCGGTGCTCGGTTCGCCGCTCGTGTACCGCAATCAGAGTTTGTCGGTGCTCTCGGGCGTGCTGCCCGAAGACGAGTTGCGCCGGCGTCTGGCCGATGCCGACGCCGCCGTCGTGATGAAACTCGGCCGCAACTTCGACAAGGTGCGGCGCGTGCTGGGCGAACTCGGCCTCGCGGACCGCGCGCTCTACGTCGAACGCGCGACGATGGGCAATCAACGCATCGTTGCGCTCGCCGACGTGGATCCAATGGCGTCCCCGTATTTTTCGCTGCTCGTGGTGCCGGGGGAAAAATGGCAAGGATGAACGCGCCCGCGATCGTGATTCTCGGCGCGGGCGCGTTGGCGACAGCGCGACGCATTCAGGCGCTGTATGCGGATAGCCGGGTGCACGGCTTGCGCGGACGTGTCGAGGCGGACGTGGCTTACAGCGAACTCGGCGCGCATTTGCGGGAACTGTATGCGCGCGGCACGCCGATCGTCGCGTTGTGCGCGGCGGGTATCGTGATTCGCTGCGTCGCGCCGTTGTTGGCGAACAAGGGCGTCGAGCCGCCGGTGCTGGCCGTTGCCGAAGACGGCAGCGCGGTCGTCCCGCTGCTCGGCGGTCTCGCCGGCGTCAACGTGATGGCGCGCGAGATGGCCGCGATGTTGGCCGTGCCGCCTGCCATCACGACGAGCGGCGAGTTGCGTTTTGGCACCTGCGTGCTCAATCCGCCTGATGGCTATACGCTCGCCGACGTCGGGCAAGGCAAACGCTTCGTGTCGGATCTGCTGGCTGGTGCAAGCACGCGTATCGAAGGCGAAGCGCCGTGGCTCGATGACGCGCAACTGCCCCGCTCCGACTCGGCGCGCCTCGCGATTCGCGTGACGCCGCGTGCGTGGGACGGGCGCGAGGATGAGTTGGTAATTCATCCGCGAAGTGTGGTCGCGGCTGTCATGGTCACGGTCATGGTCACGGGTGCGGGTGCGGGTGCCAGTGCCAGTGCCAGTGCCAGTGCCGGGATTGTGGCCCGCGTGCAGGAGGCACTCGATACGCACGGTCTCGCGCCGCTGTCCCTTGCGGCGTTACTAGCCTCGTCCGAGCGCATGGGCGATCCGGCGCTGGCCGAGGCCGCGGCGAACCTGAATGTGCCGTTGCGCTTCGCGCTGACGCGTCCCGAAGATGGCGAACCGCCGGGCAACCTGCTGCATGCCGCGCTGCGCATTCCCTACGAAACGCTGCACAACGATTCGACGGCAGGCGTGGCGCTTGCGTTGGCGCCGCTCGCCATCGATCCGGACACGATCGGCCGAGTGCGTGGCCGCCTGACCGTGATCGGCCTCGGCCCCGGCAGCGCCGACCTGATGGTGCCCGCCGCGCGCACGGCGCTCAATGAAGCCACCGATATCCTCGGCTACGACACTTACGTGAAAATGGCCGGCCCGTTGCGCGCCGACCAACGCGTGCATGGCACGGACAACCGCGAGGAACTGCAGCGCGCGCGACATGCCTTCGAGTTGGCGAGCGAAGGACGCGCGGTGGTGATGGTGTCCTCGGGCGACCCCGGCGTATTCGCGATGGCCGCGGCGGTGCTAGAAGTGTTAGAGGCCTCGCAGAACACGGACTGGGCGGCGGTCGAGCTATCGATCGTGCCGGGCGTATCGGCGGCGATGGCAACGGCGGCACAAGCCGGTGCGCCGTTGGGCCACGACTTCTGCATGCTGTCGCTGTCCGACAACCTGAAGCCCTGGGCGATCATCGAAAAGCGCCTTAGGCACGCGGCCGAAGCGGACCTGGTGATGGCGTTCTACAACCCGATTTCGCGCGCACGGCCCTGGCAACTGGATAAAGCGCTGGACATCGTGCGGGAATATCGGCGTGCGCAAACGCAGGTAGTGCTGGGCCGGGACATTGGTCGGCCTGGTAGCACGCTGAGGACGATCACGCTGGGCGAACTGCGTTCGTCTGATGTGGATATGCGCACGATGGTAATCGTGGGGTCGTCCACGACACGCAGGTTCGGCAACGCGGACGAAGGCGGCGAGTGGGTTTATACGCCGCGCTGGTATGAGTGAACGTGTGCGCTATGAGGTTTTTCTGCGCATGAACCGACGTATCGCCAGACAGCAAAGAACGACCGGTACGCCGATGCACAAGGTAGCTATTGCCCAATAAAGGTCCATGACGTACAAAATCAGGTTCTCGTCGAGATCTGACCCGGCGCCTTGGCCTGTGGCTGATAGGTAGAATTTGACTACTGCCTTGACTGGAGCGGGTATATGAAGGGGGTATCTCGTAAGTGGACTCGACAGTTGCCAACCAATATTACTCATGACGAGAAGCGCAAATGAACATGCCACGAGCGTTACGGACAAAGGCATCTTAGGTATCGCTTCACCACTCTTTCTGGCAATGAGATAGCGAGACAGCCACCGTTTGAATCCAATTAGTGCCACTGCAATCAGCAATGTGGCGACCGCCCAATAGAGCAGGAACGCAAGCACCTCCATATCGTCTGGATTTCCCAGATATTCAGTGCCGGTGCAGGACAGCCAGAATCGGATAAATGCTTCCACGCTCTCAGGCATTTCCATTGGGAGCATGTCGATAAGATACGTGGTCCGCAAACCAGCAATCGCGGACATCACTATCAAAGCGGTGTAAGTCGCAATGTTGATGAGTGAGCGCTTGTTCATTTGACGTCAACGGTTCCATAGGCCCTCAAGGCAGACCCCGGCACGGGCATCGTCTGTCCTCGCGAACGAATGAATATCTGAAGTCGATCGAATTCATTAGGGCTCGCGATCGTGATACATCCGTGACTCAGCCCGAGGCGCCCGACTGGATGCAACCGGAAGTTACCGCGCTTGATGCCATTGATGTTAGTCGTGTCCCCCGTTGCCGGATTCCAGAGCATGAACCATTTTCGACGATCGGTAGAGCTAACACCCTGCGCGTTCCACCAGTCGTATATCAAGCCCATGTAACCGCCTGACTGACGATCGACGAGATAGTAGGTCCCTTTGGGAATCGGCCCAACGTTTTCCACGGCCGTTTCGTCAGGATTATCCCGCCCTCGACCGGTTCCAGAAAATGCAGTAACTGGCACGGTTCCCTCGCACGTGAAGGTGGAAGTGTTCTTCCCATTAAGAACAAAAGTACACTTGACCGGCATTTCCTCTGCCCCTGCCCCGTCAATTTGCAGTGTTGTTCTTGATATAAAGCGTCGCGGTTACCGCACCGCCGCTTCCCCCCAGCGCGTTCTGCACGAAGTACTCATGCTTCATTGTCGAAAAGGAAAGATGAACCTCTTCGTGGCATTCATCGCCGCCGCCGATCGGTTCGACCTGGGTAATGACCACGTCGTGCATCGTGATCTTCAGGTATTCGAATGGCAGTCCCCCGGCCTTGCGCACGGTCAACTGCACCTGATTAATATGCTTGCCCGTGAAACAGAACCTGGTCAGATTCGGACTCGCGCGGTCGAGCTTGTGAGTGAACTCCAGGTCTGAAACGGTAGCCTTTCCCGCGCCGCCGCCGGAACCCGACATCATGGTCGAGGTCTGCGAAACCTTCCAACGCCAACCAATAACGTCGATTTCGTTCAGATGCGACGCGTCCTGCGATTCGCCGTCGATGCCGTCAATCTTGATGAAGGTATCCTGCGCCATGAGCGATCCCCGTGATCCGTGCGACTGTTCAGACGGTCGTCACGCGGACATGCGCACGCATTCGGCACAAGCAGGGGTAACCAATCCTGGCGGAAGGCTCAGACCGCAGCGAAGACTCGAAGCAATAGTTTCAGGGGAAATGTCTATCGATGGAGATCGGATCTTTCTGCAAATCTGCGTGAGTATTCATCGGCCGCATGTGGCAATTCATGCGGCCTTGCGCGGTGATCGCTGACACCGTGCTTGCGTGGCGCGGCAGCTAGGCCGCCACCTTCAGATCATCAATCGCCCGCTGCCTCACGCCGAGATCGTCCCACAGCTCAGGATGACAAGTGAACACCAGAATCTGATGCCGCGTGGCCGCGTCGATCAGCGCGCGCTTGATGGCGTCGCGTCGCGCGGCGTCGGTATGCACGGCCGCGTCGTCGAGCATCAGCAAGGTCGGCCGGCCCGATGCCTTCAGCAAATCCGCATAGGCAAGCCGCGTCAGAATGCCGAGCTGTTCGCGCGTGCCGAAGCTCAGCGCATCGAGCGTGTCCGCACGGCCAAAGCGATCCAGCGTGGCGGGACTCAAATCGTCGCCGAGCGCGATCGTCGACTGCGGGAAAATCCGCTTCAGATAATGCCCGAGCCGTTCGGTCAACGGCGCGCGCAATTGCGCGACTGCGGCGTCGCGTTCGTCCACCAGCACTTCGTCGAGCAGACTCAACGCGCTCGCGCGCAAGCTGAGTTCGTCCCGGCGCCGCGTGGCCTGTTCGACTTTGGCCTTGAGCACCGCCAGACGCTCTCCAAGCCCCGACGCGCCCACGGTCTCCAGTTGGCTGCGCAAGCCCGCGATCCGCACTTGCCGCTCGTTCTGCTCGCTGCGCGCGAGTTCCGCCGACGCGCGATAGCGCTTCGCCTCCGCCGCCGGATCATCGAGGCGCGCGGCTTCCAGCTCGCGCTCACGCCCTTCGCGCTGCTTGCGCAACGACTCGACCTGCACGCGCTGTTCGACGATTTTCGTCTGCCACTGTTCGCGGTTCCGACGGAAAGTTTCGTCGCTCAATTGCGCATCCTTCCGCTGCAACTGAGCCGCAAGTGATTCCGCATTGGCCATGCCGGTCGATCTTTTTTCGGCCGCCTGCGTCAACACTTTTCGCGCAGCCTCCAACGCGTCGCGTGCGATTTCGGCGTTGCGGCGAGCCTCGTCGAGCGGCGCCGCGGTCGAGACGTCGGGCAGACTCGCCAGCCGCTCATTGGCCGCCTGCATGCGCGCCGCAGCCGTTGCCGCCGCCGCGCGCAGTGCCTCGATGCCCTGTGGCGCGTGCACCTCAAGAATCTTCGCCTGGCTTTTCTGCTGGGCGACCAGCGCCTTCCACTGTTCATGCCGCGATTCGCCCTCGCCGAGCGACGCCACACCGAGCGCCTGCAACAACTGCGCATGTTGCGCTTCGAGCGACGCGAGTTCGGACAATCGCGCAGGCAGATCGGAGACGCCCGGCACCACCCGCAATTCGCCGAGCGAGCCGAGGCCGATCCGCTTCTCCCCGTCCAGACGAAGCACGCCTTCACCGCTCACCGGTTTATCGTCAACGGTCATCGCGCCGTGCAGGCGGTATTCGATGCGCGTCATCGCGGCTTCGGTGCGCGCGCGCAGCACGGTCAACTCGCTGCCGAGCGCGGCGAGCCGTTTCAGTTTCGCCTCGTCGATTTCGAGCGTGGCCGCGACGCGCGCAGCCTCCAGCATTGCGTCGTTAGCTTTGGCGGCAGCGGCGATCGACGCTTCGAGCCGCTCGCTCTCGGCCCGATAGAGCTCAATCTGGCTGCGCAGATCGGCCACCGTCACTGCCGCATTGGCCAACTCCAGCGCGCGGTTCGCATCGGCGAAAGCCTGCTCGAATTGCGCCACGCTGGCCGCGGCTTGTGCGTGCTCGGCTTGCACCGCCGCCACGCTCGCCCGCAGCGCGTCGAGTTGCTGCCGCTCGCGCGCGACGGCGGCTTCCAGTTCGAGTGCGTTCTGCTCCTGTTGCAACGGCAGCGCCAGTTCGGCCTCACTCGCCTTGAGCGCTTGCGCGAGCCCTTGCAGGTTGCGTTCGAGTTCAGCCGCGGCATCGGCGCGCTGCTGCGCCTGCAAGGCTTTCTGCTCGTGAAGCTCCCAGGGGCGCTTGCGCTGCGTGTCGTCGAAGGCTTCCTGCTGCGCGGCAAGCCGCGCGATGTTCTCCTCGAACTGTTGACGCTGCTGCTCCAGCTCATCGCGCTCTTCGATCAGCCGGGCGAGGGTTTGTTCGGCTTCGGCGAGCGGCCCGGTGGACTTCTGCGTGCGCGCGGTGAGCAGTTGCCGAAGCTCGCGCTGCACGGCGGCGATCAGCGCGTCCTCACCGGCGGATTCGCTGCCGCCCGAGAGTTGCGACAGCGCATCGCGCAAATACTGAGCGGCGTGACTGGTGGAATCGCGCACTTCCTGCGTGCCGCCTTGCTGCACCCACAATAAACCAGGAACGCCCGCATTCTCTGCCTTCAGCGGTCCACGCGCGGCGCGCGAAAAACCCAGCAAGGCCGCGAGCTTGTCTTCAGCTTCATCCTCGCCGAACACGCTCTGGCCGATCTTGAGTTCGCAGCGCTGCCGCGTGACGAACTGCTTCGACAGCCGGCATGCCGCGCCGTCAAGCTCGAAACTCACTTCGACCGACGGCTGTCCGCTCGCCTTGCCCCACGGCAACAGGTCTTTCAGATGCGAGGCCTTGTAGCGCTCCAGAAACACGGCGCGTACGGCTTCGGCAATCGTGCTCTTACCGGCCTCGTTCGGGCCGACGAAAAGATTGAGACCGGGCTGCAGATCGTCGATGACGAGCCGCCCGGTGAACTGCTTGAATTCCTGGATCGCGATACTTTGCAGCTTCATGCGGACCTCGCTTCGCGCGGCAGTTCACGTTGGAAACGCGCCAGAAGCAGCAATGCTTCCGCCGCGCGCTTGACCGCTTGCGGGTCGGACTGCGGGTCTTCCTGCAAGCCACGCAGACGCGCCACCACCTTGGCGAGATAGCCGCTTTGCGCGCCGAGTTCGGCGAGGTCGTCGGCGGTGGGCAGCACTTGCAGGCCGCTCAGATCGACGCGCAAGGCCCGCACGCGGGCGCGCGCTTCTTCCACCGCGACGTGAAGCGCTTCGGCATCGGCGAGCGCGGCCGTGCCGCCGACTGCAACGCGCAGCACGTCGTGACTGCCCAGGGTGGCGAGGCGTGCCTTTAGCGCATCCACATCGGTCGGCACGGCGATGGTTTCGTCCCAGCGATGCCATTGATATTGTCCGACCCGCACCGGCTCGACCACCGGCGACGCGCCCGGCTCAGCCAGCGTGACGTCGAGCATGAAGCCCGGATCATTGGCGCGGAAGCGGTCCTGCTCGTGTGTGCCGGCATACCACGTGCGCTCGTCGACGCGCAGATGGCCGTGCCAGTCGCCGAGCGCCAGATAGTCCAGACGGGCGCTCGCGGCACGCGTCGGCGCGATCGGATTGGACGAGTCGATGCCCTCCTGCAGAATCCCGCTCACGCTGCCGTGCGCGAGCCCGACGCGGTGATAGCCGGGTGGCGTCTGCGTGGTATCGAAGAAACCGGTGGTGTCGTCGTAGGTGATGCGTTGCGTCAGCGGCGCGCACAGCAACGCGCACCGGCAGTCGTCCAGCAACACCACGCCCGGTTCGAGCACCACGCGCACATTCGGCGCGATGCAGTTCAGGCGCTGGGCACGCGTCCATACGCTCTCGACGAGCGCGGCGTCGTGATTGCCCGGCAACATGATCCACGGTCCGCTGAAGCCTTGCAGCGCGCCGAACAGACGGCGAATCACCGTGTCCGAGACCGTTTGCAGATCGAATACGTCGCCGGCCACGAGCACGGCGTCGACTTTGCGCGCGGCGGCTTCGGCGGCGATCCTGCGCACGGTCTCGAAGCGCGCTTCGGCAAGGTGCGCCGCCTCGTCCGGCTCGAACTGGCCGAATTGCGTGCCTATCTGCCAGTCCGCGGTGTGCAGAAACCTGATCACTGTGCCTCCATTCCATTCAATTGCAATCTGCCTCGCCGGGCGAGCCCGCGCAGCCTAACCATAGATGTTACCGTGCCGGCGCGCTAAAGATAGTCCCAGCCGGTTGGCACATGGGCTGGCGGGCGGCGCTACACTCGCGGTTCTGGACGCGCGTGGAGCGCGCCGCATGATTTCAATCGCCCCGAGCCCGCTGCCCTGCCGCCGATGAACAAAGCCATCGAACTGAAAAAAGCCAAACGCACACCCTTACTCCTGTTGCTCGCGGCCGCCTGCGTTTTCGTGGTCACCGCGTTCATGCCGCGCGGCGTCTGGGTGGACGGCATCAAGGCGGTCGCCGAGGCCGCGATGGTCGGCGCGCTCGCCGACTGGTTCGCCGTGGCCGCTCTGTTTCGCCGCGTGCCGATCCCGCTCGTCTCCGCCCATACCGCGATCATTCCGAGGAACAAGCACAAGATCGCCGACAACCTCGCGGTCTTCGTGAAGGACAAGTTTCTGGATGTGCCTTCGCTGGTCGGGCTGATCCAGAAACACGACCCGGCGCAAAGCATTACCGGCTGGCTCACGCAGCCGGCCAATACCGCGCGGTTAGGCGACTACGTCGTCAAACTCACCAGCGGCATTCTGGAATTGACCGACGACGTGCGCATTCAGGTCTTCATCAAGGACGCGCTGCGCGACGTGCTGGCCAAGGTGGACCTGTCGCAGTCGATGGGCGCCATTCTCGACACGCTCACCAAGGACGGCCGCCATCAGGAACTGCTCGACGCCGGCATCGAACAGGTCATCGCGCTGCTGCGCGAGCCGCAGGCGCGCGAGTTCATCGCCGAGCGCATCGTCGATTGGGTGAAGAGCGAATACCCGAAGATGGAGATGATCCTGCCTTCGGCATGGCTCGGCGAGAAAGGCGCGGAAGCGCTTGCCAACGCGGTCAACCGCATGCTCGAACAGATCAGCGAAAACCCGACGCACCAGCTTCGCGAGAAGTTCGATGACGCCGCGCACAAACTGATCGACAAGCTCAAGACCGATCCCGCCTTCCTGCAAAAAGGCGAGGAACTGAAACGCTACCTGGTGGAAGGCGACGCGCTCAGTTCGTATGTAAAAGACATGTGGGGCGAATTGCGCGCGTGGCTCAAGCGCGATCTGCAAAGCAGCGACTCGGCCTTGCATGCCCGCGTGATGGCGATGGGTCAATGGGTCGGACGCGAACTCGCGCACGATCCGGCGTTGCGCCAATCGCTCAACGACCACCTCGAAGAAGCGGCGCGCACCATGGCGCCGGACTTTGCGCAATTCCTTACGCGGCATATCAGCGATACGGTCAAGAACTGGGACTCGCGCGACATGTCACGGCAGATCGAACTGAACATCGGAAAGGATCTGCAATACATACGGATTAACGGGACGATTGTCGGCGGCTTTATCGGCCTGCTGCTGTATGGGAGCTCGCAACTGTTCGAGCTGCTGCGCCTGCACTTGCGATAGGCGATAGACCCGTGCGGCGTC
This sequence comes from Paraburkholderia sp. RL17-383-BIF-A, assembly GCF_046028015.1. NCBI lineage: Bacteria > Pseudomonadati > Pseudomonadota > Betaproteobacteria > Burkholderiales > Burkholderiaceae > Paraburkholderia > Paraburkholderia sp. RL17-383-BIF-A. The sequence goes on along the minus strand of NZ_JARESR010000018.1, from coordinate 115,138 downwards.
AAAGCGCCTACAATCCAGGCATATGACTTGCTCCAGCGCATTGCCCGGACGCCATCAGTTTGTCCGCGAGCGATCAGCATAAGAACAACAGCGCTTCTGAATCGGAACGTGTGCTCATGAAAATCTCGTTACCGCCAAATGGGCGGCCGAACCGCGTTTACCCGCCGGGCACGCCCAGCCTGCATGGCCTCGCTTCGGTGATCACCGGCGTGGTGGTGGTGTGCGGGCTGTACTTCGGCCGCGCGGTGTTGATCCCGATTACGCTGTCTGTGCTGCTCAGCTTCCTGCTCGCGCCGCTCGTGCAAATGTTGCGGCGTCTGCACATGGGGCAATTGCCCTCCATTTTCATTGCCGTGCTATTCGCATTGGCGAGCCTGCTCGCGGTCGGCGCGCTGATCGGCGCGCAGCTGGTGCAACTCGCGGGCGACTTGCCGCAGTATCAGGTGGCGATCGAGCAGAAGATTGAAACGGTTCAGGAAAAGACCGTCGGCCGCGCCGATTCGCTGATGAGCCGCGCCGCCGTCGCACTGCAGCGTGTGGCACCTTCCAAACCGAACCCGCCGCGCCCCACCGGACGCGCGGCGCGCAACGCGCCCGCCGTGCCGCAGCCGGTGGAAGTGCATGAGCCTGCGCCCACGCCGATGCAGCTCGCGCAACGCGCGTTGTCGCCGGCCATCGCGCCGATCGAGACGACCTTCATCGTGCTGGTCGTGACGATATTTATCCTGCTGCAGCGCGAGGATCTGCGCGACCGTTTGATCAGCCTGTTCGGTTCGCGCGATCTTCACCGTACCACGACCGCGATCAACGACGCCGCCGTGCGCCTAAGCCGCTACTTCGTCGCGCAACTGGGCGTGAACCTCAGCGCGGGCGGGGTGATCGCCATTGGGCTCGCGATTATCGGCGTGCCGGGTGCGCTCCTGTTCGGTGTAATCGCAGCCTTGCTGCGCTTCGTGCCGTATATCGGCATCTGGATCGCCGCGATTCTCGCGGTCTTCCTTGCTGCCGCGATTCAGCCGCAATGGACCATGGCGGTCTATACGCTGATTCTGTTCATCGTGGTCGACCTGGTGGCCGGGCAGATCGCCGAGCCTCTGCTGTACGGCCACCGCTCCGGGCTGTCGCCGCTCGCGGTGGTGGTCGCGGCGATTTTCTGGAGCTGGCTGTGGGGGCCGATCGGCCTCGTCCTGTCGACCCCGCTCACGTTGTGCGTGGTCACGATGGGGCGCTACGCGGACCGGCTGAACTTCCTCACGGTGCTGCTCGGCGATCAGCCCGCGCTCACACCCGCGCAGAACTTCTATCAGCGACTGCTCGCGGACGATCCGCACGAGGCCATCGTGCAGGCGGAGCGGTTGCTGCGCGAGATGTCGCTGATCGACTACTACGACACAGTCGTGCTCGAAGGCCTCAAGCTCGCCCGCAATGATGCGATGCGCGGCGTGCTGATGCCGGACCAGTTGCAGCGCGTCAACGACGCGCTGGTGGACATCGTCGAAAACCTGGAGATCGCGGACGGCTTGCCGGACCGCCTCGCGCGCACCGAAGCCGCCGACGCCGCGAGCGCGCTGCACGCGTCGGCCTCGGCTTCGGCCGATCTTTCCGAGCGGCACGGCAGCCCTGTTTCGGCCCATCCGCCAATGCCCCGCGCAGCCGAAAAAACGTCCGTGCTATGCGTGCCCGGTCGCGGTTCATTCGACGAAGTGACAACCGCGATCGCCGTGCAATTGCTCGGCCGCCAGAATCTCGCGCCGATGATGGCCACGCACTCGGGCTACCGGAGCGCGCGCGCCGACGAGCCGAGTTTCAAGGATGCGTCGGTCATCTGCATCGTCTCGCTCGACGCGCCGGAATCGCCGCCGTACTTGCGCAATATGCTGCGACGCACGCGGGAATGGCGCCCTCGCGCGACGCTCGTGCTCGGCGTGGGCGGCGCACCGGAGGGCGGCCCCGAGTCGGGCGCGACCGGCGCTTCGCACGCGGCGCCCACCTTCCGCGCGATGATCGAGGAATGCCTCGCGGCGTCCACCTTGCAGCATGCGCGCCACCCTTTGCACGTGGGCGGAGCGGATTGATCGCACGCCGGCAACCACGCGCGCGACCAGCGCGGCCGCGCGGGTACGCGTGCGCGCAAGCCTTAGCTCGTGATCCGACCGCGGACCTGCCCGGCCAGTCTGCACGTTGTACCCCGCCACCTGCTAGCCACGAACCCGAATCGCTCGACGACTATCTTGTGTCGCCTTGTAGAGCCGCTCGGTCCCGCTCCAATCCGGCAAGCGTGTCAGCGCCCCAACCGCCGCCAAGCGCCTTGTAAAGCGTGACAAGAGAGGTGTACTCATTGCTGCGCGTCTGCGCATAAGCCAGTTGCGCGCTGAACAGACTTCGCTCGGCATCGAGAACTTCCATATAGCTCGTGTAGCCGCCTTCATAGCGTTGTCGCGCGAGTCTTGCATAGGCACTCAGCGCGTCCACCTGGCGAGATTGCGCGCTCAGCCTTTCACGTGACTTCTCGACGCCGAGAAGCGCGTCGCTGACCTCCTGGAATGCGGACTGAACAGCCTTCTGGTACGCATACAGCGCCTGTTGCTGACGCGCGTTGGCCTGCTCGACCTGCCCGGCAATGCTGCCGGCGGAGAAAATCGGCTGGGTCAGTGCGCCTGCAAACGCCCACGTGTTCGCCGGTCCGCTAAAGAGCCTGCTCAACTGCGTACTCGACGAGCCCAGCAGCCCCGTGAGCGAAATCTGCGGAAAATAAAGCGCGCGCGCGGCGCCGATCAACGCGTTGGCGGAAATCAGGTTTTGCTCGGCCTGCAACACGTCCGGACGGCGCTCGAGCAGCGCGGATGGCAAGCCTGCCGGCACGTTGGGAGACTGGAGTTCATCGAGCGTACGGCCGCGAAGAATCGGACCGGGGTTGCGGCCGAGCAATACCGAAAGCGCGTCTTCCTGTTGCCCGATCTGCGCCTCGATGGCGGGAATGTCCGCCAGCGACGCCTCGTATTCCGACTGACTCTGGGCCAGTTCGACCTGCGAAATCTGCCCACCGTTGAAGCGCAGTTCGAACACTTTCACCGAACTCTCGCGGCTCGCCGCGGTTGCCTTTGCAATCTCGAGTTGCTGATCCAGGCTGCGCAGATTGACGTAGGACGTGGCAACCGACGCCACCAGCGTGAGCATGGTGGCCCGTTGACCTTCCTCGCTAGCGAGCAGATTCGCGCGCGCGGCTTCGGTCTGACGCCGCACACGGCCGAAAACGTCGATCTCCCATGAGATGGGCAACGTGGCATTGAACGAGTTGTAGGCCGAGCCAAGGCCCGCCGGCAACGAGGCTTGCGCAAGCGGCGAGACATGCTGGCGACCGGCGTTGAAACCGGCGCTGATCTGCGGAAACAGTTGCGAGCGCGTGGTGACGAATTGACCGCGAAATTCGTCGACGCGGGCGGCTGCGATTTTCAGGTCCTTGTTCTGCGCGAGCGCCGTGGCAATGAGTTCGTTCAGCACTGGATCGTTGAACTGCACCCACCACGCCGTATCGACGATTTGCGCCTGCGCGCCATCCGAAAAGCGGAAGGTGGCCGGCGTGGCGATTGACGGCCGCGCATAGTCGGGGCCCATCACGCACCCGCTCAGAAACAGGCAAAGCCCGAGTGCCGACACCCAGGAAACATTTGAACCGGCTGGACGCATGTCAATGACCCCGCTTTGTGCCGGGGTCCATACCGGTCGATCCGTTAGCCAATGAGGGCGAATCGGCCAGGCTCCCTTCACCTTGCCTCTCCGGCACCGCGCCTGCGTTCTTTTTGCCGGCGCGCCGCTCGTTCACCGATTCGAGCAGGAAGAAGAACATTGGAATAAAGAACACGGCGACGCCGGTCGCCCCCAACATGCCGCCGATCACCCCGGTGCCGATGGAATGCCGGCTGTTTTGCGACGCGCCGGTCGCGATAGCAAGCGGAACGCAGCCGAGAATGAAGGCGAACGACGTCATGACGATCGGCCGCAGCCGATCGCGGGCGGCGGTCACCGCGGCATCGAACGCCGATGCGCCTTGGGCGCGATTCAGCACTGCAAATTCGAAAATGAGGATCGCATTTTTCGCCGCGAGTGCGACGAGCATGGTGAGACCGATCTGGAAGTAGACGTCGTTGTTCAAGCCTCTTATCAGGATGGCCAGCAAAGCGCCGAACAGAGCGAACGGCACCGCCATCAGAACGCCGACGGGCAAGCTCCAGCGTTCGTATTGCGCGGCCAGAATCAGGAACACCATCACCAGACCGAACACGAAAACGAGGCCCGACGTGCTGCCTGACTGGCGGGCCTCATAGGCTTCGCCGCTCCACCCCACGCCATATCCCGCGGGCATCGTTCGCGCAAGCTCCTCCAGCACGGCGATCACCTCGCCGGAGCTGTGGCCCGGTGCTGCATTGGCGGTGATCAGCACGGCGGGGAAATCGTTGAAGCGCGTCATCAGGGACGGTCCGGTCACGTACCGATACATCACGACCGATTTGAGCGGGACCATCGTGCCCGTGGCGCTGCGCACGAATACCTGCTCGAGATCCGCGGGCTTCAACCGGTATGAGGGCTCCGCCTGGAGAATGACCTGCCACAGACGGCTCGACTGATTGAACTGCGAAACGTACAGCGAGCCGAACAGGGTCTGCATCGTGCTGTACACCTCGTCGATCGGCACGCCGAGTGTGGCCGCCCTGTCGCGATCCACATCGACACGCAACTGCTGCGATGAGGCGTTGAAGGTCGACGTGACGCCCGCCAGTTCGGGGCGCGCCCTCGCCTTCGCGACAAAATCCTGCACGACCTGCGCGAGTTGCGCCGTAGTCCCGTCGCTTTTGCTCTGAATCCACATTTCGGTGCCGCCCGTCGTGCCGAGCCCGGGAATCGACGGCGGGTTGACCGGCACGACGATACCTTCCTTGATGCGCGACAGCGCCCGGTAAGCGCCGAGCAGCAACGCACGCGCATTCTGCGTGCGAATGTTCGCCCATGCATACCGCTCGTCGAAATCCTTCAGTCCGACAAAGAATGTCGAAGCGTTATTCATTGTCTGATTGTCGAGCAGGCTGTAACCATCGACCACGGTGACGCTGCCCACCCCGGGTTGCTTCGCAAAGTAGTCGGTCACGCGCGACGACACCCGCCCGGTGCGATCGAGACTCGCCGAATCGGGCATGATGACCGCGCCGAGCAGGTAGCCCTGATCTTCAGGCGGCAGGAAAGCGTGCGGAATGGAGCGCATCATCGTGACGGCGAGCAGGAGCATGCCGGCGAATAGCAGCAGCGCAACGCCAAAGCGTCTGATGGTGAGCGACACGGCGCGGCCATAGCCCGCCGTGACCTGAGCGAATGCGTTATCGAACCACCTGAAAAAACGATGTTTTGCATGCGCTTGCGGTTTCAGCAGCACCGCCGCGAGCGCTGGCGACAATGTCAGGGCCACGACGCCGGAAAGGACCACGGAAATCGCAATGGTGATGGCAAACTGCTTGTACATCTGCCCGGTAATGCCGCCCAGAAATGCAACCGGCACGAATACCGCGCACATGACCAGCACGATCGTGACGACCGGGCCCGATACTTCATCCATGGCTCGCTTGGCCGCCGCGTTCGGCGAGAGGCCGGACTCGCGCATGTTGCGCTCGACGTTCTCGATCACGACGATCGCATCGTCCACCACGATGCCGATTGCCAGCACCATGCCGAACATGGTCAGCATGTTGATCGAGAAACCCAGAGCGGCCATGCCCATGAACGTCCCAAGGATCGAGACCGGCACCGCCAGCACCGGAATCAGCGTGGCGCGAAAGCTCTGCAAGAACATGAATACGACGATCACCACCAGCACGACGGCTTCAAAGAAAGTCTTCACCACGTCCGCAATCGAGGCACGCGTGAAGTCGGTGGTATCCATTGCGATGTTGTAGTCGATACCCTCCGGGAACGACCGTTTCATCTCAGCCAGCGTTGCGCGCACCTGCTTCGATACATCCAGCGCATTGGCGCCAGGCTGTTGATAGATCGCGATCACCGTAGCGGGCTTGCCCTGGAACCGGCTGCGTATCGAATAGTCTTTCTGCCCGAGTTCGGCCCGGCCGACGTCTTTCAAACGGACGATCGCCGCGCCGTTGCTCGACGCGCGAATAATGATGTTGTCGAATTCGGCGGGGTTGGCGAGGCGCCCGCTCGTCGTCACCGCGAACGACTGTTCCACCGGCAGGCCCGTCGGCGCCTGGCCGAGACGCCCGACTGCGAACTGCTGATTCTGGTTCGCCACCGCGTTTTGCACGTCGGTAGCCGTAATACCGAGCTGCGCCATGCGATCCGGGCGCAACCAGATACGCATCGCGTAGTCGGGTGTGCCGAAGATGCTGGCCTGGTTCGCGCCCGGAATGCGCTTGAGCGCATCGAGCACATACACGTTCGCGTAGTTGGCGACGTAAGTCGAATCGAAGCGGTGATCGGGCGAGTACACCGCGATGACCATCATGAACGCGGACGATTTCTTCTGCACCTGCACGCCCTGCGATTGCACGGACTGCGGCAATTGCGGCAACGCGAGGTTGACGCGGTTCTGCACGTCCACCTGAGCCAGATCCGGATTGGTGCCGTTGCGGAAGAACGCGTTGATCGTCAAACTGCCGGTCGACGAACTCGACGAGGTCATGTAGATCATGTTGTCCGCACCGTTGACCTGCTGCTCGATAGGCGCGGCAACGTTGTTCGCCACCACGTCGGCACTGGCGCCCGGGTAGCTGGCGGTAATCGTGATTTGCGGCGGCGTGATGTCCGGGTACTGGGCGACGGGCAAGGCAAACATGGCCAACAGGCCGCCAAGCGCGATGACGATGGAGATGACCGACGCAAAGATCGGCCTGTCGATACAGTAATGGGAGAGCTTCATCCGGTTTGCCGCCTGGAGCGCGGAGTTAGTCCGCAGAGTTAACGCGGAGTTAACGCGGGATTAACGCGCGGAGTTTTGTTCGGATTGCTGTTGCGCAACGGGCGGCATGACTTTGGCGCGATGCTCCACGGAAGAAGCATTCCCCGTTATGCTGATCGCCGCATTGGGTGACAACCGTAGCGCCCCGTCCACAACGACTCTGTCGCCAGCGCGCAAGCCGTCGTTGATAAAGCAGTCATCGCCCTGCCATTCGCCCATCTCGACGAACCGTTGGCGGGGTTTGTTGTCTTTGTCGACCGTCCATACGAAATGGCTTTTTACGCCCTGCTGCACGGCCCGCTGGGGAAGCAGAACGGCATTCGGCCGCACGGCGCCGGACACCCTCGCGCGCACGAACTGGCCGGGACGCAACGCACCTTTTTCATTGGCGAATACGGCTCGTACGAGGAACGTGCCTGTTTGCGCACTGAACACGGGATTGGCAAAGTCGATACGCCCGCGCGCGGGAAACGTCGAACCGTCAGCCAGCAACAGCGTGATCTCGAACTGGTCGTTAGCGGGAAAGCGCAACTGGCCTTTTGAAATCTGGTCGCGATACCGCAGCATCTCGTTCTCCGAGATGCTGAATTCGACCCACATCGGATCCATCTGGTAGACGTACGTCAACAGGCCAGACTGGGCCGGCGTGACATAGCTGCCTTCCTGCTGTCTTGCATAACTCGACAAGCCGGCGAGCGGCGACTTGATCGTGGTGTAGCCGAGGTTCAATCGCGCGGTCTCAACCTGCCCTTTCGCGGCGATGACCGCGGCCGCGGCCTCGCGCTCGCTGCCGGTCGCATCATCGAGATCCTTCTTGCTCAAGGCGTTCTGCGCGGCGAGAGGCACGACGCGCGCGAGATTCGCCTTCGCGACACCGAGCCGTGCCTGCTGCTGGGCCAGCGCGCCCTGTGCCGATTGCAACGCGGCCTCGAATGGCTTGGGATCCATCAGAAAGAGCGTCTGCCCCTGACGGACCATCTCGCCTTCGGTGTAGGCTCGCTTGTCGAGAAAACCATCCACGCGGGCGCGAATTTCCACGGCGCGCGAGCTTTGGGTCTGGGCAACAAACTCGAAGTCCACCGGCGTATCGCGTGGCGCCACGGTCGTGACCGTTACGTCGACCGGCTGGGAGGCTTCGGGAGCGGCGGGCTTGCCGCAGGCGGTGAGTAAAGCGAACAGACCCAACATAAGCGCCGGCCGTCCCCGCGTCTCACCGAGCAGGCGTTTCGGTGCGTTCAACGAGCGAATCAGGCAGCGCAACAGCAAAACTGGCATGAACGGTCCGTGAAAAATAGTTCAACAGCCGGGCATGCGCGCCAAAGCAATTGATTGCGTGTGACCGCGCCGCAAGGCGCGGCCGTTAGTTGTGCGCGAATCAATTGCGCTGCCTGGAAACCGCTCACACCCCGAAAGACATGGTCGGTCGCATCAGCCCGGCAAACGGAAACAGCAGTCAGATCAGAACCGGTGACGGATGCCCGTGGTCACGAGAAACTGATTGCTCGCCGTGGACGGCGCCGAGGTGCCGTTGATCTGCACGGTGTTCAGGCCGCGACCGTTGTTCGCGCCAAGCTGCGTGACCGCTTCCGCATAGACGTCAGTACGCCTGGACAGCGAGTAGTCAGCCTGCAGTCCGAACTGATTCCAGTGGGCCGCGCCGGTTTTCGTGTCGCTAGTGCCCGGCGCCGCGCGCAATGCCTGCGTGTAGGTGTAGGCGGCGCCCAGACCCAGTTCCGGCGTCAGGTTGTAGCGTGCATTGACCTCGTAGTTGTTATAGCGAACCGAGATATCCGAAAACTTGTCCTGGAAGCGGCTTTGCGTAAATACGGTGCCGAGAATGACCGGACCGAATGCGTAGCTTCCGCCGAGACCCCAGGTGCGTTGATTCTGAACGCCGCTGATGGCGGACGCCGCGAAGGTGCCGCCACTGACCGCGCCATTGCTCTGGTTCAGGTCCATGCCCTGGTACTGGAGATAGGCCGCACCCAGTTGCAAGCCACCGTTGCGGTAACCCGCGCCGACGCTGTACGCCCGGTTGTCGGCGAAGCCCGCATTGTTCGAGAAGCCGTACAGGCCACTCATTGAGAAGCCGCCGTAGTTCGCGCTCTGGAACTTGACCGAGTTGTTGACGCTAATCGAGGAGTTGGCGTTGTCGTTGTCGCCCGGATGCGCGAAATACGTGCCGCCCCAGCTGCCGGCCGCCGTGAGCGGTGCAAGATAATCGACTACGGAGTCGTACTGGCGGCCAAACGAAACCGTGCCGTAATCGTTGGACAGGCCGACGTACGCCTGACGGTTGAACAGCTTGTTGGACACCGCCTGGTTGCCGTTGGCAATGTTGAAGCCGCTTTCCAGGTTGAAGACCGTTTTCAGTCCGCCACCCAGATCTTCGACACCGCGCAGGCCCCAGCGGCTCGGCTGGATGTTGCCGCCGGTCATGCCGAACATGGCCTTGCCATTCGTGACGCGCCCGTCGGACGTGACGGTGGAATCCTTGCTGACTTCGTTGCTCACGTACGTCAGACCGGCATCGACAATGCCGTAAAGCGTAACGCTGCTCTGGGCGTGCGCCGCGCACGCAAAAGTGGCGGATACGGCGGTCGCAGTAATGATTTTTTTCATTTGGAATACCTTGGCTTTTTATCTTAAAACTAAGTTGCCGACATAAGAACAAACCTGCCGCAACCAGGATGCACCCATCTCCAATTCATTTGAATTCGCATTGAAGACAGATTCTGCGTGCGATTTGAATTTTAGACGCCCGCCTTTGACGCAACCGCGCAAAACTATGCAAAAGTATTTTCAACTTATATTTGAGATATTCTTGCGAAGGACGGGCGAGGCCCACGCAGCGCAGGATGCGCATCGCTCATGCCCATTGCCGCTCGATACGACGCCAGGATTGACCGTTGCTGAAGCCCAACAAAACAAAACCCCGTCTTTTTTTGAGAACGAAATACCGATACCGTAAATCAAAATTAATTCACATTTAACCCGCCTATAAATCGCAGGCCGGGAGACCATTGATTATCTGTTAAAAACTAATATCTCAATTTTTCCGCACCTATCCGTTACAGCGTTGGTGATATCATGAATCAGCTTCAGGCAATGCGCGTATTTATCAACATCGCAGAAACCATGTCATTCGGACAGGCCGCGGCCAATCTCGGCATTTCGAATGCCATGGCCACGCGTTACCTCGAGCAACTCGAAGCTCACCTCAACACACGACTCGTCAATCGCAATACCCGCAGCCTCTCCCTGACCGAAGAGGGAGAGATCTACTCGAAGGGCTGCCGCAACGTTCTCGATGAAATCGAGGAGATCGAAACGGTTGCGATACGCGGCACGATCGAGCCGTCCGGCACCTTGCGAATCGCTGCCGGCGCGTCGTTCTCACTGTCCAGCCTGACACCCCTGCTACAGGAGTATCTATTGCAGTATCCGAACGTCAGACTCTCGGTCACGCTGCTGCATCAGCACGTCGATTTTGTGAAGGAGGGCTTCGACGTCGGCATCGTGCTGCCCAAGCAGATCAGCGGCACCACGTTGATTAAACGCTCGTTGCTGAGTGTCCGTCCCATTGCCGTCGCGTCCCCCAGCTATCTCGCCGTGAAAGGCGTGCCGTCGCGGCCGGCGGATCTGACCTCCCACACCTTTCTCGCCCTCAGCGCCGCCTCGCATGACGGCAACTGGATCTTCGTTTCGCCGGATCGGCGCGAGAAACGCGTCACGCTCGACGCCGCGCTCGTGGTGAACAACGCCTTGATGCTGCGGCAAGCCGCGCTTGCGGGCATGGGGATCGCGGTCTTGCCTGAGAACCATGTGCTGACCGATTTGCGCAACGGCACACTCATGCAGGTGCTGACAGACTTCCGTATCACGAATGCCGACAAGGAGTTAGCGCTGGTGTATGCGGATCGCCGTCACATTTCCGCAAAAACCCGCTCATTCGTCGACTTTTCGGTCGAGTGGTTTCGTACCAACGCGGACCGTTTGACCTCCATGCCGACCGCTACCAAGTAGTGCGGCGCGCCGCCCTTCGTCCGGCCTTTCCGAGCAGGCGGCGCGGCCGCGCCATCCATGTCCGTACCCAAAATGAGGACAGCGCCGCATGCGCCCTCCTTCATACTTCGTTATCGATTCGCACCGCCTGTGAAGAGCTAACCGGCCCCGGCGGGCAATCCCGGCAGCGAAGATTCAGGAGACGCCCATGAACCGCCCCTTCAAACCCTATCCGTTTTCGCCCCGTCGTCACGAGGGCGTAGTGCCGCCGCTGGTCGACGGGCGCGACCCGCTCAGGCGGCCCGTGGCAATCGTCGGCGGCGGCCCGGTCGGCATGACGCTGGCGCTCGCGCTGGCTCGCCAGGGCGTGCGCTCGGTACTGATCGAAGCCGACGACAGCGTGTGCACCGGCAGCCGCGCGATCTGCATTTCGCGGCGCAGTCTGGAAATTTTCAAGCGCCTCGGCGTCGTACAAGGCTTCCTGCAAAAAGGCTTGCCGTGGGCCGGCGGCCGCAGCTTCTATCGCGACACCGAAGTGTTTCGCTTCGCCATGCATCATGACGACGAACAATCGCTGCCGCCCATGATCAATATCGCGCAATACCAGATCGAACAGTTGTTGCTCGACGAGGTGGAGCGGCATGCCGACCTGATCGATATGCGTTGGCAGACTCGCGTGACCGGGATCGAGCAGGACCCGGCGCAAGACGGCCGCGGCGAGCCGGACCGTACGGCGGGCGCGACGCTCACGCTGCGCACCGGCGACACCGCGTGGCAGATGCACGCCGACTGGGTGGCCGCCTGCGACGGCGGCCGCAGCACGATTCGCGAGGCACTCGGCCTCAAGCTCACCGGCACCACGTACGAAGGCCGCTATGTGATCGTGGATATCGAGCTAAACAGCAAGCGCGCTACCGAGCGCCTCGCCTATTTCGATCCGCCGTCCAACCCCGGTTCGACGGTGCTGGTCCATAAGCAGCCTGACAACGTCTGGCGTATCGATTACCAGCTCCGCGACGACGAAGACCCAGAAGCCGCCGTCCTGCCCGAGAACGTCTTGCCGCGCGTGCAGAGCGTGCTCGACGCGATGAGCGAGACGGGCGAGTGGTCGCCGATCTGGATCACCGTCTACAAAGCGAACGCGTTGACGCTCGAACGCTACCGGCACGGCTCGGTGCTGTTCGCGGGCGATGCCGCCCATCTCGTACCGATTTTCGGCGTGCGCGGCGCCAATTCCGGTATCGACGACGCGGACAACCTCGGCTGGAAGCTGGCCTGCGTGGTGAACGGCGTGGCTTCGCCGCGGCTCCTCGACAGCTACAGCGTGGAGCGCGTCTTCGCGGCGCGTGAAAACCTGAGCTACGGCATGAAGAGTACGGAGTTCATGGCGCCGCCGTCATTCGCCTTCAATCTGATGCGCGAGGCCGTGCTCGGACTCGCCGAGCGGCACGCCGCCGTGCGTCCGCTGATCAATCCGCGGCAGACGCATGCCATCGCTTATACACAGTCGCCGCTCAACGAGGCCGCCGCGGACGCCGCCGGCTCGTTCAGCCGAGGCCCGGCGCCCGGCACCGTGTTGCCGGAATGCCGGCTCAAACGACTGGACGGCGGCGCGAGCGTCGATATCCATCTCACGGATCTGCTCGAGCCTTGCTTCACCGCGCTGCGCTTCGGCGCGAATGCCGATTCTGTGCAAGAGCATGCGTGGCAGGAATTGCAAGGCACGCTGGCCGAAAAAGGGATTCCGTTCAAAGCCATCACGCTGGCTAAGGACGAAACCGCACAGGCCGCCAACCCGACGATGCTCGATCACACCGGCCGCCTGCACGACATGCTCGACGCCACGCCCGGCACGGTCTATCTGATCCGGCCCGACGGCCATGTACTCGCCCGCTGGCGCAACGGCAGCGCGGCGGCCACGCAGCGCGCCATCAGCGCAGCGCTGACGATCTGATTCACGGAGACTCACATCATGACGGACAGCGACCTCGACCTGGTCTACACGACGCTGTGCAAAACCCTCACTAACGAAGGCGAAGCTCAAGCGCCGTTATATCTGGCGCGCCTCGCGATGCTGTGCCTCACCGAACTCGACGACCCGCAGCGGGCGTTGTCGTTGATCGAAGCGGCACGGCTGCCGGCTTCGACCGCGGTGACCGCATAAAGCGAGAAAAAAGCCGCCGCGCCCGGTATGGGCGCGGCGGCTTTCCTTCTGCCTTTCCGTCAGGCAGATATCACCGTGCGGCACAGCGCGTGCGGCTCATCCTTCATGCGGGTGTCACTGCTTCGGATACAACCCCAGCGTGCTCGCATGCAGACGCGCGAGGCCGAGCAACGCATCCGTGTTCGGCGTGGCAACGCCTGTCAGTTGCCCCAGTTCACGCACCGCCGCCACAAGCGCGTCGAGTTCGACCGCTTTACCCGCCTGCACGTCCTGCAGCATCGAGGTTTTCATCGCGCCGAGTTTGAGCGTGACCTCGTGACGGTCCGCCGGCTCCTGTTCGATCGGAATACCGAAGCGCGCGCCGATCTCCTTGGCCTCCAGCATGATGCTCGTCACGAAGTTGCGCGCCAGTTCGTCGCTGAGAATCCGGTCGGTGGTCGCGCCGGTGATGGCGCTGATCGGATTCATCGTCATGTTGCCCCACAGCTTGTACCAGACGTCGCGCTGAATCTGCGCCGACATCGTCGCCTTGAAGCCGGCCGCCGCGAGCGTAGCCGTGAGCGACGCGACGCGCTCGCTCGCCTGCCCTGACGCCTCGCCAATAATCAACCCGTTGCCCTGATGATGACGGATCACGCCCGGCGCTTCGACGAGGCAACTGGCATGCACCACGCAGCCCACCGTTTGTGCGGTCGGAATCGCGGCCGCGATCGCACCGTCGGGATCGATCGACTTCAGGCGCTTGCCGGCGAAGTCGCGCCCGAGCCCGTCGCAGAACCACCACGGCACCCCGTTCATCGCGGTCAGCACGATGGTCTGCGCGCCGAGCAGCGGCGCAATCTGCCCGGCCACAGACGCCATGGCCGGCCCCTTGACGGCGACCACGACGAGGTCCTGCACACCGAGATCCGCGGGATTGTCGCTCGCCTTCACCTTCACAGCATGCGTCACGCCGCCTTCGATCAGACGCAGGCCGTGCTCGCGCAGCGCGGCCAGCGTCTCGCCGCGCGCCACCACGCTCACGTCATGGCCGGGCTGCGCGAGCTTCACTCCCATCCAGCCGCCGATCGCGCCTGCGCCGTAGATAGCTACTTTCATCGTTTCAATCCTTGTAACTGGCGTCGATGCGGTCCACTCGCCGCACCAGCGCATCGAACACATCCTGCCCCGCGCCGTGACGCGGATCGAACTGCAGCGCGTCGCGCGAACAGCGAATCGCGACGTCCTCCGGCACCGGCCGCGCCCGGCCCATCGCAAACGTCGCCATCTGGATTTCGCAGGCGCGGTTCAGCGTCCACAGAATCGCGAAAGTCTGCGGCAACGTGTGGCCCCACGCAAGCAGGCCATGATTGCGCAGGATCACCGCCTGCCGGTTGCCGATATGTTCGAGCAGCCGCGGGCCTTCTTCCGCATGCACGGTGATGCCCTCGAAGTCGTGATACGCAATGCGGTCGTGCAATTGTGCGCTGTAGAAATTGGTTTGCTGCAAACCGTCTTCCAGACAGGCCACGGCGACGCCCGCCGTGGTGTGCGTATGCATGACGCAGTGCGCATCCGGCAAGCCTTCGTGAATCGCCGCATGCACGACGAACCCGGCCGGATTCACCGGATATGGCGAGTGGTCGAGCACGCGTCCGCGTGCATCGATCTTCACGAGGTTGCTCGCCGTCACTTCGCTATAGTGCAGCCCGAACGGATTGATCAGGAACTGGCGTTCGCCACCGCTCACACTGGCGGGAACGCGCAACGTGATGTGGTTGTAGATCATCTCGGTCCAGCCGAGCAGGTCAAAAATGCGATAGCACGCCGCGAGCTGCACGCGCGCCTGCCATTCGTCCGGATGCATCGCGTGGGCCTTCGGCGCGCTCGGCGCCCGGATGTCGAGAGTGGTCATGTGCAGCTCCATTGTTATCGTTCTATTGATCGAAAGTATTGCGCTTATGCGCCCGACACCACGGCCGCGATCGACGACGCCACATAATCCACGTTGCGTGCGTTCAGTCCGGCCACGCACATGCGCCCGGAGCGCAGCACGTACACCGCGTATTCGCTGCGCAGGCGCTCCACCTGGCTTTCGCTCAAGCCGGTGTAGGTGAACATGCCGCGCTGCGCGAGGTAGCGCGCGCGCATGACTTCATCCACACGGCCGGCGAGGCCGGCGTGGATCGTGCCGCGCATGGCGAGAATCCGCTCGCGCATGGCGGCGAGTTCCGCTTCCCATGAAGCACGCAACGACGCATCGGCCAGCACGTTGGCGACGAGCCGCGCGCCGTGCGTGGGCGGATTGCTGTAGTTCGCGCGCACCGTCGACATCAATTGACCGAGCACGCGGCCAGCCTCTTCCGCGCTCTTGCAGACTACGCTCAACGCGCCGACGCGCTCGCCATACAGCGAAAAGTTCTTCGAGAACGAATTCGCGGCGATCAGCGCAACGCCCGCGTCGGCCAGCAGGCGCACGCAGGCGGCGTCTTCTTCCAGACCCGCGCCGAAACCCTGGTAAGCCATATCCACGAAGGCGATCAGCTTGCGGCGCTGCAGAACCGGCACCAGTTCCGCCCATTGCGCCGGACTCAGATCGACACCGGTCGGGTTATGGCAGCAGGCGTGCAGCAGCACCACGCTCTGTTCCGGCAAGCGGCTGATCGTGTCGATCATGTCGGCGAAACGCAATCCGCCGGTGAGTTCGTCGTAGTACGGATAGGTGTTGACCGTCAGCCCCGCGCCTTCGAATACCACGCGATGGTTTTCCCAGCTCGGGTCGCTGATCCAGATCTGCGAGCCCGGGAAATAGCGCTTCAGGAAATCGGCGCCGACCTTCAATGCGCCCGATCCGCCGATGGTTTGCAACGTGGCGATCCGCCCCGCCGCGCGCGCCTCGCTGTTCGTGCCGAATACCAGCGCCTGGGCCGCATCGCGATAGAGCGGCAGGCCGGCCATCGGCAGATACGAGCGCGGGCCGATCGAGTCGAGCAGCGCGGTTTCGGCCCGGCGCACGGCGTCCATGACCGGCAGCTTGCCGGCGTCGTCGAAATAGATGCCGATGCTCAGATTGACCTTGTTCGACCGGGGGTCGAGTTGAAAGTCTTCATTCAGGCTCAGGATCGGATCGCCTGGATAAGCGGGAATATGGTCGAACATGGTGATTCCTTGAATAGGGCCTCGTGGCGGCCTCGGTTTGGCGCAGTGGCGTACCGCACTGCACTGCACGGCGCATCCCGGTTTGTGCAGCGGCTTGCGTCCCGACTTGCGCGGCGGCTTTGCTCACGACACGGCGAGACGGAAGTCTAAGCGGGTTTGGCTGAGTGCGTCGATTGGGACAAGTCTCCGCGAACCGCACGCGGTACACAATCAATCGATTTTTCACGATTCGTTAGTTTTTCTTTAGAATCGCCTGATGCCACTCACGCGCGTCACCATCCGCCAGTTCGAAGCCTTTCTCGCCATCGTCGATTTGCATAGCATCGGCGCGGCGGCGGAACGGCTCGGGCTGACTTCTTCGGCGGTCAGCCAGTTGCTGGGCGACCTCGAAACGGAACTCGGCTTCCGGCTCTTCGACCGGACCACACGGCGCGTGAATCTGTCGAGCGCGGGCCAGGATTTTCTGT
Organism: Paraburkholderia sp. RL17-383-BIF-A; assembly: GCF_046028015.1. Lineage (NCBI taxonomy): Bacteria > Pseudomonadati > Pseudomonadota > Betaproteobacteria > Burkholderiales > Burkholderiaceae > Paraburkholderia > Paraburkholderia sp. RL17-383-BIF-A. The sequence goes on along the minus strand of NZ_JARESR010000018.1, from coordinate 98,406 downwards.
CGTCGGCGGAATCGGTGTTGCGCCATGTGCGCGCCGCCGCGCAATCCGCCGACGATATCCGCAACCGCGCCGCCGGCATCGTGCGGATCGGTGCGCCCCTGGTGCTGGCGGCGACCGCGCTGCCCGCCGCCATCGCCGACTACGCACGCGACAAACCGAAGGTCGTGGTCCGCATTTGCGACACCGTGGTCGAGCAACTGGTAGAGCGCGTGGAAAGCGGCGACGTGGACCTCGCAATCGGCCCCGACCGTCAAAGCGGCGCGCGCGTGCGTTGCGATCCGGCGTTCGCGAGCCCCTGGGTGATGTGGTGCGCGCCGAGCCATCCGTTGAGCGCGCGCCGCCGCGTGCAGTGGCCGCATTTGCGCGGCGTGCCGATCATCGCCACCGGCCGCGACCACGAACGCGCAGTCGGGCAGATGCTGGCCAACCTGCCGGTGGAGGCGCGCATCATTCCCGTAGATGTCGTAGACAATGTGACCACGGCGTTCGGCCTTGCCGCGCAGGGGCTGGCCGTCACGCTCGCGCCCGCCTACGTTGCGCCATTGGCGCGCAGCTTCGGGCTGGTCATGAAGCGCATTGTCGATCCGGAAACGATCCGCGAAGTGTGCGTGTATCGTTCCACCGAGCGCGCGCTGTCGCCGCCCGCCGACGGCTTCGCGGATTTCATCATGCCGTGGTTGAAACGCTGGGATCGCGAGACACAGGCCGACGCGCGATCAAGGCGCGTATGACGCGCAGCAGCAGCGGCAGCAGCGACAGCCCGTCGGCTCAGGCCCGCTCGGGCACCATGCACAACGCGAACAGCTGGCGTTGGCTCGATATCCCGAGGGGCGCGTAGGCGCGCTTCTGGTAGGTGATCACACTGGCAGGCTTGACGCCCATACGTTGTGCGATTTCAACGGCGCTCGCGCCTTCGAGCGTGCCGCGCAGCACGTCGAGTTCGCGCGGCGTGAGTGCGGGGCAAGCGCGCCTGACACGCGCCAGCATCGCCGCGGCCGAACCCTGCTGATGCTGCCCATTCAACGCGTAATGGCTCTTGGCCGCGTGCGCGAACAGAGGCGCGAGACTCTCCACGCGCTCCAGTTCACCTGGCTGAAACACGCCATAGGCACGGTCGCGGTACAGGTTGATCGACAGCCAGACGCTTTCCATGGGCTGCACGAGCAACGATAACCGGTCGGACACATTCGGCTGCGCGTAGCAGGCGGCGCGATAGGCCTCGTTTTCGATCTCGTCGCTATGCTGCTGGTGCAACACCAGTGCGTCGCGAGCCTGTTTTTCATGCGACCGGCCGATGATCGCGCGGTTACCGTCGAGTGCATAGAAATGCGTGGCATAGCGATCCGCGATGTCGCGCAGAAAACGGCCGCCGCGATGATCGGCCGCGGAAACCGTGCGCGGCCGCGCGTCGAATTCGTAAGCGAAGATGGTGCACTGCGAAACCGGCAGCGTATCGCCGACCGTTTTCAGTATGCTGGCGGCCAACGCGTCGGCATCCGCATGCGAAATCGACATGACGAGTTCAGTCGCACGCGAGGTGCTGATCTGTTCGCTGCGGTGCGGTGGAGAAATGCGCCAGGAACGCATGATGGATACGGGTTGCCGTGCTGGGTTCGGTCCTGCAAGCGTAGCACAGCGCCACGCGCGAGCCATCTTTCACTGCCGGTTCAGCACCCCTGATGAGCGCGCTCACTTGCGCGTAAACGACCCGCGTTGGAACGTGACCATTCTCGGCAACTCGATCGTGAAGACCGTGCCCGTGGCTTCGTCTGAATGCACACTGACGTTGCCGCCGTGCATGCGGGCGATCTCCTGCACGATATGAAGGCCGAGCCCCAGCCCTTCACGCGAACGTGCGCCGCTATTGTTCGGCCCGAACGCCTTGAACAGGTGCGGAAACACCTCGGGCGGAATGGTCCCGCGATTGGCGACCTTCAGGCGCACTGAATCGACCGCTTCGCCATCCACTTCGACACCGATATCGCCGCCCGGCACGCCGTGATGCAGCGCATTGCTCACCAGATTCGACACGGCCTGCCAGACGAGGTCGGTGTCCCACGCGCCCGCGGTATTGCCGCGGCTCGCGAACACGATCCGCTTGCCGTTCTCCCGCGACGCGAACTCGTCGATCACCGAGCGGCACAGCGTCGCCAACTCGATCGAGCGCGGCTGCAACGGCAGGCGCCCGCCCTGCAAACGGGCCAGATTGAGCAACTGGTCGACCATGCGCGCCATGCGCAGCGAACTGTTCTTCACGCGCGCGGCGACAGTTGCCGATTGTTCGTCGGCGGCCGTGCGCATCAGGTATTCCGCCGACGCCAGCACGGCACCGAGCGGCGTGCGCAAATCGTGACTCAGCACCGCCATCAGCATCTCGTTGGCTTCCAGCATTTGCCGCGTGGTGACGAGCTGCGCGGCCAGTTGCCGTTTCTGCTGTTCGAGTTGCACGAACACGTCGACCTTCGATTGCAGAATGCGCGGATCGAACGGCTTGTACAGGAAATCGACCGCGCCGGCCTCATAACCGCGGAAGGTGCGCGAAGCATCCTGGGCAGTCGCCGTCAGAAAGATGATCGGCACGTGCGAGGTTCGCGGGCTGCCGCGCATCAGCGCGGCCAGTTCGAAGCCGTTCATGCCGGGCATGTTGACGTCGAGAATCGCCAGCGCGACTTCGTGCTTGAGCAGCAGGTCGAGCGCCGCCGTGCCCGAATCGGCCACCAGCACGGCCAGATCCGGCCGCGCCAGCAAGGCCTCGAGCGCCGTGATGTTGTGGACGATGTCGTCGACGATGAGAATGTTCACGGGTGAATTCGTCATGGCATCGGGTCAAGAGAGGCCGGCAATGCGGCAAGCCGCCGGGCCATGGTTTCAGGAGTGTAAATAAATTGCGCCGCGCCGCGCTCAATCGCGGCACGCGGCATTTCGGGGGAGCCGGCGGTGTCCGGCGCCTGCACCCAGGTGGCGCCGCCCAGCGCACGCACCCGCTTCAGGCCTTGCGCGCCGTCGTCGTTGGCGCCGGACAGCAGGATCGCCAGCAGGCGCTCGCCATACACGGCGGCGGCCGACTCGAACAGCACGTCGATCGAGGGGCGCGAAAAGCGCACGGCGGCGTCGGTGGAGAGCGCGACAGTGCGGTCCACTTCCACCAGCATGTGATAGCCCGGCGGTGCAATATGCACGCGGCCCGCCATGATGCGTTCGCCCGCATCGGGCTCGAGCACCGGCAAAGCACAGCGGTGCGCGAACGCGCCCACCAGATAGCTGGGTGAATCAGGCGGCAGGTGCGTGACGATCATGACGGCCGCGGCAAAGTCCACGGGCAGCGCGCCGAGCAGCACGTTCAGCACTTCGATGCCGCCCGCCGAGGCGCCGATCACGACGAGCTCGCAACCGCGTGCCGCTTCGGCACGCGGTTGAGGGTCGGCAGCAGGTTGAACAGATGAGCGTGGCATGGTGAGCGTGCTAGCGCTTCTGATAAATGCGTTCGCTCGGGCGGAACTCGTCGAACGCTTCGTAATGACGGGAAAAACGCAGGCTTTCCTTGCTGCCCAAACCCAGAAAACCACGCCGCACGAGCGCGTTCTCGAACAGACCCAGCGCGCGATCCTGCAAACCACGATCGAAATAGATCAACACGTTGCGGCACGATACCAGATGCGCTTCGAGGAAAACTTCGTCGGTGGAGAGGCTGTGGTCGGCGAACACCACGCGCTCTTTCAGCGAACCGGCAAAGCGCGCGCCGCCATACGCGGCGTGATAGTAGTCGGACAGCGAACGCTTGCCGCCCGCCGCCAGATAGTTCTGCGTGAAGCCCTGAATCCGGTCGAGCGCGTAGATGCCGGACTCGGCGCGCGCCAGCGCGTCCGGACTGATGTCGGTCGCGTAGAACAGTGTGCGCTCGGTCAGACCCTCCTCGTCGAAGAGGATTTTCAGCGACCAGAGTTCCTCCCCCGTGCTGCATCCCGCTACCCACACCTTGATCGACGGATAGGTGCGCAGACGCGGCAGAACATGTTCGCGCAACGCGAGGAAATACGCCGGATCGCGAAACATGTCGCTCACCTGTACCGTGAGGTACTGGAACAGCCGCGAGAACTCGTCGCCGTTGCGCATGATGCGGTCCTGCAACTGCGACAGCGTCTTGAGCCCGAACTCGTCGAGCGCCTGGGACAGGCGGCGCCGCAGCGACGACATCGCATAGTGGCGAAAGTCGTGCTGATACTTGAGATAAATCGCCTCCAGCAGCAGTTTCAACTCGATGTCGAAATCGCTGATGCGTTGCGGCGCGTCAAATTCGGACTGACTCATTGGCACTCGCTCATGCGTACTCGCTCACGTGTTCCCTTCCCCTGCTAGCGTTGCCGCAACCACACGCGGCACAGCGCGACCAGCTTGTCCACGTCGATCGGCTTGGAAACGTAGTCGTCCGCGCCGGCTTCGAGGCAGCGGGTGCGGTCGTTCGCCATCGCCTTCGCGGTCAGCGCGATGATCGGCAGATGAGCGAACCGCGGATTGCGGCGAATCTCGCCCATCGCGGTCAAACCGTCCATCTCCGGCATCATGATATCCATCAGGATCAGATGTACTTCGGGACCGTTTTCCAGCGCTTCGAGCGCTTCGCGGCCGTTGCGCGCAATCTGCAGTTTCGCACCGAGCGGCTCCAGCACGTGCGAGAGCGCAAAAATATTGCGCACGTCGTCTTCGGCCAGCAGGATCGTGCGGCCCTCGAACGCATTATCGCGCTGACGTACCGTGCGCAGCATGCGCTGCTGCTCGGGCGCGAGCGACGACTCGACGCTGTGCAGAAACAGCGTGACTTCGTCGAGCAGCCGTTCCGGCGACTTCGCCCCCTTGATGATGATCGATTTCGAATAGCGGCGCAGGCGGTGCTCTTCTTCGTCGGAGAGCATGCGGCCGGTATACACGATGACGGGCAGCGAAACATGCGCGGTGTTCGTTGCGAGCCGTTCGAGCAGGTCGTAGCCGGTGCCGTCGGGCAGCGCGAGATCGGTCACCACGCAGTCGAACGAGACCTTTGCCAGATACTCCAACGCTTCCGCCAAGGTTGCGACCGCAACGATCTCGGTGTTATCGCTTTGCAGGAGCGCGCGGATGCTTTCGCGCATCGGCGCGTCGTCCTCGATCACGAGCACGCGTTTGAGGCGCTGCTGCAAGCGCGCTTCGAGGCGGCGGATCGCGGCTTCCATCGTGCTGCGCGCGGTCGGCTTCAGCGTATAGCCGATGGCGCCGAGGTGAAGCGCCTTGTCGGCGTGATCGGTGGCGGAGACGATATGGATCGGAATGTGCCGCGTGAGCGGGTCGTTCTTCAGCCACTCCAGCACGGTCAGGCCGGAGCGGTCCGGCAGGCCGACATCGAGCAGCACGGCCGCCGGGCGCATGTCGCGCACCAGTGTCAGGCCGCTCGCGGCGTCGCTCGCGTGGACGAAATCGAAGTCGAGTTCATGCGTCAGCTCGCGCAGGATTTCGGCGAACGCGAGATCGTCTTCCACGGCCACGATCAGACGGCCCGCACGCGTGCGGTTGTCACGGTCGTCGGCAATCGGGCGAATCGGCGTTTCGAGCGTAGTGCCCGTGCCGTGACCGCCAGTGTGGACGTTCATGAGGCCATTGGCGGGCGTGATCACCGTGGGCGGACTGCCGACCGAAGACGTCCGGGACAGCAGCGGTTCTACCGCCGATCCGGCCGCGGCCTGGGAACCGGCCGGCGCCACGGCCGGTGCGAACACCGGCGCCGGATTGTGCGCGCCTGAGTTCGTGTTCAGGGCGGCTTCCGCATCGATCGGCAGCCACAGCGTGAACACGCTGCCCTTGCCGATCTCGCTCGCAACGGTAATGCGGCCGCCCAGCAAGCGCGAAAACTCACGCGAAATCGACAGGCCCAGACCGCTGCCGCCGTATTGACGGCTGGTCGAGCCGTCCGCCTGCTGGAACGCTTCGAAGATCATGTCCAGCTTGTCGGGCGCAATGCCGATGCCGGAGTCGCGCACGTCGATCCGCAGCATGCCGCCTTCAGCGGGTGCAACCGAGAGCGCCACCTCGCCGCGTTCGGTGAACTTCACCGCGTTCGAGAGCAGGTTGCGCAGAATCTGCGTGACGCGCTGGCCGTCCGTGATGAACGTATCCGGCGTGCCCGGCAAGCGGTCGAAGGTGAGCTGCAAATGCTTGGCGCCGGCCATTGGCTTGAACATTTCCTCGAGCGCCTGAAGGGTCGCGTCGATCGATACCGTTTCGAGTTCGACCGTGACCTGCCCGGCTTCGACCTTGGAAAGATCCAGAATGTCGTTGATCAGCACCAGCAGGTCGCTATTGGAAGCGTGAATCGTCTCCGCGTAGCGCACCTGTTCTTCGGTCAGATTGCCGGTGCGGTTCTGCTGCAGCAGCTTGGCGAGAATCAGCGAACTGTTCAACGGCGTGCGCAGTTCGTGCGACATGTTGGCGAGGAATTCGGACTTGTAGCGGCTCGACTGTTCGAGGCGCGCCGCGTTGGCCGCGAGGTCGTCCTGCGCGCGCAGCAGATCGGACTTTTGCCGCTCGAGACGCTGCGCGTATTCTTCCAGTTGCACGTTGGTCTGTTCGAGTTCGGCCTGCTGCGCTTCCAGCCGCGTTTGCGACTCCATCAGCGCGCGGCCGCGTTCTTCGAGCCCTTCATTGGAGACGCGCAACTCTTCCTGCTGCACCTGCAATTCTTCGTTCAGCTGCTGCGTTTCGGCCAGCGCGTCCTGCAACCGCTCGCGATACAGCGCCGCTTCGACAAAGTCGCCCATGCTGTTCGCGATCAGTTCCATGAACTCCTGGTCGCGCACAGTCAGCTCGCGCACAAAGCCCAGTTCGACGACGCCGTTGACATCGCCGTCGTTTTCGATCGGCATGATGAGCAGATTCTTCGGCACGCTCTTGCCGGTGGCCGACACCACTTGCACGTAATTGGCCGGCACATCGCGCAAGACCAGCGTACGGCGCGCCGAGGCCGCCTGCCCGATCAGCGTCTCGCCTTCTTCGAAATTGCGCGCCGCGGCCTGCTCGCTTTCACGGCTAAACCCATAAGTCGCGATGCGGCGCAGCGTGCCATGCCGTTTGTCGCGCACGTAGAGCGCGGCGACGACGGCGTCGAGATACTGTGCGAGGAAGTCGAGCATCGCGCGGCCCACCAGCGGCGAGGTAGTCTGACCGACGACCTTTTCGGCGAGCAGACGCTGCCCCGAGCGCAACCACACCTGCTCCTGCAGCATCTCCGTCTGGTCGGCCTGCTGCCGCAGCGCGCTGTCATAGGTGGACGACAGGCTCATCAGTTCGCGCCGCCCGATCCACGCGAGCAGACCGCTCACGCTCAGGCTGAAGAGCAGAAACACGCTCACCAGCGTGGTGGTGACGCGGCGCGTCGCTTCCGCGCGTTCCTGGCGCAGGCGCAATTCGACATCCAGAAAATCGCCGAATTCGCGGCGCGTTTCATCGAATTCGATCTTGCCACGGCCGCTCGCCACGGCACTTTCGAAATCCTGATTACGCCGGCGCGCGTCGATCATCTGTTCGGCGAAGTTACTCCAGCGTTGCTGAATCGCCGCGATCTGCTTGAGTTTTTCGACTTGGGGCGGGTTGTCGGAGACCAGTTCCTGCAGGGCCTCTATCTGAGTCTTGAATCGCGGGCCGCCTTCTTCATACGGCGTGAGGAAACTCTCGTCGCCCGTGATCAGGAAGCCGCGCATCGAGGATTCGCGATCGACCGCGAGGCGCAGCATTTCATTGGCCTGGCCGATCACGCGCTCGGAGTGCTCGGCCCAGTTCATGGTCGAAACCAGATACGCGATCAGTCCGACGAAGACCGCCATGGTCACCAGGCCGACACCCAGGGGCAACGCAATATTGCGGCGAATGATGCTGCGAAAACGATTCTGGTCGACGGCCTGAGATGCGGTCATTTTTTCTGTCTTCGGCTGGGCGAATCGTGGCGATTCGGAATATTTTTCGGGTATATCGGGTGATTCATTTTGTCGCGCTACGACGGGCGTAATCATACAGGATGGGTGTTTGTTTTGAGATGCCCGAATGCGGTTTTAGGCTTACTGGGCGGGGCTGTTGCCGGCCGACGCAACTTTGCGCGACACACGCGGGTCAATCATGCGAGGAATGCAATTTCGCCCCGTTCGATCATTCGATCGCCGCCCACTTTGATCTGGTAGCCGATGCCTTCTCACGCCTTCATCGCACTTTCCCGCAACCCGTTGCGCACCCTGCTCGCCGCCGCGCTCGTATGGCATGCGTCGGCGAGCGGCGTGGCGCAGGCAGCCACTGCGCCTGCTGCACACGACGGCATCGTGGCCGCCGCCGTGCACGTCGAGCCGCCCACGCAAGCGTCGCCCGTCGTACCGATTCCACCGTCGGAGCAATACCCCACGCTCTATCGCGATGTGCAGCTCGCGCATCTATTTCCCGACAGCAAAACTTTCGCGGACATGGTGCCGCTTGCATCGCCTGCTGAGATCGCCGCCGCATACGCCACCGCGAAGCAACAGCGCAACTTCAGCCTCGCCGATTTCGTGAAGCACACCTTCACGTTGCCCACGCGCACGGCGAAAGCGTATGTCTCCGATCCCGATCAGGACGTGGTCGGCCATATCGATACGCTCTGGAATGTGCTGCGCCGCGAGCCCGATGCGACCGCGAGCCCGTGGTCCTCGCTGCTGCCGCTGCCGTATGCGTATATCGTGCCGGGCGACCGCTTCGATGAGATCTACTACTGGGACTCGTACTTCATCATGCTCGGCCTCGAACAGAGCGGCCAGCATGCGCTGGTGGTCGACGAACTGAAGAACTTTGCGACCTTGATCGACCGCTACGGCCATATTCCGAACGGCAATCGCACCTACTATCTGAGCCGCTCGCAACCGCCGTTTTTCGCGCAGATGGTGCGCCTCGTGGCCGAAAAAGACGGCGACGCCGTCTATGCGCAATATCTGCCCGAATTGCAGCGCGAATACGCGTACTGGATGGACGGCAGCGAAGGCCTCGCCGCCGGTCACGCAAACCGGCATGTGGTGCGCCTGCCCAACGGCACGCTGCTCAACCGCTATTGGGACGAACGCGCGACGCCGCGCGACGAGTCATATCGCGAAGACGTCCTGACCGCGCAGCAGACTCCGCAACGCGATGCCGCCGATCTGTGGCGCAATCTGCGCGCGGGCGGCGAAACCGGCTGGGATTTCAGCTCGCGCTGGTTCGCCGACGGCAAGACGCTCGCCACCGTGGACGTGACCTCTCTCGTGCCCGTCGATCTGAATTGCCTGCTCGCCGATCTCGAGCGCACGCTGGCGAAGGCCTATCGCCTGCGCGGCGACATCACGCATGCGGAAAATATGGAGCAGCGCGCCGCCACCCGCGCCGACGCGATTCGCCGCGTGTTGTGGGACCCGCAGTTGCAGGCATTCGGCGACTACGACTTCGTGCATCACACGCTGACGCACAGGCTCACCGCCGCGACGGTGTATCCGTTATATACGGGCATAGCCAGCCGTCAGCAGGCGAAGAGCGTCGCCGCCACGTTGCAGCGCGAATTGCTGCGCCCCGGCGGTCTCGCCACTACACAGGTGGCGAGCGGCCAGCAATGGGATGCGCCGAACGGCTGGGCGCCGTTGCAATATCTGGCCGTGATCGGCCTGCGGCGCTACAGCGAACCGGCGCTCGCGCAAACCATTGCGACGCGCTGGATCAGAACCAATGTGTCGTACTACCAGCACACGGGCAAGCTCGTCGAGAAATACGATATCGATGCGGCCACACCCGGCGTCTCAGCAGGCGGCGGCGAGTATCCGTTGCAGGACGGCTTCGGCTGGACCAATGGCGTGCTGCGCGCGCTGCTCGTGCTGTATCCGCAAGCGGTGCAGGCCTCGCGTCCCGGCGATATTCCCGAAGGGCCGGCGGGTGTGTCGGCGGCCGCCTCTGCTGCTGCCGCCGCGCCGAAGAATACGCACCGGCTGAATGGCGCGCGAGTCGCGCCATAGCATGAAAAAAGCCCTGGCCGGTTCGCACTGGCCAGGGATTCGCACGACTCGCGAGACGCTTACGCCGGCACGGTTTCAGCCTGCTGCGCACGTGACCACACACGATGCTGGCCGGCCGCCTCGATGAAGGCCTTCAGCACGTCGGCGGCCTGTTTGTCATCGCCGGTAGCGACGCCGTCGGCATTGTCCGGCAGGTGCGCGGCGGCGAGCACATCGCGCCCCGCGCCGATCGCCGCAATCGCCTTCAGATGCTTGAACGCCTCGAGCACGAAATGCCGCGCATCGCCCGATTGCGCGAGCGTCTTCGCACCCTGGTCGCCACCTACCACGATGACCGCGTCGAACATGATCGACGGCAATCCGGCAATCGTGGCGTCCGGGGCCATGCCGTCGATCGCGGCAAGCGTGGGCGCGATCAACATGGGCGCCGCGCCCTCGCCTTGCAGCGCCTGCTGAAGCTTCCTGATGGCGGCGCCGTCGGAGCCGGGCGCGGCCAGCAACGCAATCTTGCGGGTCTTGATGCCCGGCTTCACCCGGTTGAGCAGGCTCAGCGCCGGTGAGTCCTTGGGACCGGACAGCTTCGCCGTGCCCTTTTTCGGCGCCGGCAAACCCAACCCGGCGGCCACCTGCGCTGCGAGTCCCGCGTCGAAGTTGGCGAGAATTTCGTTGACCACGCGCGCGCGAATCTCGGGTTTCGTCACCTTGCCGAGTTCGAATTGATAAGCCGCGGCGATATGGTCTTTCTCCGGCTGGGACATGCTGTTGTAGAACAGCGCAGCCTGCGAAAAATGATCGGCGAATGATTCGCTGCGCACGCGAATCTTGGTGCCTTCCACGCGCTCCTGATAACTTTCGAAGCCGCCGTCCGACGGCGCCGGATCGGTTTCCTTCGGCCAACCGCCGCTCAGCGAATTCGGCTCATACGAGGCCTGACCGACATTGATCGTCTGGCGGTGCATGGCGTCACGCTGATTGTTGTTGAACGGGCACACAGGCCGGTTGATCGGAATCTCATGGAAGTTCGGGCCACCCAGACGGCTGATCTGCGTATCCGTGTACGAGAACAAACGCCCTTGCAAAAGCGGATCGTTCGAAAAGTCGATACCCGGTACGACATGGCCCGGATGGAACGCGACCTGTTCGGTCTCGGCAAAGAAGTTGTCGGGATTGCGGTTGAGCGTCATCTTGCCGATGATCTTGACCGGCACCAGTTCTTCGGGAATCAGCTTGGTCGGATCGAGCAGGTCGAAATCGAACTTGTGTTCGTCCGCTTCTTCGATAATCTGCACGCCGAGTTCGAACTCCGGGAAGTCGCCTCGTTCGATCGACTCCCACAGATCACGCCGATGAAAATCCGGGTCCTTGCCCGCCAGCTTCTGCGCTTCGTCCCACAGCAGCGAGTACGAGCCCAGCACCGGACGCCAGTGAAATTTGACGAAGCGGCCCTTGCCTTGCGCATTCACGAAACGAAACGTGTGAATCCCGAAGCCTTCCATGGTGCGCAGGCTGCGCGGGATTGCGCGGTCCGACATGGTCCACAGCACCATGTGCGCGGATTCGGGCACCAGCGAGACGAAGTCCCAGAAGGTGTCGTGTGCGGAACCGCCAGTGGGCATTTCGTTCGGCGCTTCCGGTTTCACCGCATGCACGAAGTCGGGAAACTTGATGGCGTCCTGAATGAAGAACACCGGCATGTTGTTGCCGACCAGATCGTAATTGCCTTCCTGCGTGTAGAACTTCACGGCGAAGCCGCGCACGTCGCGCACCGTATCGGCGGAGCCGCGCGGGCCCTGTACCGTGGAAAAACGCACATAAACCGGCGTTTGTGCAGCAGGGTCCTGCAGGAACGCGGCCTTGGTGTATTCCCGCATCGACTCATAGACCTGAAATACACCGTGCGCCGCCGAGCCGCGCGCGTGCACGATACGCTCAGGAATACGCTCATGGTCGAAGTGCGTGATCTTCTCACGCATGATGAAATCTTCCAGCAGCGAAGGGCCGCGCGGTCCCGCGCGCAGGGTGTTCTGGTTGTCGGAGATTTTGACGCCCTGATTGGTTCTCAGCGCTTCGCCTTCCGGACTGACTCGAAACTGTTCGAGATCCTTCGATTTCGCATCCGATTGCGGACCATTCGCCTGCGCGCTCTTCGCTGCGGGCTTCTGTGCGTTCGTTTTTCCTGCCATGAGAATCTGCTCCTTGCGTTCGGGGCGTGCCGGCGGGGGGAATCCGGTCTGACGCATTGGAGTGAGGCAGCAAGTGGTGTACCCGCGGGTAGGCACGCGGGCGGCGCGATTGTTAATGCCGATTGCTGTAGAGATTGCTGATGTCGTGGCGTTTGCCTATGCGGTGGCGATTACCTATGCCGTGGCAATTGCCTATACCGTGGCGATTGCCCATTGCCAATAGTTAGCGCTGCAGCGCGCCGCATTTGGGCGCCGCAGCTCAGCCCTGAACGCCCATTATCAGAAGCGGTAGTTGATGGAAATATCGGCTACGCCGTTGGCTTTGCGATGCGTCACCGGACTATTGCCCGCACTGCCCACCAGTTGTTCGAATGCGCCGTCCGCAGTGGCGAACCAGTGCTTGTCGAACAGCCACACCGCGCTAATGCCGAAGCCCACCGATTTGAAACCCGCGCTCGCGTGATATTGCGAAAACTGCGAATGCGCCGCCTGACTCTGATTCACGCCGAACCAGCTATTCATGTAGGTCGAGTCCGCGAGGGTGACATTTGGACCTGCGAACCAGAAGAACTGCTTGGTGCTGCCCGGCATCGGCATATAAGCGCCGAAATCTCCGGTCCAGCCATTCGAACCGCCGAAATAGCGTCTGACGTCGGCACGCAGCACCAGCGGGAAATCCTTCGAAACCACATATTCGCCGGCCAGTTTGATACCTGGGGCGGGATTGATGTTACCGAGGCCGTTCAGTTCCTGCGGGTCGTCATGGCCGCGCCGTCCGAGATCGTAGACGGCCGCAAGGCTGGCGCGCCAGTTCGGTCCCTGCGCGAAGTTCACGCCGAAACCCTCGCCGCTCGATAAGAAGAACAGATCCTTGTAGCGCACGTCGACACTTGGACCGGCCATCAGGTGATACCGGTCGGAGCCCTCGTAGCGCGGCTGGAACGACGTTGCCATGCCGAGCCGCACCTGCCAGTCCGGAATATTCGGCTGCCACATCTTCTGTAGCGGAATGCCGACCGAATATTGCCATTCGCCGAGCGGCGAAGGTGTCTGTGCCGAAACCGAACCCGGTAGCGCGGCGACACCGCCAATGGTCGCGGCGACGAGTGACGTTGCCGCAATGCCTGCCTGTTTATTGCGGAGCCTGCCGCCCCGCTTCTTATGGTTCTTGAACACCAGAGTTCTCCGATCTCGCGACTCGCGAGGATGGTTATGTTTTCGCCCACGGTCCGCAATGGATTAAAAAGCCGTGGGCGGCCGCCGCCTTGCTACGTGCGGCATGTAACTTTTTCAGCGAACGCCACCCGCTACCCGGCAAAACACACGACTCGCACGCGGCCGACACACCGTCAATCAGGCATTTGTCTAAGCAGACCGGTCCGAAAGATTTGCCGATGGACGCACCATTGCAAAATGCGGGCCCAGCCCGTAGAAGGCGGGTTCGGATCAGGGATGACGAAGATCGGATGCGCGCGGGCAGGCGCGCGCGCCGGGGGATCGAAGCACGATCACAACGGAAATTTCGTGGTCGAGAGAATTTCCTTGAGCACCATGAACGAGCGGATTTGCCGGACTCCCGGCAGATAGAGCAACTGCTCCGCGTGCAGGCGGTTGAAGCTGTCGCTGTCACGCGTGCGGATGGTCATGAAATAGTCGAACTCGCCGGTCACGACGTGGCACTCCATGCATCCGGTCACTTTCTGCGCCGCCTTCTCGAACTCGGCAAACGAATCCGGCGTGGAGCGATCCAGCACCACGCCGATGATCACCAGCATTCCCGCCCCCGCCGCCTTCGGGTCGATCAGCGCGACGACCGCGCGGATCAATCCGGATTCCTTGAGTCGCTCGACACGCCGCAAGCACGCCGGTGCGCTCAGCTTGACCTTAGCCGCCAGCGCCACGTTTGAAATCGACGCGTCGATCTGCAGTTGCCGCACGATCGCGCGATCGATGCGGTCGAGCGATTGCAGCAGATCGGGTTGAACGGCGGCAGCGGCAATGCCCCCGTCGCGGGTCTTACGAAATTTTATTGCGCTCATATGCCATTGGATACCGTCTTTGTTAATCGATTTAAGTGAATCTTGTCCCAAAAGTATGCCGTTGACAATTTTTTTGCAAGCACATTTCCAACGGTTTTACCTACCATTTCTCCAACGCGACGAGATGCCGTTCGCGTCAAACTTACCCGCCAAGGAGAGGCCATGAACCTGCAACGTTTCCCTCGTTACCCGCTCACTTTCGGGCCGACGCCGATCCAACCGCTGGCGCGTCTGAGCAAGCACCTCGGCGGCAAAGTGCATCTGTATGCGAAACGTGAAGACTGCAACAGCGGCCTCGCATTTGGTGGCAACAAGACGCGCAAGCTCGAATATCTGATCCCTGAAGCGCTTGCTCAGGGTTGCGACACGCTCGTGTCGATCGGCGGAATTCAGTCGAACCAGACGCGCCAGGTGGCGGCCGTGGCGGCGCACCTGGGCATGAAGTGCGTGCTGGTCCAGGAGAACTGGGTCAACTATTCGGACGCGGTCTACGACCGGGTCGGCAACATCCAGATGTCGCGCATTCTCGGCGCCGACGTGCGGCTCGTGCCCGATGGCTTCGACATCGGTTTTCGCAAGAGCTGGGAAGACGCACTAGAAAGCGTGCGGGCCGCCGGCGGCAAACCGTATGCGATTCCGGCCGGCTGTTCGGACCATCCGCTCGGTGGCCTCGGCTTCGTCGGCTTCGCGGAGGAGGTGCGCGAGCAGGAAGCCGAATTGGGCTTCAAGTTCGACTACATCGTAGTGTGCTCCGTGACCGGCAGCACGCAGGCCGGCATGGTCGTGGGCTTCGCCGCTGACGAGCGCGCCGCTCGCGTGATCGGCATGGACGCTTCGGCAAAGCCCGCGCAAACGCGCGAGCAGATCACAAGAATCGCCAGACAGACCGCGGAAAAAGTCGGTTTGGAGCGCGATATCACGAGCGCGGACGTGGTGCTCGACGAGCGCTTCGCGGGTCCGGAATACGGGCTGCCGAATGAAGGCACGCTGGAAGCGATCCGCCTGTGTGCACGCACGGAAGGCATGCTGACCGATCCCGTCTACGAAGGCAAATCGATGCACGGCATGATCGAGATGGTGCGTAACGGCGAGTTTCCGGAAGGGTCGCGCGTGCTGTACGCGCACCTGGGCGGCGTGCCGGCGTTGAACGGCTATAGCTTTATTTTCCGCGACGGTTAAACGCCGGGACGGGCGGCGGCAATGACACGCTGCGGCAGGCTCCCGTCAAGCGGGTCGCCGCGTCAATCGTACGGCTGAACCGGATTGCCGCCCGCATGGAATCCTCGCGCGGCACCCACGGCTTTACGCCATCAAACGCGCCTTCAAATGCTCCCTCAAGAATTCCGCGAACGCCCGGATCGTGAGGGAGCTTTGTCTGTGCTGCGGATAAACGGCGTAGACGCTCGTCGCGGTGGGCAGAAAATCTTCGAGCACCGGCACGAGCTGACCGCTCCTTAGCGCGTCTGCGACGATAAAGTCAGGAAGCCGAACAATCCCCAAACCCGCAACGGCCGCATCGCGCACCAGCTCGCCATTGTTGGCGCGCAATGGACCGTGCACTTCGACGCCCTTCGTCACGCCATCGACGACGAACTCCCAACTCACCGCCCCGCCGTGGCCATACAAGAGGCACGAATGACGCGTCAGGTCGCCTGGCACCACAGGCGCACCCCGGCGCCGCACGTAGCCGGGACTGCAGCACGCCACCACCCTGATGTCCACGAGCTTCTGCGCGATCAGCGTGGAATCGGGCAAGGTGCCGATCCGGATCGCCATGTCAAAGCCCTCGCCCACGACGTCGACGGTACGGTCGCTCAAGTCCATCTCGATGTGCACGTCGCCGTGTTCCCGCAGGAAGGTCGCGACGAGCGGCGACAGATGCGCCATGCCGAACGACATCGGCGCGCTCACGCGTAACAGCCCGCGCGGCCCGGCGCGCCGCAGCGACATGGCCTGCTCCGCGTCTTCAACCTCGCCGAGAATGCGTTTGGCGCGTTCGTAAAACTCCTGTCCCAGATCGGTCACCGCCAGCTTGCGCGTATTGCGGATCAGCAATTGCACGCCCAGCGTCTCTTCCAACCCCATTACCCGCCGGCTGACGAACTGCTTTGACAGCGACAGCCGGTTCGCGGCCGCCGTGAAGCTTCGGGCGTCGACCGTGGCGACGAAAATCCGCATGTCGTCGAGCTGCATTGAATTGTCCACTCCATAGTGACAGTGTTTCCGCTTTAAGCTCGATTATAGCCATCCGGATTGACCTACACTGTCGTTCATGGATCGCGGACAAACATCTGGCCGGATCGCACAACTCAGGAGAAAAAAGATGCTTGAAATCAGACACGCCAATCAACGCGGCCGCGCGGAGCACGGCTGGCTTAGTTCGCGTCACACATTTTCCTTCGCGAACTATCATGATCCGAAGCAGAATGGCTTCTCCGACCTGCTCGTCATCAACGACGACCGCGTCGCGCCGGCACAAGGTTTCGGCAAGCATCCGCACCGCGACATGGAAATCTTCTCGTATGTGCTGGAAGGCGCCTTGGAGCACAAGGACACGATGGGCACCGGCTCGGTGATCGTGCCTGGCGACATTCAGTTGATGAGCGCAGGAACCGGCGTCGCGCACAGCGAGTACAACCATTCGAAGAGCGAGCCGGTGCACTTCCTGCAAATCTGGATCGCGCCGGGGCAAAAGGGTACGGCGCCGCGTTATCAGCAGCGCCACTTCGGTGCCGACCAGAAGCGCGGTGTCTTGCGCCTCGTGCTCTCGCCGGATGGCGCGAACGACTCGCTGGTGCTGCAACAGGACGCCCGGGTCTATGCCGGTCTCTTCGACGGCGAAGAAACTGCACGGCTCGAACTGGCCAGCAATCGTTATGCGTATGTTCACGTGGCGCGCGGCAGCGTGAGCGTGAACGGCGTCGAGTTCAAGGCAGGCGACGGTGCGCGTGTGCGCGGCGAAGAAGCGCTAACCTTCACGCAAGGGCATGACGCGGAAGTGTTGGTGTTCGACCTGCGCGACATCGAAATGTCGGAGTTGTGGGCCTAAGCGGCTTGCGTGACTTGACTGGCCTCGCGGCCTGAAGGCCTGAAGGCCCGAGGGTCCAGAATCTGGGCGGGACTCGCCGGAAAACACTGGCGGGCCCCACTCTTCCTATCCTGTGAGAGAAAATCATGCGCTATACGCTATTGGAAAATCAGAAAGACGCGGTCATTCTCGTCGCCCGCATTCTGTTGATGGTGCTGTTCATCATGTTCGGCTGGTCGAAGCTGACCGGCTTTGCCGGCACCGTCGCTTATATGACTTCGAGCGGCGCACCGGTGCCCGAGTTGTCGGCGGTGATCGCCGTGGTGATGGAGTTGGTGGTGGGCATTGCGCTGCTGGTCGGTTTCTTCACCAGGCCGCTTGCCCTGTTGCTGGCGGTGTATACGCTCGGCACCGCGATCATCGGCCACCATTACTGGAATATGACTGGTGAGGTGCAGTACGACAATATGATTCACTTCTACAAGAACATCAGCATTATCGGCGGACTGCTGTTGTTGTGCGTGACAGGCGCAGGGAAGTACTCGATCGACCGGCGTTGAATCCGCACGCCGCTGCACAGCACACTGACAAAAAGCCGCGCGGTTGACCCCGAGCGGCTTTTTGTTTGTATCAACCCGTCAGCGCTAGCCCGCAAACTGCGCGAGGACGCGCTCGCGAATGGCCGGGCGGATATTCGACTGCGCCATGTCGCCTCGATAGTGCGCGACCACGCGTGGATTCATGACGCGAAACCAGAGTGGCGGCACGTAGGCGAGCATGATCATCGTGGCGTAGCCGGAAGGCAATTGCGGCGCCCCGTCGAAATGACGCAGCGCCTGAAACGACCGCGTCGGATTCGCATGATGATCGGCGTGACGTTGCAATTGATACAGAAACAGATTGGTCACGATGCGATTGCTGTTCCACGAGTGCTGCGGCTGGCAACGCTCGTAACGGCCGTTCGCAAGCTGCTTGCGGCCGAGTCCGTAGTGCTCCAGATAATTGACCACTTCGAGCAGCGACGCACCATACACCGCCTGAATCAGCAGGAACGGAAGCACCGTTTTGCCGAATAGCACGATCATCGCCCCCCACGGCACCATGGTCATGGCCCATGAATGCAGGACTTCGTTGCGCCACGTCCACGGCGACTTGCCAAGACGCGCGAGGCGCTGTTTTTCGAGCCGCCACGCGGACGCGATGCTGCCCGACACCGTGCGCGGCAGAAAGGCCCAGAACGATTCGCCGTAGCGCGCGCTGGCGGGATCGGGCGGCGTGGCCACCCGCACATGATGCCCACGATTGTGTTCGACGAAAAAGTGTCCATAAGCGACCGGCGCCAGCGTGATTTTGGCGAGCCATCGCTCGAAGCGATCCGTCTTGTGGCCGAGTTCGTGCGCCGTGTTGATCGACACGCCGGTCGCCGCGCCGAGCGAGAGCGCGAAGCCCAGGTAGTCGTACCATTTCAGCGCATGTGTACCCACGATCCACAGCGCGCCGAAAAACGACATGTACTCGATGAACGTGGCGAGATAAACGACACGGCGGTAATAGCGCTCTTTTTCGAGTGTGGGGACAATCTCCTCGGGCGGATTACTGGCATCGTCGCCGATCAGATAGTCGAGTACCGGAATGATGCCGAACACGAAAATCGGCCCGAACCACCAGAAGATGTGCCAACCGGTGTGCAGCGCCAGACTTGCGGCGTGCAGCGGCAAGGTGATGGTGAGCGCGCCGAGCAGCCACCAATAGCGCTTGCCGTCGACCCACCGCGCGGACGCCGCTTGCGATGTTGCCATTGTCTCCCTCCTTGTTTTATGTCGCCCGGTGTCCACGCGTGGCGGCAAGGCGCACGCACGGGTCGGCGGGACTTTTCCCGACTCCCAGATTTATATGGCCTGGCGAGCGGGATAGCCAAGGAATTACGCCAGGTGGGAGTCTCCAAACATAAGGGGCGCTGAAGAGGCGTGTGGAGTGTGGATCGAGCGGGGGAATGAAACGGGTGTTTGGGAAGCGGCTCGCCTCGCGCAAGGCGGCTTGACCGTTGTCGGGCGAATCCATATAAGGCGGCCGTTGGGTTTTTTAGGCACGCAACAGCCCTGTACGGCAACCTCAAACAAAAACGGCGGCCCGAAGGCCGCCGTCCACTTTCCCTACCACTAACTCAAGCTGCTACTTCGGCCTCAACCTCACTAGCCACTTCCACTTCTTCGCTATTGCGGATCAGGTAATCGAATGCCGAGAGCGATGCCTTTGCGCCCTCGCCCACGGCGATCACGATCTGCTTGAACGGCACCGTGGTCACGTCGCCCGCGGCGAACACGCCCGGCACTGAGGTTGCGCCGCGTGCATCGACAACGATCTCGCCGTGCTTCGACAACTCCACCGTGCCTTTGAGCCATTCGGTATTCGGCACGAGACCGATCTGTACGAACACGCCTTCCAGTTCGACCTGCTTCACTTCGCCCGAACGCAGATCCTTATAGACCAGACCGTTGACCTTCTTGCCGTCGCCGGTGATTTCCGTGGTCTGTGCCTGCGTGACAATGGTCACGTTCGCGAGACTGCGCAACTTGCGTTGCAGCACTTCGTCGGCACGCAACGTGGCGCCGAACTCGAACAGCGTCACTTCACGCACGATACCCGCGAGGTCGATTGCCGCTTCGACGCCCGAATTGCCGCCACCGATCACCGCAACACGCTTGCCCTTGAACAGCGGACCATCGCAGTGCGGGCAGTACGCCACGCCATGATTGCGGTACTCGCGCTCGCCCGGCACGTTGATTTCGCGCCAACGCGCGCCGGTTGCCAGAATGATCGTCTTCGCCTTCAGCACCGCGCCATTCGCGAGACGCACTTCGTTGATGCGGCCGGGGATCAGCGCTTCAGCGCGCTGCACGTCCATGATGTCGACTTCGTAACTCTTCACGTGCTGTTCGAGCGCCGTGGCGAACTTCGGCCCTTCGGTTTCCGTCACGGAGACGAAGTTTTCAATAGCCAGCGTATCCAGCACCTGGCCGCCGAAGCGCTCCGCCACCACGCCCGTCGCAATACCCTTGCGCGCCGAGTAGATGGCCGCAGCCGCGCCCGCGGGCCCGCCGCCGACGATCAGCGTGTCGAACACCGGCTTCTTTTCCAGTTCCTTCGCGGCACGCGCACCGGCGTTGGTGTCGAGCTTCGCGAGAATTTCCTTCACGCCGCTGCGCCCCTGGCCGAACACTTCGCCGTTCATGAACATGGTCGGTACCGCCATGATCTGGCGCGCTTCGACTTCGTTCTGGAACAGGGCGCCGTCGATCGCCACGTGGCGGATGCGCGGGTTGATCAGCGCCATCACGTTCAGTGCCTGGACGACTTCCGGGCAGTTCTGGCATGACAGCGAAAAATACGTTTCGAATTGATAGTCCCCGTCGAGATTGCGGATCTGTTCGATCACGGCGTCTTCGAGTTTGACCGGATGGCCGCCGACCTGCAACAGCGCGAGGACGAGCGACGTGAATTCATGCCCCATGGGAATACCGGCGAAACGGATGCCCGTTTCCGTGCCCGGCTCGCCGATCGAAAACGACGGCTTGCGTTCGGTGTCGCCACGACGCTCGATCACGGTGACGCGTTCCGACAACGTCGCGATATCGTTCAGCAATGCCAGCAGCTCTTGCGATTTTGTGCTGTCGTCGACCGATGCGACGATCTCGATAGGCCTGCTAACCTTTTCGAGGTACGTTTTCAACTGAGTCTTGAGATTGGCATCAAGCATGGCTATTCGATTCCGTGACGATGGGTGTTGGGTTCCCGGCGCCGCACGCATCCGGATAGGACAGGTGCGGTCCGGGGACGCGCGAACCACTGTAAGAAGCGGTCCGCACGATGAGGCGCCGCGAGGCGCCCGGTAACACTGGTCCTGAGACCTTAGATCTTGCCGATCAGGTCGAGCGACGGGGTCAGCGTTTCTGCGCCCGGCGTCCACTTGGCGGGGCACACTTCACCCGGGTGAGCCGCGACGTATTGCGCAGCTTGCACCTTGCGCAGCAGTTCGCCGGCGTCACGGCCAATGCCGTTGTCGTGCACTTCGCTCAGCTTGATCTCGCCTTCCGGGTTGATCACGAACGTGCCGCGCAGTGCCAGGCCTTCTTCTTCGATCAGCACGTCGAATGCGCGCGAGATCGCGAGCGTCGGGTCAGCCAGCATCGGGTACTTGATCTTCTGGATCGTGTCCGACGTGTCGTGCCATGCCTTGTGCGTGAAGTGCGTATCGGTCGACACGCTGTAGATTTCCACGCCGAGCTTCTGGAATTCGGCGTAGCGATCGGCCAGGTCACCCAGTTCGGTCGGGCAAACAAACGTGAAGTCGGCCGGGTAGAAAACGAAAACCGACCACTTGCCCTTCAGGCTTTCTTCAGTGACGGTCACGAAATCGCCGTTGTGATAAGCCTGTGCCTTGAACGGTTTGACTTGACTATTGATGATCGGCATTTTGCTGAGTCCTCTTTCTGAGTGGTTGGAAAGTGGAGTCAGTATGTCAGACGGCGCTTAATAGGTAAAGCGGATTGTTTTAATGATGACGATAGTCTGACGCTATCTATCAACTCTCGCGGGCTATCACGCCGTGGATTGGTCTTTCATGAGCCGCCAGAGGGTCGTGCGGCCGATTCCTAACGCCCGGCTTGCCGCTGCGCGGTTGCCGCCAGCCTTTTCGAGAGCGTCCAGAACGTCCTCGCGGGTCGGGCTCGAGCGGGCCGGGGCGGCTTCGGCGGTGGCGTTCGAGCCATTCGGGCCGCTTATGCCTGAGCCGCTGATGCTCGCTTTGCCGGCCGTCGCCTGCTCCATGCGTTCGAATTCCGGAAACACCGCCGGCCAATCCTCACCGGCTTCGCCGGCAGCGCCGCCAGGATAGATCGCGGCGCGCGTCAGCAGATTTTCCAGCTCCCGGACGTTGCCGGGCCACGCGTAGCGGGCGAACAGGGGCGCGAGAAACGCCAGCACCCGCTCCACCGCGGCCTCCGACAACCCATATTGGAGCGCGCTGCGGCTTAACAAGTGCCGCGCCAGTTGCAGGACGTCTTCACGCCGTTCGCGCAGCGGCGGCAATTCTATCTGAAGCAGATTCAGACGAAAATACAAATCCGCGCGAAATGCGCCCTGCTCGACCAGCGCATGCAGGTCGCGGTGCGTGGCGGCGATGACCCGCACGTCGACCGGCGTGGCGCGTCCCGAACCGAGCTTCATCACCTCGCGCTCCTGCAGAACCCGCAGCAGACGGCTTTGCAGCGCCGCCGGCATCTCACCGATTTCGTCGAGGAAAATCGTCCCGGTATGGGCGATTTCGAACAGGCCCGGCTTGCCGCCGCGCCGCGCGCCGGTAAACGCGCCTTCCTCATGGCCGAACAGTTCGCTCTCGATCAGCCCTTCGGGCAGCGCCGCGCAATTGAACGCGACGAACGGATTGCCGCGCCGCCGGCTCGCATTATGGATGCCCTGCGCGACCAGTTCCTTGCCGGTTCCGCTTTCGCCGGTGAGGAGCACGGTTGCGTCGTGCGCCGCGCCTGCGCGCGCGAGCCGCCGCACACGGCCGAGCGCCGCCGAGTCGCCGATCAGATCGTCCAGTTGATGCCGCGCCACCAGATGTTTCGGCCGCTGGCTGGTGCGCAGCGAGCGGTCGATCCGCTGCGCGACCAGCGCGTCCTGCAGCGTCACCACGGAACCGGAGCGCACGCCCTGCTCGACGATCGGCACGCAATTGACGATCAGCGAGCGAGCGCCGATCTGCTCGATACGCTCCTCGATGGGATGGTCATGGTCGAGCGTCTCGCGCAACAGCGGCCCGACGGCGCGCTCCACTTGCGCGGACACGTCCCGCTCGCGGTCGATGCCGAGCAGATCGAGCATGGCCGGGTTGACGGCCTCGACCTGGCCGGCATCGTCGAAAGCGGCGACGCCGTCGCGCAGATGCGCGACGATCGTATTCAGGCGCACGCGTTTCGATTCCTTCTGACGGCTCACGCGCGCCAGTTCCACGGAGCGCTCGAACGCTTCCTCGACCGCGCCCAGCGAATACAGGAACACGCTCGCGAGGCCGGCCTGCTGGGCTAAATCGCAGGCCATGCCGGGTCCGATGATGACGCTGCAGCCTTCGGCGGCAAGGTTGTCGACCGCGAGCCGCACTTCGTCGATCGAACGGTAGGCGCGCTGTTTCAGGCCGACTTTCAACCACGCGCTCAGGTCGGCCAGTTCGTGCGAGATCGTTTCGTGCAGGACGAGGCCGATCTGCGCGTTGGGCCAGCTGGTCGTGGCGCGGGTGATCGCGCTCAGCGCGTCGAAGCCGTTCACCTTGACCATCACCACCGGCACATTCAGGTTATCGCGCAGGTACGCGCCGTTCGAGCCGGCGGCCAGCACGACGTCCACCGAACCCGCGTCGACGTAAGCCTGCAAGGCGGTGACGGCGGCGCCGTAGCCTTCCCGAACCGAAAAGAATTTCGCGCGCCCGGCATAGCGCGGCGCAACGGTCTCGCAAAGCGACTGCAACCGGCTGATACTCACCAATGCAACGCCTGGGCGGCCCGGATCGGCCTTCGCGAGGGACGACGGGAAAGTGGACACGGCAGCGCTCCGTACTTTTCTGAAACGTTCCATGAAACGTTCCACGGAACACGGGCTCTATTGTGCCACCAACCGTCACGCCTCGGCTTTCCAGCTAACCTGTTGATTGTTCGAACCAAATCGCCGAGACGACGAAATGGCACGCTTCCTGCAAAACTACGCCCTGCCTTTTCCTTCTGGAGACACACTGTCATGAGCACTTCCGCCACCCGCCGCGCCGCCTTCCGCGCCAAAGTCAACCAACGCCAGGGCCTGCTCGTGCCTGGCGCCTTCAACGCGATGAGCGCGCGCGTGATCGAGGACGCCGGTTTCGAGGCGATCTACATTACGGGCGCGGGGGTCACCAATATGTCGCTCGGCCTGCCCGACCTCGGTTTCATCGGCCTTGCCGAAGTGGCCGAACACACGGCGCGAATTCGCGACGCGGTTGCGCTGCCGCTGATCGTCGACGCCGACACCGGCTTCGGCAACGCGCTGAACGTGCGCCAGACGGTGCGCGTGCTCGAGCGTAGCGGCGCCGACGTGATCCAGTTCGAAGACCAGATCATGCCGAAGAAATGCGGCCACTTCGCCGGCAAGGAAGTGGTGAGCGCGAGCGAGATGGTCGGCAAGATTCGCGCAGCCGTGGATGCCCGCGAAGACGGCAATCTGCAGATCATGGCGCGCACGGACGCGGCCGCGGTCCACGGTATCGAGGACGCAATCGAGCGCGGCCATCGTTTCATCGAAGCCGGCGCCGACATTCTGTTTATCGAAGCGACCGAATCGCTCGCCGACATCGAGCGTCTGCCGGGTCTGTTCGACAAGCCGCAACTGATCAATATCGTGATTGGCGGCAAGACGCCGGTGCAATCGCGCGAGGCGCTCGCCAAGCTCGGCTACGGCATCGTGCTGTACGCGAATGCGGCGCTGCAAGGCGCGGTGCTCGGCATGCAGCGCGCGCTCGGCACGCTGAAGAGCAATGGCCGCCTCGACGAGGACGCCACGCTCGTCGCGCCGTTTAGCGAACGTCAGCGGCTCGTCAACAAGCCGCTGTATGACAAGCTGGACCGCGAGTACGCCGCGAAAGACTGAGCGGTTTATAGAAAGCAGTGTTTCCGGTAGAGGGGCGCAGGCCGGCTTGCAGGCATGCCCCGTGCGCCGCCTGCGTGATGCGCGGCGACCGTCCTCACCTTCGGTGTGGCGCCATTTATTGCGTTAGGATTCAGGGCTGGCGCTCGCGTGCCATCCAGGATGGTTTCGCGGGCGCGTCAAACGCGGCTGCGCGCGCGTCGCTCGTCCGCCTCACGCGGATGCCGGAAACACGTTTTCGAAAGGTAGTCGCAAGAACATGAAGGCCAAACCATCGCGCCCAACGCACCGGCGCGCTCACCGCATCGACGCCCACCGGCGTTCGCACGACACGGCACGCAGCGCGGCGGAGACAGCGCAATGAGCGGCACGGATACGCGCAACGCGCATGTCGGCTGGCTGCCCTATATCGTCGCCGCCACCTTCTTCATGGAGTACCTCGACACCACCGTGATCGCCACTGCGCTGCCGCAGATGGCGCACTCGTTCGGCGTGGGTCCCAACAGTCTCAGCCTCGGCATGACGGCCTACATGCTGGCGCTGGCGATCTTCATTCCGGCAAGCGGCTGGGTCGCCGACCGCTGCGGCTCACGCACGGTGTTCTTCAGCGCGATCGGCATATTCACCGTAGCCTCCGTGTTGTGCGGTCTCTCGCAGAACGTCGTGGAGTTCACCGCCGCGCGTCTGCTGCAAGGCATGGGCGGCGCGATGATGGTGCCGGTGGGCCGCCTGATCGTGGTCCGCAGCACCGAAAAAAGCCGCATGATGCAGGCGATTTCCACCATTACATGGCCGGCAATTGCAGCTCCCGTGGTCGGGCCGCCGATCGGCGGCTTCATCACCACCTACGCGTCGTGGCGCTGGATTTTCCTGCTCAACGTGCCATTCGGCCTCGCGGCCATGGCGATCGCGCTCGTGCTGGTGCCGAACCTGCGCGGCACCGAACGCAAGCCGCTCGACGTGGTCGGCCTGCTCCTGAGCGGCGCAACGCTGACAGCGATTCTCTATGGCGCGGAACTGGCGAGCCAGCCCGGCGAGAATCCGTGGGTCGCCGGCGCGATCATCCTCGGTGGCCTGCTGATGGGCGTGGTGGCGTTCCAGCACGCGAAACGTCATCCCCATCCGCTCGTCGATGTCTCGACGCTGAAGATCCCGACCTTCTCCGTGACCGTCGTGACGGGGTCGTTCACGCGCATCGGCATCGGCGCGGTGCCTTATCTGATGCCGCTGCTCTTCCAGGTCGGCTTTGGCTTGTCGGCGTTCAAGTCGGGGCTGTTGCTGCTCGCGAGCGCGCTCGGCAATCTCGGCATGAAGGCGCTGACCACGCGCATCCTGCAGCGTTACGGTTTCCGCATGGTGTCGATCGTCGACGTGACGGTGGCCGGTGTGTTCATCATCGCGTGCGGGTTGCTGACGCCGAACGTGCCGCTCGTGCTGGTGCTGTTCGTCGTATTCGTCTACGGCGTGGCGCGTTCGATGCAGTTCTCGACACTCGCCACGCTGGCCTACGCCGACGTCGCCCAACCGCAGATGAGCGCGGCCAGCACGCTATGGAGCGCGGCGGCGCAGATGACGATCGGCCTCGGCATCGCGTTCGGCGCCGTGTCGTTGCGCGCGGCAGCCTTCTTCAACGGCGAGACCACCGGCCGCCTGTTCACACTCGACGATTTTCGCCTCGCGTTCCTGTTCGCGGGCGTGGTGACACTGGTATCCGTGACCGGTTACATGGGTCTCGCGCGCAATGCCGCCCAGAGCATAGGCGGCGGGTCGCGCGGCAGCGAGGATCCGGCGAAAGGTTGACGGCGGCACGCTTCGACAAAACAGGCGGAGAGACACAGTGCACACACACGAGTTGACGATTTCGAGCAACAAGGCCGATCTCGAGATGGAAACGGTCTACACGTTCCTGTCGCAGGAAACCGCGTGGGCCAAGGGCATGCCGCGCGAGACGTTCGAGCGGGCTGTCGCGGGCTCGCTATGTTTCGGCGGCTATATCGAAGGCCGGCAGATCGCGTTCGCGCGCCTGATTACGGACGAAGCGACCTTCGCGTATCTGTGCGATGTCTTCGTGTTGCCGGCCTATCGCGGCAAGGGATATGCGTCCGCATTGATGAAGCACGTATTCGCGAGCCCCTCGCTCCAGGCTTTGCGGAGAATCATGCTGGTGACGACGGACGCGCATCACGTCTACGAGCCGCATGGCTTCCGGGCACCGGCGAATCCGGAGCGTTATATGGAGTTGCATAACCCCGACGTCTACAAGACAGCTTGAACACGGCGCGGGCGAACCACACCACAACGAATCAGGCCGGCGAGCAAATCCGCTAGCGCCGCTCAGGCGGCTGCGCGGAGTGCGCGTGCGCTAGCCGTAAGCACGTTCGCGCATCCACTTCGTCATGATCCATTTGTCGCCGGCGAGCACCGGCGCGCCGCCGTGCAAGGTCAACGGATCGAGTTGACGCTGGCCGTTCATATAGCGGAAATACACCGCGCCGCCCTGCTGTGCCGCGACCGACATGCCCGCTTCCGGGAAGATCGTTTCGCCGCCGTCGGGTACGTCGTTCAGATA
Organism: Paraburkholderia sp. RL17-383-BIF-A; assembly: GCF_046028015.1. NCBI lineage: Bacteria > Pseudomonadati > Pseudomonadota > Betaproteobacteria > Burkholderiales > Burkholderiaceae > Paraburkholderia > Paraburkholderia sp. RL17-383-BIF-A. Next base: position 70,900 of record NZ_JARESR010000018.1, on the reverse strand, counting down.
GATCACCAGCGTGGCCACGCGCTGGCCGCCTTGCGCGGTATGCACCGCGCTGCCGGGTTGATCCGGCGGAAAGTAGTCGAAATGTGGGCGGTATTCGCCGGTCGTGCCGTAATGCAGAATCTGCAGCCCTTCGCCATTTTCGACCGGCCAGTTCATCAGACTCGAAATGCGCCGGTCCATCCGCTCGATAAACGAATCTTCGCCGCGCTGATACCAGATGCCTTCGCTGGTGCGGTTGCGGATCACGTCTTCCTTGCCGGTGTCCGGATTCACAGTGGTGGACCGTTTCAGCCGATGCCGCGAGCGTTCGATCATCTCGGCGCACTCATCCGGCGACAGCACGTCGCCGAACACGATCACCTGTGGCCGCTCGCAGCGCATCAGCACGCGCACGTCACGATCGTACGCCCGGATCACGTTGCCGCGCGCAACGGGCGGATCGTCGTACCGGTACGTTTGCGGCGCGGCCTTGGCTAGCGCCGCCTCGGTCGCGGCGGCCGCGGCAAAGGCGGGATTGGCCGGGTTCAGACCGAAGGTTTTGTGCACGGCGAGACGCGCGGCCTCGGTGGCAAAACTGGCCTGCACCATGGCGTCGATCATCGAATCCGGACTGCAGCCGCGCGCCACGTTGCTGCTCAGCCACTCTTCCCATGCGGCATCCACTACTGGCATAACGTTCCTCGTTCGTCCGCTTGAAGAAATACAGCATCACGTGGCTGAATGATAGCAAGCGCGCCGCCCTCGGCCTGAAGGCGACGCGCGGCTCACGCGCGCCGTTGCCGCCGCCGGTAAAGGTCGAGCCCCTTTCTCGCCTGGGCGCGGATGGCGCGCTGCACGAGCGGCGACCAGCCGAGCAGCGTTCCCTTGAGGCCCAATGCCTGACGGGTCCAGCTCCACAAATCGAAGCTGTCGCGATGTTCGACGATACGGCCGTCGCGGAACACGAACCGGGCGTCGATGCGGTTGACCACCGCACGACCCGTCTGACTGAAGAGGTAACTGGCCACCCAGTGCGCACGGCCGTGACGGTCGTCCGCTTCGACGCCTTCGAACGTCAGCGAGAAGTCTTGCGCGCGCGCCACCAGCATGCGCCACATATCGCGCGCTTCGTCGCCGTGCAACTCACCGAACGCCGGGTCGCTGAAGACGACGTCGTCGGCATAACAGGCCACCATGGTTTCGGCGTCGCGTTGCTGGAACGCCGTGTAGAAACGCTGGATCAGTTCGGTGTTGGGATGGCTCATTGTTTTGACGTTTTGCGTTGCCCGGTCGTGAATGCGATCCGGAAAGCGGCCCGGCGAAAATTCGGCGACGGACACGCAGCACACGATATCGGAAAACCGGGCCCACGTGGGCGGCCCGGCACGCCTATTAGTTCGACGCCACGCTGCGCGGCAGAGCGCGGTGCCGAACAGAGGGCGGCTGGCGAGAACAGGCGGACCGGAGTTGGGGTCGCGCGATTCGCCGATCGCGATTCAAATCTGGCGTAATGCATCGGGAAACGGCGTCTATTCAACACACCTTTTGCTTTTCGTTATATCCTGCCGAATATCACGGTAGGCTTCGTGGTGCGTGGCGGCGTGTCTTTCATCGCGCCTCCCCGCCGCGCGCGACGAAGCAAAACAAGCAAGCAGGAGTCAGTAGCGGTGCGCAGCCGATCCATTTCATCCGCCCCGGCAGGACGCCTCGGGCGCTTGCCGAACGAGCTTTCGTCGACCATCGTGGCGGTGAAGTCGGCGTCCGAGCGCGGTCGCGCCGAGTCGATCCGCGATGTCGTCGACGCTTACCGGCGCCTCTACGGCAGCGTGCAGCGCTTCGTGCTTATGCTGACCGACGAGCAGTGGAATTTCGCCTCGGTCGGCACGTCCGGCTCGCACTCGTTGAACCAGTTGCTATCGGTCCTCGCCGAGCAGGCGAAAGCCGCGGCGTTCGTGCGTCTGCGCGATCTGAAAGCGACGATCGAAGAAGCACGCTGCGCCGAACAGTTGCGCGACGCGATCTTTTCCGACACGTTCAGCAACGACCTCGCGGCGCTACGCAAGGTGGTCGCCGAACTCGAACGGCTCGATGCGGCCTTCGTGGGCCTGTGCGTCGCGCATGTGCTCGACCAGCACGCATGGGCGGCGGGCGAACTGGCTCCGGCAGCCGGCAAACGCGCCGCAGCCCCAGGCACGACAGACGCCACGGTGGACCGACGCAAGTTGCGCGCCGCCGAACCCGCCCTCTCCCGCTCGAACGACTGATTCGCAACTGCCACAGATGAACGCTTTCTCTCGCCCACCGCTATATCTTTCTGAATATATCGGTACCCACGCTCGCGCAGCGAAAGTGCGCGACGCGCTCTGCACGCACTTTCAATCCGCCTGACACCAAACCGGATTCGAGATTCCCATGCACACGCCCCCGTTTCGCCTCGCCCAGCCCACGCGTCTGAAACTCTCCGGCGACGAGCTTGCCGTGACCGGCATGCGCGGCACCGATCCGTGCTGCACGCCCGGCAAGGTGTCGCTCCCGAATACCAAACGGCGCGCGCGCCTCGGCGAACTCGACAGCCATCTGCATTGTTCGATCATCGGCACGTGTCTCGGCACGCACGAATTGCGCAAGCTGGTGCCCAAATTCACGGGACTCGATCGCCACGACGCGAGCGATCTGGAGATTCATCACGCGGCGGTCCAACTCGCGATCGAAGGCGGTGCGGCCGCCAAAGCGCTCCACAAGCTGCTCGACGACCACTATGCCGGCGCGATCCGCCGCTTCGACAAGGCCACGAACGACGCGGACCTGCTCGATCGCTGGGATGAAGCGCTGAAAAGCGGCGACATCCCACCGGCCTATTGGGCGTTGATGACGCATCCCTGTGCAACCATGCCCGTGCGCCAGAAGGCGTTCGGCGACTTGCACATGCTGTCGCATCTGGTGGGCGCCGCCAATCGCGCGGACATTCGCAGGCTGGTCGCGCTCGAAGAGGAAAACGCCGCCTTGAGAGACAAAATCGAACGGCAGCAGCGCCGCATGCAGGAACTCAGCCTGCAACACGACGCGTCGCTTGCCGCGCTCGATGAACAGATCGCCCGGCTCACAGCACGGACACCCCGTCAGATACCAGCCGACACCGCGGGTCTCGAAGCCGAGATACACCGGCTACGCGACAAACTGGTCGATGCCGATCAGCGTGTCGCGCTGCATACGAACCGTCGCGAGGCTGCGGAACAACGGGTGCTCCAGGAACAGGACGCGGCGCTTGCGCTACGCAAACGCTATGATCAAACGCTGACGCTGCTCAAGCTGGTCCAGAGCGAATGCGACGCCCTCGAGCACGCGACCGCCAACGCAGCGAGTGGACCGGGCGCGCGCGCGGCGAGCCTCGACAGCGTACGCGGCAAACGGATCGTGTATGTGGGCGGAAGGCCAGGCTCCAACGCCGCGCTCAAGCGGCTGGTGGAAGCGGCCGGCGGCGATCTGGTCGTGCACGACGGCGGCGTGGAAGACCGCAAAGGCCTGCTTGCCGCGGCATTGCCGGGAGCGGATCTTGTGGTGTTTCCGGTTGACTGCGTCGATCACGATTCGATGAATACGCTCAAACGCGTGTGCGAGCGCCACCAGATCGACTATCGCCCGCTACGTACGGCGAGCGTGGCGAGCTTTGTCGAATTGATGGGCCGCCTGAACCCCGAGAATCTCGCGCGACTCGCCAATCCGCCGTCTTCGGCTTTTTGCCTGCGACACGGCTAGCAACGCCTGAAAGACTCAACCGTTCAGGAGCGGATCAACCGGGTCAGCTCGGCAATCTGTTTCGCGCAACTTCGCTGCGCCTCGACTTCGACGTCGCGATACAGGCGAATGATGGTTTCGCCAACGGAAGTCAGCGTGCAGCCGCCGCCGCTTTGCCCGCCCTGCTCCGAATGCGTGGCAGGCGACTTGAGCGAACGGTTCAGCTCGTCGATCAGGAGCCACGCGCGCCGGTACGACATACCGAGACTGCGCGCCGCCGCCGAGATCGAGCCGAATTCGCGCACGGCTTCGAGCAGGTCGACTTTGCCCGGCCCGAGAGCGACCGCGTCTGCGCTGCGAATGCGCATTCTGAAGCGCACTTCGGGGCGCGCCTTCGCGGCTTTTTTTGCCGCGGGTGCGGATTTGGTTTTGGGGGTGTCGGCCATGCGCGAAAGCATACACGAACCGCCTGGTGCTGCCACCTGGCCGGATAGCCGTCAGCGGAGGCCTGGGAAACAGTGTCCGTAGTCTTCACAATCCGGACAACCCGGCGACGATGCCGTTCAAACGAGGCAATCAGTGGGGGCTGCAAGCCATACAACGTGCCGACGTCGTAATATAGCGCTCTTAATAAAGTTTCAGGGTCGTCGCATGATTCGCAAGCTGTTCGCTTCTCTCGTTGCTCCACTCGTGGCTGTCACCGGCATCGTGGCCGCGACGCCCGCGTTGGCGCAGGACAACACGGTCAACGTGCTGTACGCCGGCTCGCTCGTCAATCTGATGGAGCGCAGCATCGGCCCGGCATTCGAGAAGGCCACCGGCCAGCATTTCCGCGGCTACGCAGCGGGCTCGAACAAGATCGCCAATGAGATCAAGGGCAAGCTGCGTCGCGGCGACGTGTTTATCAGCGCGAGCCCCAAGGTGAATGACAGTCTGATGGGCGCGGCGAACGGCGATCACGTTACGTGGTATGTGAACTTCGCCGAATCGCCGTTGATGATCGGCTATAACCCGCAGAGCCGGTTCGCCGCGCAGTTCAAGACCAAACGCTGGGACCAGGTGCTGCAGGAGCCGGGCATCCGCATCGGCCGGACCGATCCGAAGCTCGACCCCAAAGGCGCATTCACCGTCGAGATGATGAACAGGGCGGCCGAGCTCTACCATCAGCCGGACCTCGTGCAAAAGACGCTTGGCGCAGCGGAGAACCCGGAGCAGGTCTTGCCTGAGGAAACGCTGGTTGGCCGCCTGCAATCCGGCCAGCTCGACGCCGGCTTTTTCTATTCCACCGAAACATCCGACCTGAAGATTCCGGCGCTCCGCCCGGCGCCCGAATTGCAGGCCAAGGCCAGCTACACGCTGACGATTCTCAGCGACGCGCCGAACCGTGAAGGCGCGAGCAGCTTCGCCGACTTCCTGTTGAGCGCAACAGGACGCGAGTTGCTGAAGCAGCATGGCGTGGACGTCATCAAACCGACCGTGAGCGGCAACCTGCAGGCCATGCCGCCCTCGCTGCAAGCCGTGATCGACGCCGCCACGCGGTAAGCGCGGTGAAACGCACCGCTGCGCGTCCGTTACTATGGCTGGCCGCGCTGCTGGCCATCTATCTGTGCGCTCCGTTTATCGCGAGTGTGCCGCAGCTCGGCGCGGCGGATTGGGCAAACGTCGACTGGCGCGCCACGTGGTCCGCAGTCGGTGTTTCGGCCGCGAGCGCGAGCGTGGCCTCGCTCGCGATTTTGCTGGGCGGCGTGCCGCTCGGCTATTTTCTGGCGCGCTCGAATTCGCGCAAGGTGGCGCTGCTCGGTTTTTTCGTGCAGTTGCCGCTGGCGTTGCCGCCGCTCACCAGCGGCGTGCTGCTGCTGTTTCTGCTCGGCCCGTATAGCTGGGTCGGTCAATTGACTCACGGCATGCTGACCGATTCGTTCGCAGGCATCGTGCTCGCGGAAGTTTTCGTCGCCGCGCCGTTCCTGATCATCGCCGCCAAATCCGCGTTCGCCGCCGTCGATCCGGTACTCGACGACGTGGCCGCGACACTTGGCCATCACGCCGCCAGCCGATTTTTCCGGGTCATGTTGCCGGTGGCCTGGCCGGCGATTCGCGCGGGACTCGCGCTCGCGTGGCTGCGCGCGTTCGGCGAATTCGGCGCGACCGTGATGGTCGCCTATCACCCGTATTCGCTGCCGGTCTATACATATGTCGTATTCGGCGGCCAGGGCCTTCCGGCGATGATGCCCTTGCTGCTGCCCACGCTTGGCATCGCGATCGTCTGCGCGGCATTGTCGATTTACAGCCTTCGGCAGAAGCGCGCACTCCCACAGACCGAAAATGGCGACGACGCGCTCGAACCCGGCACGGACCTGACCGCGAGCCGCGCCGACACCACGGACCTGCGCCTCGCCTTCCATTTGCGGCGCCGCCTCGGCGCGTTCGATCTCGACATTGCATGGACGCCGCTCACGCGGCGTCTTGCGATCATCGGGCCGTCCGGCTCTGGCAAGTCACTGGCGCTGCGGCTGATTGCGGGGCTCGAGTCCAACGCGTCGAGCAACGTGATGCTCGGCACGACGCAATTGGACACGCTGCCGCCCGAGCGTCGGCAGATCGGTTATATGCCGCAAGACTACGGCCTGTTTCCGCATATGACGGTAGCGCGGCAACTGGCCTTCCCCGTCGATGCCGATCCCGCCAGCGCGCGTTACTGGCTCGATCATCTCGGTCTCGCGCAACTGGTCGCGCGCCTGCCGCATCAATTGTCGTTCGGCCAGCGCCAGCGGGTCGCGCTTGCGCGCGCGCTGACCCGGCATAGCGAACTGCTGCTGTTCGACGAGCCGTTCGCCGCGCTGGATACGCCGCGGCGGCGCCGCTTGCAGCAATCGTTGCGCGCCTTGCAGCGCGAGATCGCGGCGGTGACGATCATCGTCACGCACGATCCGGATGAAGCCGCTTTGCTGGCTGACGAAGTGCTGGTCGTCGAACAGGGCCGCGTGTTGCAAGCGGGTCCGATCGACGCCGTGTTCGAGCGGCCGGCGTCGATGCGGGTGGCCGCCCTGCTCGGCTTGCACAACGTCGGCGAAGGGGTGATGAGCGCATCGGCACACGTGGAGATCGCTCCGGGCTTCGTAATCGGCACGGGTGACAGCGGGCTCGCGCTCGACGCCGGCGAGCGGGTCATGTGGCGCGTGTCGTCGCACGCCATTCACGTGACGGACGCCGGCATGCATGCCGGTGTGATCGACGCGGTCGAATTGCGGCGCGGTGAGCGTTATGTCCGCGTGAATATTGCCGGCGTCCGGTTCGACATGGCCAATGAAGATACCCGCCTGCGCGAAGGCGCGCCATGCAGGGTCGACTTCCGCGCTTCAGGCGTTGCGGTCTGGCAAGCGAGCGGCTCGCGTCAGGCTTCGTGCGCGTGAGCCCGGCTCCTGATCTCGGCCAGCGACATGTCGATCAGCAACTTGCCGGAATCGAACACCGTCACCAGCGCCTCTTCCCAATCGCCCTCGACCGTGCCTTCGTTCCACTCAATGGGTAGCGTCGCGGTTCGATACTCGCCGGTATGGCGATTCACCAGCAGGGTGAGCCGCCCTTTCATCGAACGCTTTCCAGCGTCCGTGACCGGGTCCTTGAGCACGTCGTGCCACTCATCGCCTAAACGGATCGCGGAGCATTTCATCGCGAAGCGCTGCGTGTCGCGGTTGATCTGCTGCAACAGCGCGCCGCCCATGCCGAACACGATGTTGTCCGCCGCGAAACCGGCTTCGTCGATGGCGGCGAGGATCGCTTCGATCGAGTCGGGATTCACGCCGTCGCCCTGAATCACGCGCACGTTGCCGAGCACGCGCCGGCCTTTGCCGTTCACCGACGAACCGAACGACGCCTCCAGGGCCTGCATGGTTTGCAGGACGATCGTGCGCGGATCGCCGGAGTCGGGCCGGATCACGAGCATGCCACCGGAGTCGAGCACCGTCTGCTTCAATTCCGTACCCCAGGCATGCAACGCGGCGAACAGATCGTAGGAATCGGACACCACCGAAACGATCGCGCCCGGCTTGCCGAACTGCGCGATCATGTTGCGAAACGCATCGGTCTCCCGTTCGCGTCCCCATGAGGTGATCGTGCTGTGCTCTGCCGCCGGCACGGAAAACGCCGCCATCGCCTCGTTGTAGTAGTGGTTCGCCGCGACCACGCCGAGCACGGTATCCGAGCCCATGAAACTGACGAGGTGCGCCGCGCCGCCAATCGCCGCCGACTCCGCGCTCGACACCCCGCGCGCGCCGAAGTCGTGCAGCTTGAACGGCAATTGCGTGAGGTCGTCACTGCTCCTGAGCAGATAGTCGCGGATCGTTTTACGTAGATGCCAGCTTTGCGTCGCCACCGTAATCGGATACCACACGCGCAGCAGCATGGTTTCCAGATACGAAGCCAGCCAGAACACTTGCGGATCGTCGCACTCGACCGTGACGAGCACGTTGTGCGTCGGCACGACCGAGCCTTCCGGCACCGCGCGAATGCGCACCGGCAGATAGCCGCCGTAGTGTTCGACGATGTGGCGCCAGCCGGCTTCGTTGAACGGCTCGCCGTGCGTCGTGAAGAATGCCTTGGCCTGATCGATCATGGCCGGTGTGACCGGGCGGCACAAGTACTCCTTGATCAGCATCTGCAGACCGAAGAACAGCGTGCGGTCGTAGCGCCCGCCGCGCGATTCGATGTACGAGAACATCGCCGACGCTTCGGGCGGATATTGCAGGAAATGCGACGCCTTGTACGAATCCGTGTTGAGAATCGGATTGGACAGGATCGACGCGATATCGTTGAGACCGTTGAACTCGTTTTGCATGGTCGATGCGGCGCTCACGGTGGCGCTCTCGAGAGTGATCGGGCGGATCGGGCGGGCCGGACTTTCACCCGGTGCGTCCTTCCACTCAGGATCATGCCACGCGCGTGCGAATTCCCTGCTAACACGTAGCAGATCGCGCTTGACCCGTGGAGTTCAATGCCCCGGCTTGAGCTGCGGCGGCGTATTCGGCCGCGACGCGAACAGCCGGCCGAGCACGCCTTTGCGGCGCTCGGCGCTGGACGGCCAGAGCATGTCCGCCAGCAGGCTGATGCCTTGCGCGAGCGTACTGTCTTTAGCCGACGTCACCAGCGGCACGCCGCGGCTGAGCGCCTCGTTGGCCTGTTTTTCGTCGCGCGGAAGCTGATGCGCCACCTTTGCGCCGAGCGTCTGTTCGAGCTTCGGCAGGTTGATCTGGGCATTCTTGTCGTATTGATTCACCACGACCCGCACCTTGCTCGCCGGATAACCCAGTTCCCTGAAAATATCGAGCATGCGGCGCCCGCCGTGCAGGTACAGCAGGTTCTGGCGCACCACCATGCAGATCACATCGCTGTGGTCGAGCGCATGGATCGTGAGCGGATTGAGGCTCTGGCCAATGTCGATCAACACCGCGTCGTAACGCTCGCGCACCAGTGCGAGAATCCGCGCCAACTGGGCCGGCAGCAGTTCGGCGGCCTTGAGCGGATCGCCTGCGCCCGCCAGCACATCGAGATTTGCGTGGACATGCATCACGCATGATTCGAGCAGCGCGGCGTCGAGGCGCTCCACTTGGGAGCAGAGATCGGCAAGCGTGGTGGGCGGCGGTTTGTCGGCCATGAGCAGGCTGGCGTCGCCGAATTGCTGACTCAGGTCGATCAGCAGCACACGCCGGTTGCTCAGCGCGGCGAGCGAATAGGCGAGATTGACGGCAATCAGCGTCGTGCCGCTGCCGCCTTTGCTCGAAGCCAGCGAGACGACACGTCCGGCGCGGCGTCCGCTCGCGTTTTTTCGCGCCTCGACCTGGATCAGGATGGTGGTGAGCTCGTCGGCGTCGAGCGGCCACGACAGGACGTGCCGCACGCCGACACGCATCGCCACGCCCAGCAATGCCGTGGATGGCGCCGGCGTCATCAGCACGCAATGCAGCGCCGGCGTGCAGGCAAGCGCCTCCTCGATGCCGTCCAGGTCACGCGCGCTCAGATCGACATCGTCGACGATCAGCAGCTCGGCGCTGCGGACCGCACGGGCGTGCGCGCGCACCTGCCGGGCCGAACCGTGAGCGGTGCGCAGCCGGTAAGCCACGCCGCTTGCCTCGAGACGCGCGACGATTTGCGGCGCGCGCTCCATGCTGGATGAAATCAGGAAGATGTCGATCATGCCGGCTCTCCGCCGCTCAGCCGCCGTCCGGTTGCCGTGGCCACCGCGACAACGGTCTATGTTCTGATTATTCGTCGGAATCCGAGGGGCGAATGTCCGCCCCGCGATCGTGGTATCGGTCCGGAGATGCCGGCATCTCATACATCGCGTCGCGCAACGCCTCGCGCTGGATCTCCGCCTGCGCCTTACGCTTGATTGCTTCGGCAATGACCAGCGTCAGCAGATCGGCCGGCGGCGCGGCGAACACGGCGCGCGGCGCGGCCAGGTGGCGTTGATAAGTGGCGCCGGCCGAACGCGCGGTGCCTTCATGCGCCGGTTGTGCCGCGCCGGCGCGCTTGAAATGTATGGTCATGACAACCCCCGAAAAATATGTCTTATTTCAAGGCCGTGTCCAGGTGAGCCGTGTCCGCGAACTCGCGGACACGGCGCCCGGTCCACCTCGTAACCTGCGCCTCTCTATGGAGACTCTGGCCGTTCCTCCCCGCCTCGTCGCGCCCGGTTGGTCCTTGACCGCGCGCTGCCCCGTCGCTGCTATTTCGCTGTTGTATGCGCCGCGGTTGTATATGCCGCTGTTGTGTACGCTCTTGTTTGCGCTGTTCCGTGTATCGCTTTTCAACCTTCCGGCGGCGATATCTGTTGTTTTGCGAGGTCGACGTTTTACTTCCTCCGCTCGCGGATGACCGGTCAGGTGTACCGATCATTCGCCCCGCTCTTCTTCTGACATCCGTTTTTTTAGTGGCCCCGCCGCCCTTCGTAGGACGCATTGGCTTCCCCGGCCGCGCCTACGAAGTCTCCATGCTTGCCGCCGGCTTTTTTTTATCTGGTTTCCCCGCCATATGGACCGGGCGGCAACGCATTCCCTGTGAAGTGCTTATTGCAACGGCTATGCCAGGCACCTTCAAACCCTTAAGCCACCGTGAGTTTCGCTGTGGCGCACTGTTGGTGGGCACCCTTCACGGCACGCATTGATTCGAATCCGACACGTGCTTATCGCGGCCGCCGCGCGCTCCGGTATGGATGTACCGACCCGTCTGCTTGCGCGGCGCTCCCATATCCCGCATGGGACCGCGGGCCGCGTCGCATTCCGGTCAAATGTGCCGTTCCTTCGGAACCCTATCGGTACGCAAAGCAGGCTGCCCGATGTGTCGCAGGCATGAGACACGCTTAATCTCGAACGACGGTGCGATTCCTCATCCGTGGCAAAGCGAATTGCAACGCTGTGTTGGACTCCGCGCATAGGAGCCCTTGACCACCGGTTTTTGAACGGTCAGGACGAGTGAGATGATGCAAAAAACCTTTCTTACTTCAGACTTGTTTGTATGGCGCTGGAAAGCGGTTTCGCTTATCGTTAAGCCCATGCGCCGCTAGAGCGCTTGTACCAGGCCAACGAGGTAAGAAACAGCTGGTGTAATTCGGGGAAGAGATCATCTGGCGGTTACAACGGTGAACACTGTTGCGCCGCCCGTCCGGTGTGTAGCAAATCGCGGCTCGCGCCGCCTGCTCCATGCCCCCGAAATTGCCACTACCGTGAATCCGTCACCGCCCGGCTGCGGACAGCAGAATCCCTCGGCGGCGGGGCGCAATCCCTAACCGGACCCGCGCAAACGGACCGGTTAGCTCAGTTGGCCGGAAGCCGGCATCCTGCCGGTCTGTCGAGTACGTCGCAGAGCAGTCCTGAGAGCAGCATCGAACCGGGGGTAACATGAATACGACTTGCACGCCTGTCGACACGGAACGCACCGTTCTTTACGTGTCGAATTCGCCGGACCAGAAACTCGCCGCTTTCCTGGCGGCTTCCGGCTGGCAAGCGGTGCATGCCAAGAGCACGGCCGTCGCCGAACGCATGATCGAGCGCGGCAATATCAAAGTCGGCCTCGTCGAACTGCCGCTCGACTGCACATCCCAACATCTGTCTGCGCTCGCGTCCTGCATGCGGCGCGTCGAAACCAACTGGGTCGCCCAGATCGCGCCGGGGCAGGCGGAAAACGAACTGGTCAGCCGTTTCATTCTCGATTACTGCTTCGATTTCGTGACGCGCCCGTGGCTGAACGAGCGGCTCGTGTTCGCGCTGGGCCACGCGCATGGCCTGTCGAGCCTGCGGCATGTGGAAGTCGCGCCGGAGCCGTCGCTCGGCCGCCACGGCATGGTCGGACAATGCGAGGCCATGCAGCAGTTGTACCGGCGCATCGACAAATGCGGCGTGACCGACGCACCGGTGTTCGTCGCCGGCGAGTCGGGCACCGGCAAAGAGCTGACCGCCCGGGCGATTCATGAACGCTCACCCCGCGCCGGCCGCACCTTCGTCGCGATCAATTGCGCGGCGATTCCGCCGAGCCTGCTGCAAGCCGAATTGTTCGGCCACGAACGCGGCGCCTTTACCGGCGCGCTCCAGCGCAAGATCGGCCGGATCGAGAGCGCTCATGAAGGCACCCTCTTTCTCGATGAAATCGGCGATATGCCGCATGAATGCCAGGCGGTCCTGTTGCGTTTCCTGCAGGAAGGCACGATCGAACGGCTGGGCGGCAATGGCCCGATCAACGTCGATGTCCGGGTCATTTCGGCGACTCACGTCGATCTGGACAAAGCAGTCGAAGACGGGCGCTTCCGCTCCGACCTGTATCACCGTCTATGCGTGCTGCGGCTCGTCGAACCGCCGTTGCGCGAGCGCGGCGGCGACATCAAGCTGCTCGCCAACTATGCACTCAGCATGTACAAGCAGGACGGAGCGCGCAAACTGCGCGGGCTGTCGAGCGACGCGATCGTCGCCATGTCGAACTATCCGTGGCCGGGCAATGTGCGCGAACTGATCAATTGCGTGCGCCGCGCCGTGGTGATGAGCGAGGGCCGCTTCATCACGGCCAGCGATCTGGGCTTGCCGGAAGCCGAAAATGGCCCGGCCGTGACGCTGGCGGAGATCCGCAGCAAGGCCGAGAAAGACGCCATCGAGCACGCTCTGCAACGGCATGGCTACAAGCTGTCCGAAGCCGCGGCCGAACTCGGCATTTCACGAGCCACGTTGTACCGGCTGATGCACGCCAACCGGTTGCACCAGGACGTGGCGACCGGGCGCGCCGCGAATGCGGGCGGCGGCGCGGATGCCGACGGCGAGCCGGAGCGGAGGGCGCCTTCGCTGGTGTGAGCGTGTGAGATCCGGCCGCCTGGCTTCTGCGCTGGGCGTGCTTCGCTCTGTTCTGCGGGACCGAGTCGCGCCTCGCCGCGCGCCATGACCCGATCGGCGTGAAATCGCGCGGCAGCCTCCGCTCCTTTCGCCGACACGCCGGCATTGCTATGCTGAAGGCCGTTCATCCATCCGGGAGCGAACTTGGCCGACCAGCACGCACCGGCGCTCGAGCGCCGAACCTCGTCCGTCCTGCCGGCTCAGGCCAGCCCGTGCGATGCGCTCGTCATCCGCACACAAGCGCTTAGTCTCGTCCACCCTTGCCGGCGGAAAAAACTCGCGCTGGCCGCGACCATTCTCGGCTCGAGCATGGCCTTCATCGACGGTTCCGTGGTCAATGTCGCGTTGCCGTCCATCCAGAGCGAACTGCACGCCAGCGTGGCGGCGATCCAGTGGGTCGTGGACGCCTATCTGCTGTTTCTCGGCGCGCTGGTGCTGGTGGGCGGTTCGCTCGGCGACAAGCTCGGACGGCGCACCGTGTTCATCGCGGGAATCGGCCTCTTCACGCTGGCGTCGATCGGCTGCGGCCTCGCGCCAAGCGCCGCCGCCCTGATCGCCGCGCGCGCCGTGCAAGGCATGGGCGCGGCGCTGCTGGTGCCGAGCAGCCTCGCCATCATCGGCGCGGTGTTCGACGACAAGGCGCGCGGCCAGGCGATCGGCACCTGGGCCGGCGTCGGCGCCATCACCTCGGCGCTCGGACCGGTGGCGGGCGGCTGGCTCGTGGATGCGTTTTCGTGGCGGGCCATTTTCTTCCTGAACGTGCCGATTGCCTGCGCGACCGTCGCGCTGGCGGTCATCGCCGTGCCGAACAGCCGGCAAGACGATGAAGATCCGCCCGTACGCGCGTCCGCCGATGCCGCCTCCCTCTCCCACCCCGCCTCCAGCCGCGCCGAACACGTATCGGCCCGGCTCGACTGGCCGGGCGCGGCTACGGCCACCGCCGGGCTCGCCGCCTTGACCTACGGCCTGACCCTCGCTTCGGCGCGCGGCTTTGGCGACCGCTGGGTGCTGGCGTCGATACTCGGCGGCCTGCTGGTGCTGATCGCTTTCGTCGCGCTCGAAGCGAGAAGCCGCAATCCGATGGTGCCGCTCGACGTGTTTCGTTCGCGCGACTTCGTCGGCGCCAATCTCGTCACGCTGCTGGTCTACTTCGGGTTGGGCGGCGCGCTGTTCTTCCTGCCGTTCACGCTGATCCGCGCCTATGGTTACAGCGCGACCCAGGCGGGCGCGGCGTTGTTGCCAGTGCCGGTGACCATTGGCTTGCTGTCGCGGTTTACCGGCGGCCTGACGAGCCGCTTTGGCGCGCGGGCGTTGCTGAGCACGGGACCGGCCGTCGCCGCGGCCGGCTTCGCGATGCTCGCGTTGCCGTGGGTGCGCGGCGAGTACTGGCGCGGCTTTCTTCCCGGGCTGGCCGTGCTTGGACTCGGCATGACCATCACCGTAGCGCCGCTCACGACAACGGTGATGACCTCGGTGTCCGCCGCGCGCACGGGCGTGGCGTCGGGCATCAACAACGCGGTGGCGCGGGTGGCGAGCCTGCTGGCGATCGCGGTGCTGGGCATCGTGTTCGTGTGGTCGCACGATGCGGCGCTCGAGGCGCAACTCGACGCACTGCATGTGCCGCAGGCGGCGCGCGCGGCAACGAGCCTGGCGCGAGTGGGGATAGGTGCGGACGCTGCGTCGCCGGCCGCTGGGGACGGTACGCCGGACGGAAAGTCGGACGGGGCACGGGCAGCAGGGACACAGAAGCAAGCCGAAGCCGCTCGCGATGCGGCCCAGAGCCAGCAGGAATCGGCACGAGTTCAACCGGATCTGGCTCGTGCCCAGGCAGACGCGCTCGGCGCGGCATTACGCGCGGTGGCACTGGTGTCGGCGTTGTGCGCGCTGGCCGGCGCGGCGCTGGCGGCTTTGACGATCAGCCCGCAACGACGGCTTTAGAGGCGCAGCGCCTGATTCAGGGCGCATACAAGGCACACACACGGCACACGCACGGCCAGCCATCCATAGTTCAGCCCGCACTGAAACATCGCCGCACGGCGCCCTCCATACTGCGGTCATGGTGCTTCAAACCACGATCCTCGACCAACCGGGAGCTTGCACATGGCGATAACCTGCTTCATCCGCTATCAGATCGATCCCTTCCAGCGCGATGCCTTCGACGAATACGCCCGCAACTGGGGCCGCATTATTCCGCGTTGCGGCGGCCATCTGGTCGGCTACTTCCTGCCGCACGAAGGCACCAACGACATTGCATGGGGCTTGATCGCATTCGAGAGCCTCGCGGCCTACGAAGCATATCGGGCGAGATTGCGCGCCGATTCCGAGGCACGCGATAATTTCAGGCTGGCCCAAACGAAGCGCTTTATCCTGCGCGAAGAGCGGACTTTCACGGAAGTCGTGGCGGGCACCTTGGGCGTGCCGCCGGTCTACACGGCGGCAGTTGACGCTGCGTGATTGCAATCACGCAGCGCTTTACGGCGAGGGGGGAATGCCCGAGCACCGCGGCCGGGATGCAGGAGGTCGGCGCTGCCTGACAGGCCGGTTTTTTGCTAGCCCAAGGTGCCATCGCGACGGCCTTTCGGAATTTCCTGCATCCTATGCGACGGCTGTCCGAGGAACTTGTGAGACCGGACCCATGTCGGTTCTTGGTCACGCAGCCGATCCCATCCGTCGATATCGGCACAGCCATCCGCATCCGTCCCCCGCTTTCACCTTATGCGCAAACTACTCCAAGCCTGGTTTTTCGTTCTTCTCACGCTCGGCGCTTCACCGGTCTTTGCCGCGGCAGCCTCCGCCGCACCCGCCTCGTCAGCGTCCAGTCCTGGGGTGACGCTGACGCCCGAACAGGCTCGTCAGGCGCTCGCCGTCCTCAATGACCCCAAGCGCCGCGCGCAGGTTGCCGATACGTTGCAGGCGATCGCCGCCGCCGGCGCGTTGAGCGCGCCGCCCGCTTCGGCACCTACGGCCGCGTCGGCACCCGCTGCGGCAAGCGGCGCCGCCGCCCTCGTGCCGGCGGCATTCAAGTCGAACGGACTTGCCTCGCAACTGGCACGTCAGGGCGCGCATTGGGCCGTCCGCTTCGGCACGTCGGTACGCAGTTCGGTCGGCGCGCTGCTCGATGTCGCCTCGGTGCGCGCCTGGTGGCAGTGGCAATCGACCAACCCGCACGCACGCGCCGTCCTGGGCCAGGTCGCCTGGTCGCTGCTGGCCGCGCTGATCCCCGCGCTCGGACTCGAATGGCTCGCGCGCCGCCTGTTGCGCCGCGCTTACAAGGCGCTGGCGGCGCGCCGTGAACTGGGCGACGCAGACGACGCTCCGCAAGCCGACCTGCCGGTGGACGTTGCGCCCCAACCCGCCGACGCGCCGAACGCCGCGCCGCCGCTGCCCGTTTCGCCGCCCTCGCCGGTGACGGCAGCGCAAGCGAAAGCGGCCGCCGTGCCGGCTGGCACATCCGCGGCCACCGCGGCCAACGGCAAGCTCACGGAAGCCAAAGGCAAGCAGAACGCCAAACATCACTGGACGCTGCTGCAACGCCTGCCGCGCGCGCTCCTCACTCTGGCGCTGCGGCTGTTGCCGCTCGTGGTGTTCGTCAGCGCGGCAAGCGCGCTGATGTCGATCTTCGCCGATGACGGCTCGCCGCAAGACCGCGCGCTCGATTCGTTGATCGATATCTACGTGCTGTGCCGCGTGATCGTGATCGTCGGCGGGTTCTTCCTGCAACCGGCCGCGCCGCGTCTGCGCCTGCTGCGTATGAGTGATGCGTGGGCCGACTTCGTGCAGCGCTGGATCGTGCGGATCGTCAGCGTGGTGGGCGCCGGTTCGGCAATCGCGGAGATTGCCGTGTCGCTCGGTCTGAACGACGCGGCGCATCTCGCGCTGATGAAAGTGGTCGCGCTCGCCGGCCACATCATGGTCTCGATCCTGCTGCTGCAATGCGCGGCGCCGGTCGGCGAACTGATCCGCAAGGGCGTTGCCGCACGCAAATCGCTGGAGATGGCCGGCAACGTCTTCGCCGAAGTCTGGGCCTGGTTCGCGGTATTCGTCGTGATGGCGCTGTGGTTCATCTGGGCGCTCGACGTGCAGAACGGCTATCAGACGCTGCTCCATCTCGGCGGCATTTCGCTCGCGGTGCTGGTGGGCGCGCGGGTCGTGTCGATCGTGCTGTTCGGCGCGCTGGCCCGGCTCTTCCATGTGCAGGACGACACGGCCAGGTCGCTCGTGCATCAGCATGCGTATCGCTATTACCCGCTGGTGCGCCGCCTGGTGGCGTGGATCATCGGCATCGTGACCGCGCTTGCGCTGTTGCAGGTATGGGGCGTGCACGTGGGCGAACTGTTTCGCGCCGGCACGATCGGGCACCGGCTCGCGTCGGCGATTATCACGATCGGCGTGGCGGCCGTCGTCGCGCTGTTGGTGTGGGAAAGCGTGAACGTGTCGGTCGAACAGCGGCTGGACCGCTGGACCACGAGCGGCGATCTCGTGCGCGCCGCACGCTTGCGCACCCTGCTGCCGATGCTGCGCAGCGCGCTCTTCTGCGCCATCGCGCTGGTGGTGGTGCTCACCGGCCTGAGCGAACTCGGCGTGAATATCGGGCCGCTGCTGGCGGGCGCCAGCATCTTCGGCGTGGCGCTCGGATTCGGCTCGCAGAAGCTGGTGCAGGATTTCATCACGGGCATTTTCCTGTTGATGGAAAACGCGATGCAGGTGGGCGACTGGGTCACGCTCGCGGGCGTGTCGGGCACCGTCGAATATCTGTCGATCCGCACGGTGCGGCTGCGCGGCGGCGACGGCTCGCTCTACACCGTGCCGTTCAGTTCGGTGTCGACGGTGAACAACACCAACCGGGGTATCGGCAACGCCGCGGTGAAGGTCAATATCGTGTTCGGCCAGGATGTGGATCTCGCCATTGGCACGCTGAAGGAAATCGGCGCCGCCTTGCGCGAGGACGACAATTTCAAGGACGGCATCCTGTCGGACTTCAGCTTCTGGGGCGTCGATGCGCTGGACGGCTCGGCCATTACGCTAGCCGGCCAGATTCAGTGCCGCGACAGCGCGCGCTGGGGCGTGCAGCGCGAATTCAACCGCCGCATTCTCGACCAGTTCCGCGAACGCGGCATCGCGATCGCGAACCCGCAGCGCAATCTGTTGACGTGGGATCCGGAAAGCGTGCCGGCGAAGATCGACGCTGACGAAACGCTCGACACGGCACGCAGCGAAGTCGCCAGGGACGAACCGCGCGCCGACGCGCCGTCTTCGGCCGCGGCCCAGCAAGCCGACGCGCCGGTGGAGGACCAGTTGCCCGTCGACCCTAAGCCGGCCGGCGGCCCAGGGACGCCAGCCAATCCTGGTTCAAGCTCTCCGCATGAGTGAAGTGGAGGCCGTGGCCGGCGGCTTCGTAGGCACGTAGCGAAGGGCCGGGTATCAGCGGTGTAGCGAAGCGCCGGGTATCAGCGGTGCGGTGAGCCGGCCGTTGAGTTCGAGGGGCGCTGCGGTGAGCCGACCGTTAAGTTCGACCGGCGCCGATGCATCACAGTCCCCACGCCACATCGTTGCTGCCACAAGCGTGAATCGTGACGCCATGCCGCCACGGCGCCGGCGGCGCTACGCAGGCCGATTGCCAGGAGGCAAAAAGGCGCACCCAAAAAACTGCCATCTCGGGCGCTATTGCACGTCCCACCAGCGCGGCAGCAACCGCTTCACTTCAGGCCGCCGATACCGGTCGTCGATCAGATGCACCACGCCCTGGTCCTGCTCCGTGCGAATCACGCGCCCGGCCGCCTGCACCACCTTCTGCAACCCGGGGTACAGATACATGTAGTCGTATCCGTTGCCGAACTTCGCTTCCATCGTGCGGCGCATCTGCTCGTTGATCTCGTTCATCTGCGGCAAACCGAGGGTGGCGATGAACGCGCCGATCAACTGCTCCCCGACCAGATCGACGCCTTCCGAAAACGCGCCGCCAAGCACCGCGAAGCCCACGCCTTCGTTCATGGTCCGAAAGCGCGCCAGAAATGCGTCGCGCGCCGCTTCGTCCATGCCGGGTTCCTGCGCCCACACCGGCAAGCCGGGATGCCGCTCGCGCATCAACGCGACCACGCGCTGCAAATACTCGAAGCTGCTCAGAAAGCCCAGATAATTGCCCGGCTGCGCCGCATATTGCTTCGCAATCAGATCGACGATCGGGATGAGTGAGCGCTCGCGGTCGCGCCAGCGCGTCGACACGTTGCCGGCCACGCGCACCTGCAACTGCTCCGCGCGAAACGGCCCTTCGACATCGAGCCATTGGGTCGCTTCGGGCAGCCCCAGCGTGTCGCGATAAAAATGATGCGGATTGAGCGTGCCGGAGAACATCACCGTACTGCGCGCGGCCGCGTAGCGCGGCGCGAGAAACGGCGCCGGGATCACGTTGCGCACGCAAAGCGTGGCACTGCTCTTGTCGCGCGGCGCATAACGATCCGTGGCGAGCGTGATGTCGAAAATCGAATGCTCGCCGAACTGCTCGGCGAGCGCGACGAAATGCATGGTGTCGAAGAAAAACCGCAGCGCTGCTTCGTCGATGGAAAGCGGCGCTTCCGCCAGTTGATCCGTGACGGCGCCGATCAGATTTTGCGCGGCGGAGAGCAGTTTGCCAGGGACTTCCGTGTAGACCTGATAGCTCGCACTCTGCGCGCGCTTGACGGCGCTCCACTCACGCTGCAGCCGTTCAAGCGGCTTGCGCAATGTGGCCGGCGCGGTTTTGCGCGCGAGCCGGAATGCCGCCTGATCGAGCGACGCGGTGTACATGCGGCGGGCACGGTCGAGCAGATTGTGCGCCTCGTCCACCAGCACGCCCACGCGCCACTGGTTGATCTGCGTGAGCGCGTACAGCATGGCGCTGCTGTCGTAGTAGTAGTTGTAGTCGCCGACCACCACGTCGGCCCAGCGCGCGAGTTCCTGCGCCAGATAGTACGGACAGATTTCGTGCGCGAGTGCCGCATCGCGCACCGCCGCGCGCGTGAGGCGCAAGCCTGCCAGCGCCGTGCTGCGGGCTGCGTCGAGCCGGTCGTAGAAGCCGCGCGCGAGCGGACACGAATCGCCGTTGCAGGCTTTGTCGGGATGCTCGCAGGCCTTGTCGCGCGCGACGAGTTCGAGGGTTCTCAACGGCAAGTGCCCGGCGCCGCGATGGAGCGTTTCGATCGCGTCCAGCGCGAGCGCGCGGCCTGGCGTCTTGGCGGTCAGAAAAAACACCCGGTCGATCTGGTCCGACGCACACGCCTTGAGTAGCGGAAAGATCGTTGCAAGCGTCTTGCCGATGCCGGTGGGCGCCTGCGCCATCAAAGGCTTGCCGTCGCGTGCCGAGCGATAAACCGACACCGCCAGCTCGCGCTGGCCGCTGCGAAACTGCCCGTGTGGAAACTGCAACGCATTGAGCGCGGCATTGCGTGCGGCCCGATGCGCCTCTTCCTGCACGACCCAATCGAGAAAACGCTCGCATTGCTCGACGAAGAAAATCTCCAGATCGCGCGCGGTATGCGTTTGCGTCAGCAGCACCTCCTTCTGAGTGCCGATGTCGAAGTACACCAGCGCCACCGTCAGCCCGGCGAGCCCGCGCGCGCGGCAAAGCAAATGACCGTAGACGAGCGCCTGCGCCCAATGCAGGGTGCGGTGATTGGCGGGCATGCGTTCGAGGTCGCCGCGATGCGTCTTGATCTCTTCCAGCCGGTTCGCCGCCGGGTCGTAGCCGTCCGCGCGACCGCGCACGGTCAGGCCGCGATGCGTAGCGGTCAGCGTGATTTCGGTTTCGTAGCCACTTGCGCGCCGCCCGGCAACCGTCACGTGGCCCGCCATTCCTTCGAGCGAGGTCGGCGCCGGTGTAAAGCGCAGGTCCAGATCGCCGCGCCTCGCGGTGAACTCGCACATTGCCCGCACGGCGACGACGTACGTCATGCGGCGGCCTCGGTTTTGGTGTGGCGGCTGGCTTCGACGTTGACGGTGGTGCTGGCGTTGCCGGTGATTTCGGCGGTGGCCTCGGTGGAGACCGCGGCGGCCATTGCGACGGTGATCTCGGCGGTGACCGCAGTGGAAACTCCGGTGGCGATCTCCGTGGCAGCCTCGCGATTGACCTCGGCCGCGACCTCTGCGGCCACCCCCGCAGTGCCTGCAGCCGCGTCAGTCTGTACTGCGACGACTTCATCGGCCCAGCGCACGTCGAGCACGCGCACCGGCATGCCGTGCTGCGCGCAGTACGCGAGCCAGCGGATCTGGTTGTCCTGCAAGCGGTCGCCGGGGCCCTTTACTTCGATCAACTCGTAGCGTCGCTCGTCCGGCCAGAAGCGGATCAGATCAGGCAACCCGGAACGATTGCCGCGAATATCTCCCAGCAAGCGCTCGAACCACAGTTTCAGATGCGCGGCGGGCAGACAATCGAGCGCCAGCGCGACGAGTTCCGGCGAGAGCAGCCCCCAGAACACGAACGGCGATTGCAGCCCCGCCTTGCTGTGCAGATGCCGCCAGATCGTCTCGCGATAAACGCCGCTGTCGAGTTGCGCGAGACACGCGGCGAACTGTTCCGCGCGGCGCGCATGGAAATCCGGCGCGTGCAGATCGGCCGGACCGCGCTGGAACGGATGAAAGAACGCGCCAGGCAGCGCCGCAAAGACCGGCTCCCAACACAGCAACCCGAACAGCGAATTGATCAGGGCGTTCTCGACGTAGTGGACCGGCGCGGCCTCGCACGTCAAATGATCGCGGACGACATATTCGACCGCCATTGGCGCCGCGGGCTGCGGCAGCACCAGCGTGCCGCGCTCGACCGGACGCGCCGCACTCGTGCGCGCAACCGGCACGCCGCGCTTGCGCTGCAAACGCGGCAGCATGCGCGCAATGCGTTGCGCTTCCTCTTCGCTCTCGGGTGCCTGGGCGGCTTGCGAGAGCAACGCGTAGGCATCGTCGAAACGCTCGCTGCGTTCGAGCACGCGCATGCGCCGATGGCGTGCGCCCGGCCAGCCGCAACGCTCATAAACGGCGAGCGCGGCCGTCCAGTTCTGCCGACGCTCGCACAGGTGGCCAATGCGGAACAGCAGTTTCGCGCGCCGCGTTTCAAGCCAGGGATTCGAGGTTTCGATTTCGCCGACGGCCGCGACGAGTTCTTCGATAACGGCTGCATCCGCGTCGCCGCCCGGCAGGCATTCGAGCGCTTCGCGGCACGCGTGCAAGGCGAGATAGACGTCGACGTCCGCGCGCTGCTGGAACGCACGCGACGAAGGCGCGAACGCCACCTTCTCGTACTGGAACACACCGAGGTCGGCCAGCACGAACTCCGACCACTCCTGCTGCAAATTGCCGAAGAACATCAGACGCAGACGCTCGCAAAGCGGCGCGATTGCAACGTGAAGCACGCAATCCGCAGCTTGAGCGTGCCAAGCGGAGAGCGGGCGCGCCGCGGCGCTTTCCTCGTCGCGCTCGCCACGGTAAAACGGGCGCAGGGTTTCCAGCAATTCCGGTTTGCGCAAGCTCCTCGCGCCGGGAATCAACGCAATGGTGTCCGCGAAAACTTCCATTAGCCCGGCACGCGTGGTGAGCGCGAACAGATCGTCGAGCGTCAGGCCCGGCTCGGTGTCGACCCAGCCGAGCGCGGCGATCGGCGCCGCTGCCTGCAATGGGCAACCGATCTCTTCGTAAGACAGGCGGCTCGCGCGGAACAGCGTGCCTTTACGCATCAGCATGCGAACCAGCAGCGCGCGCGAAGTCTGCGGCAACGCGGCGAACTCACGCAGAAACGCGTGCTCCTGCGCGTCGAACAGGTCGTCGTAGCGCTGCGCGAGCCAGGCGAGGGCGCGCTCGAAGTTCAGCAGATAGTAGAGAGCGTAGGGAGAGGCAGGTGTTGCCACGGGACTTTCACGAAACCTGTATGTTTATACAGTGATGATAGCAAAATCCGTGAAGGCGCCGTCCAGATTGGCTCAATACAACGTCAGGATGCGGCGTGAACGTACTGCCATTCGAATCCGTCCCTGCCCCTTCTCACGCGCCCCGCCGATGTCTGCGGAAAATGCGCGGTGAAGAGCGTCGCATCGTGATCGGCCGCATAGTTGAGCAGCCAGTGCCGCGAGTTTCGCGCCGGCGCCGCATCGAGGCAGAACGTCGAGTTCCATTCGGGACGGTAGACCTGGACGGGGTTGTGCATCACATCGCCGGTGAAGATCGCTTCCTCGCCGCGCGAGCGGATCGAAATCGACATATGACCGGCGCTATGCCCGGGCGTCGGATGAAACACAATGCCCTCGCGCCACGCGCCGCCCTCGGCGGGAATCGTCGCGGCCTGCCCGGATTCGATCACCGGCACGACGCTGTCCTCGAAAACCATGCGGCGGCTATCCCCCGCTGGAGTCGCGAAGAAATCCTGCTCCGCTTGCGGGAACACGTATGTCGCATTCGGGAAGGTCGGCTGCCACCGGCCGTCGATCCACTGCGTATTCCAGCCCACGTGGTCCGCATGCAAATGCGTGAGCAGCACCTCGTCCACCTCCGCCGGCAAGACGCCCACCTCGACGAGGCGCTCCAGATACGGGTTGTTCAGTCGATGAAACAGCTTGCTGAACGGCCGCTCCTTGAAATTGCCGATACCGGTGTCGATCAGCACGGTCAGGCCGTCCATCTGCACGACCCAGGTGTGCACGCTCAGTTTCACCTCGTTGCGTTCGAGGTCGAGACTCTCCGCCGACACACGCCGGCTCAATTCTTCCGCCGCGGAGGATGCCCAGTCTGGATAAAGCACCGCCGGCGCTAACGGAAAACAGGTTTCGCTGACGCGGGTAATGCGTGCATCCCCTACGCGGTGCGTAAGAACCTCGGTCGGCATGGTGTGACTCCGTGAAAGTGCGGCGGCAGCAACCTGAGCGCTTATGTAGCGCTTACGTAGCGCTTAAGTAGCGGTTACGTGGCGCTGCAGCGGCCAATGGCTTCACTATCGCAAATCTAGCGCATGCCGGCCAATGCCGTTTTCTGCGCATCGCGATGCTTTGCAGGCATCGCCATGAAAACAACGTCACGAGAACGTTCTCGCCGGCGTGCGGCGTGCCGCCGCGCCGTACAGCAGCGCGCTGAACGCGGCCGCCATGCCGCCCACGCAAGCCAGTGCCACACCCAAACCCGCGCTGTGCCCGCCAAGCCGCTCGTTGATGAAGCCGACCGCGAACGGTCCCAGCCCGCCACTGATCGCATTGGTCAGAAACACCAGCAACGCGATCGAGCGTCCGCGCATGCGATTCGGAATCGCGATCTGGATCGGCACAGGCGCCAACGCCATCGCCACACTCGCCGCGAACGCGCACGCGCCATACAGCACCACGGCGACGTGCGCGTCGCCAACGAGCGGCATCGCAATAGCGGCCGGCACCAGCAACGCAGCCGCCAACCCGGACAACGCCAGCACTTTGCGCACCGCCGCGGCATCGCTGACGCGGCCGGCGAGCAAACCCGCACTCACCACCCCGAGGATGCCGCCGAACATGTAGGCCGGCGCCGCCATCTGTCCGACGGCACGCGGCGTCAGATGAAAATGACGGATCAGCAGCGTCGGAAACCATGCCGCATGCGAGTAGAACAGCGTGATCAGCGCGACATACGCGCCGAAGTACGGCAAGCAGAAGCGGTTCTTCACGAACAGTTCGCGCAGCACGTCTTTCAGCGGCGGCGTACTGTCGTGAGCGGCTTTGTCCGCGAAGACTTGCGCAGAAGCCTTTGCAGTCGAAACGACGTCGTGCGTGGCCGACCCTTCGGCTGTTGTATGAAGCGTGGAGGACAAGCCGCGCCGTTGTGGTTCCCGCACCGATAACGCGACGATTGCCGCCAGTGCCAGCCCCGGCAAGCCGACCGCGACGAACACGGCCTGCCAACCGTTTAAACCGATACCCGCGAGCCACGCGGCGCCCGCGCCATGTTCGAGCGCACCGAGCAGCATGCCGCCGCCGAACAAGGCCACGCCTCCGCCGATATACGGTCCCAGCATGAACACGCTGCTTGCCCGCGTGACTTTGCGCGGCGGATACAGATCGCTGAAAATCGACAGCGCCGCCGGACTCAAGCCCGCTTCCGCAATCGCCGTCCCCGCACGCGCGGCCAGCAGTTCGGCAAAGTTGTGCGCGAAACCGCACAACGCGGTGGAGACGGCCCAGATCGCCACGCAAACCGCGATCAGACGCACGCGATTGGAACGGTCGATCAGCCGCGCAATGAACACGCCCGCCGTCGCGTAACACAGAGTGAACGAAAACCCTTGCAGCAAGCCGATTTGCGTATCGGTGAGCGCCAGCGTTTCCTTGATCGGTTGCACGAGAATGCTCACGATCTGGCGGTCGAGATACGAAAACGCAAAGCAGACAAAGAACAGAACGACAACGTAAGTGTGCCCACGACGCGTGTCGGCGTCGTTCGAATCGGACACGGTGGTGACTGCATTCATGGCGAATCTCCGGCTGGGCACTGCGAAGAAATGGCTTGCTTCCCTTCGACGAAGCGCGTCACTGCCAATGCGCATCCGCAGCCAGCACGGCGAGACAGTCGCCCGCTTCGACGCGCGCAAACGAACGCTTGCATACCACCACGCCGTTGCCGGCAAAGCGGAGTTCCTGTGGTGCGCTCCACGGCGCATACGGATCGAATACCCGCGCGGCCAACTGGTCCTTCTCGACCCGGTCGCCGAGCGCGAACACGGGTTCGGCCACGCCCGCCCGCGAGGCGAACACATAGTGCCGCGCGCCATCCACTTTCAACCAGCGCGTGTCGTGTCGCGGCGCGGGAGGATTATCGTCAGGCGTGACACCGAGCGTGTGCAGCACGCGCCGCAAACCATCCTCGACGATCGCTACGCCATCGGCATTACAGGCCGCATAGCCACCGAATTCACCGCACAGGAACAGCTTGCCGTGCCGCTCGACGGCCGCGCCATACGTGCGGTCCTCGCCGAGCAGATCCATGAGCATGGTGTGCGGCGCGGCGAATGCCTGGACGAGCCGGCGGTATTCGGCGCGACGCGACGGGTCCCCGGGCGGCGCCGCGAGCAACGCCGGCAGATGATCGAACGAAGCACCGCCCGCGTGCAGATCGATCACCACGTCGGCACGCGGAAATAGTTCGGTATCCGCATAATGCGCGATCATCTCGGTGAGGTTGCCGTTGCGTGCGCCCGGAAAAACGCGGTTCAGATTGCCGCGATCGATCGGCGAGGTGCGCGAGCCGTTGATGAACGCCGGGAAATTCAGCGCCGGCACGACGATCAGGCGGCCCTTGACCGTCATCGACGGCATGCGCTGAACCAGCTTCATCAGTGCGACGGGACCTTCGTATTCATCGCCGTGATTGCCGCCCGTCAGCAGCACCGTGGGACCGTCACCGCCGTTGAGCACGGTAATCGGCACCGGAATGTGGCCGTATGCGGAGCGGTCGTGCGAATACGGCACGCGTAACGTGCCGTTCTGCAGGCCGGGGCGTTCGTAGTCGATGTCGGTGGAAATCAGCGATGGTGTGGACGGCATGGTTGTCTCCCGATAAGAAAGTAAGCCGGAATACCGTCGTTGGACGACGGCGCGAGGCCATGCAATCAATATCGTCGAGGCAAAAAACCAGCGCCAATGCCGATTTTTAGGGAAGCCGATGCTTTAAAGGCATCGGGGTACGGCGCGTCCGGACGTTACCGTTGCGCCTTGAGCAAGGCGATGAATTGCGCGAGCGCGGGATTGCGGTGCTGCTCGTGACACGCGAAATGCAGCGGCAGCGCGATCGACAGATCGGCCAGGTTGAGGAATTGCACCAGCGCCGGCGGCCGGTCGCGATTGGCCGAGTTGACGATCGCCGCGCCCACGCCGGCGGACACCAGCGAGAGAATCGCGGCTTCCGTCGAAACTTCCTGCACGACGTCGAGCGTCAAACCGGCGCGCTCGCATGCGCCAATCAAGCGGTCGTAGTAAGCGGGATAAACATGCCGTGGAAACGTGATGAAGGGTTTGCCGGCCAGCTGCGCCGCGCGCACCGACTTGCGGCGGCCGAACGACCACGCGGCCGGCGCCGCCAGCACCACGCCGTTTTCGAGCAACGGCAAACTGGTGATCTGCTCGGGCAACGCGCCGAAGTGATAGACGAAACCGCCGTCGAGCGTGCCCTGAGTGATCGCGTCCAGTTGCTCCGGCGTGTTCATCGGCGTGAGTTCGATGCCGACTTGCGGCGCCGCCTGCTGGAACGCTTGCAGCGCGTTCGGCACAAGCCCGCCCCAAACCGCGTTTTCAACGAAGCCGATCCGCACGTGTCCGGACACGCCCGCCGCGATTCGTTGCGCGACACGCGCCGCCGACTCGACCTGCTGCAGAATGCCGCGCGCTTCACGCAGATAGGCTTCGCCTGCCAGCGTCAGCTTCAGGCCGCGCGGCGTGCGCTCGAACAGCGCGACACCCAACGTTTCTTCGAGATCCTGGATTTGCCGGGAAATCGCCGGCTGGGTGACGTGGAGCTGCTCGGATGCGCCGCGCACGCTCGCGTGCTCGGCAACGGCGACGAAGTATCGGAGATGCCGGAGTTCCATGTCAGCAGAATGGGTGGCTTATCGAATGGGATGCCGGCATTGTGCCATTCGATCACGCCGCGGCGTTGGCGTTTTTACTCCGCCGCCAGCCACACCACCGTCAACGAACGCACGCCTTGCGCGCCGCGAATCAGCACGCCTTCGATATCCGCCGTCGCCGAAGGTCCGGTGACGAGCGCCGCATAACGGGCAGCGCGGAAATCATCGCGCCGGTATACGTCCTGCAAGCCGTCGAGCAGTTGCGCCGGGTCGAGCAGCACGACCAGATGCTGCACGATGTAGCCGAGCGCGTTGACCACATACTCGCGTTCGCTAAACCATACCGAGCCGGTTTCGGCGACGCCGAAGCGAGCCCGCACCACGCCGACGTCGATGTCCTGCAGCGAAGCAGGTTCCGTGTCGGCGGTGAGCGTGCGCGTGCCCTGCACTTCCTGGGTTGCCGAGGCGATGGATGCCTCGGCACCGAACCGCTCGCGAATCAGGCCGCCCACGTCGCTCGCCGTCGTGCCGTCGACGCACACGCCGCCCATGGCCTGCAGCGCCGCCGTAAAGCGCGCGCGCAGATCGCCACCCACGGGGTTGAACAGCGGCACGTCGGGCCGCGGCCGCGCCGCCGGCTGCGCCTGCCGCACCTTTGCCAGAAAAGCGTCACGCGTTGTCATGGTCAGTTCCACGATTCTTCTTGTACCAGGCGTGGAAGGTCAGCTTCGGCGCCTCCGGCAACTCGCGTTGCTTGCCCCAGATATTGAGCGGGTTGTACAACACGAAATTCGGCAAGCGCCGCAGCGCGCTGCTCATCGACGACACCGTCGCGCGATACAAGGTCGGACTCGCGAGCAGCCGCCCTGCCATCTTCAACACTTCCTGCTTCACGAACGGCACTTCGTGATGCTCGGCGATCACCGTGCGCCATTTGTAGATCTGCTCGTGAATATTGATCTTCACCGGGCACACGTTGGTGCAACTGCCATTGAGCGTCGAGGCGAACGGCAAGGCGCTGTAACGCTTCAGATCGAAGGTCGGATTGATGATCGCGCCGATCGGCCCAGAGTACGTGCCGCCATACGACAGCCCGCCGCTGCGCCGGTAAACCGGACACGTATTCATGCAGGCGCCGCAGCGAATGCATTTGAGCGAATACCAGAAGTCTTCCATCGCGAGCCGCTCCGAGCGGCCGTGATCGACGAGGATGAAATGCATCTCCGTGCCCGGACGCGGCGCGCGGAAATGCGATGTGTACTGCGTGATCGGCGAGCCGAGCGCGCTGCGCGACAGCATGCGGACAAACACGCCGAGGTCCGACACCTTCGGAATCAGCTTCTCGATACCGATCGACGCGATATGCAACGGCGGCACGTTTGCAGAGAGGTCCGCATTGCCTTCGTTCGTGCACACCACCACCGTGCCGGTCTCCGCCACCGCGAAATTGCAGCCGGTCATGCCGGCCGTTTTCTCGCGCACGAAGTACGGCCGCGTGTTCATCCGCTGGCTTTCGGCGAGATAGTGGATATCGCTGTTCTTCGGATCGGTGCCGATGGTGCGGCCGAACAGCTCGGCCACGTCGGCGCGCAATTTGTGGACCGCCGGCACCACCATATGGCTCGGATCCTGATGATCGAGCTGCTGGATCCGTTCGCCCAGATCCGTTTCCATCACCGTGATGCCGCGCGGCTCCAGGTACTCGCGCATCTTGCATTCGTCGGTGAGCATCGACTTGCTTTTAACGAGCGTGGTCATGCCACGCTCCGACATGATCCGGTGCACGAGCGCGTTGTGCTCTTCTGCGGTAGAGGCCCAATGCACTGTTACGCCGTTCGCCTCGGCGGCCGCCGCGAACTGTTCGAGATACGTGGACAGATTGGAGAGCGTGTGTTCCTTGATACCCGATGCCAGTTCGCGCATCGTCTCCCACTCGGCAATGCCGTGCGCCTGCGCATCGCGCTTCTCGCGCAAATCCCACAGGCGTTTGTCGTGAAACGCAACGTGCTCTGTCTTGCTGATGAAAGCGCCCGCCGCTTTCGCGTGATCGATCCGGTTGCTCATGCGCGTGCTCCGTTGAGGACCTGCGCGATATGAATGAAGCGCGCGTCGGCTTTCATGCGTTCCGCGCAGCCCTGCTGGTGCATCAGGCACGACATGTCGCCCGAGACGATGTACTCGGCGCCCGCGTTCAGATGATCGCGCACCTTGTCCTGTCCCATACGTACCGACACCGGCTCTTCCGTGACGGAGAACGTGCCGCCGAAACCGCAGCATTCGTCGGGCCGCGCCGGCTTGACGAACTCGATGCCCTTCACGCCTTCGAGCAGGGTGCGCGGCTTCGAAAACAGCGTGCCCGCCACTTCCGAAATCGATGCTTCCTTCAGATGCCGCAAGGCGCTGCAGCTATTGTGCAGACCCACGCGATGCGGAAACTCGGCCCACGGAAATTCACGTGCGCCGACCACGTCGTGCAGAAACTCGACGAGTTCGTAGGCGTTCGCGCGGACCTTTTTCACTTCGTCGGTCTGCTCTAGCGCCGTTAGATGCTCGCGCACGTGATGAATGCAGCTCGCCGACGGCCCGACGATGTAGTCGTAGCCGGCGAAGTTGCGCGCGAACACACGCTCGGCGCCGGCTGCCTCGGCATGCGCGCCGCTATTGGCCATCGGCTGGCCGCAGCAGGTCTGCTCCTGCGGATAGTCGACCTCGATACCGAAACGTTCGAGCAGTTCGAGCGTGGCGATCCCCACTTCGGGATAAAACGCGTCGATGAAGCAGGGGATAAACAGGGCGACTTTCATAAGCTCATTGAAAAGAAAAGCGGCAGCCGGCGAGTTATCTACTCTACTGCGGAATCGTGGCGGCGCACGAGTAAGTCGTCGCGACAGTTTGCGCGGCAAGGAGGCCGACCAGCGGAGATTACGGCGCTTTTGTAAGACTGGTATGGTTGGTCTGACCAAGAATATAAGGAAGTTGACCGAGGGTGTCAATCGCAGGACAAAGGAGGCGCACGCTGCGGCCCGGTCGGGCTCGCCGCGCGGGGCATTCAGGCACTCAGGCAATCACGCAATCGTACTCGACGAAGGCTTGGCCGCGTCTTCCTTGTACATCTCGCGCACATAGGCCAGATGACGCTCAGCCGCCTTGCGGGCCTTCTGCGCGTCGCGCGACATGACGGCGTCGTAGATGGCCTGGTGCTGGCTCATCAACTGTTTTTCCATCGCATCGTCGTAATCGATCAGCCGATGGTATTGGCGCATGCCCTCGCGAATCAGCGTATGGATGCCGTGCATCACGTGCGCGAGCGCGATGTTGTGCGTGGAGTCGGCAATCGCGAGGTGAAACGCGGCGTCGAGTTCGGCAAGGTTCACACGGTCCTGCGACAGCGAGCCGGCCTTCAATGCCTCGAACGCCGCGCTGATCTTTTTCAGGTCGGCGGCCGTGGCGCGTTGCGCGGCATACACCGTCGAAATCGATTCGAGCCCCTGGCGCAGCTCCAGAATATCGGCACTGGTTCGCGGATTTTGCAGCAGCAACTCGGCAAGCGGCTTGGAGATGATCGGCGCCGTCACGTCGACCACCGTAAAACCGCCCCGCCCCGAGGTTTCGATGTAGCCGTCCGCTTCCAGCCTGATCAGCGCTTCCCGCAACGAAGGTCGCGACACGCCGAGCTGCGTGGCGAGGTCGCGTTCGGCCGGCAGCCGGTCGCCGGGCATTAGCGTGCCGTCCGAAATCAGTTGCTTGATCTGGTCGGACACCACGTCGGACAGACGTTTGCGCGTGAAGGACTGGATCGGGAGGAATGGCATAGGCAGCGATGAGTGAAGCCGGTTGATCAGGCGGATTTTCAGGCGGTGGACAACCGCCTGGGCGCGGTTCGATGCAAGGATTGAAGCACCGCGCGGCGTCGAACGGATTATACCGTTCAACGGCGCAGGCCAATCGCGGGCGAAAGACGCGCCGGCCGCGTCCCGAGGGTTGCCGCGAAACTCAGCGCGCTCCCGCCGCATAGAAACTCGCCAGATCACGTTTGAGCGTATGCAACGCCGCGTCGTCGAGGTAGATCATGTGGCCGGTCGGATAGTAGGCGATTCGCACGTTGGCGCGCAGCGGCCCGTCCACGCCCAGATGCGCGAGCGCGTATTCGGTTGCGTAAAACGGTGTGGCCAGATCGAAATAGCCGTTCAGCGACATCACACGCAACTGGGGATTTTGCCGCATCGCTTCGGCCAGATCGCCCGCCGCATAGGGCACCGGCAAATGTTCACCCCACCATTCGCGATGCTTCCAGTCCCATTGCGTCAGCGCTTCGTCGTTGAAGACGCGGTAACGGTCGGCCGGCGTAAAGTGCAGGTCCTGAGCGAAATGCTGGTGCAGGGCCGCGTCGAAGGCACTCGACACGCTGCTCACCGAAGCATCGTAATCGGGACGCTCGGACACGCTGTCGAAGTCGATTCCTTCGAAGCGCGCGTCGTACCGGCCGACGCTGCGCGCCTCGTCGCGCAGCAGTTCTGTGCGATAACGCGACGGATAAAGACGCAGGCGGCTACGCTTCACATAGGCGGCGTCGAGCCCCGTGAACTGCGCGACACGCGCGGCGATCGCATCGCGCTCGGCGTCGGGCAGCGCGTCGCCTTGCGCGAGCGCTTGCGCATACGGCCCGCGCGCGAACGTACGGGCTTCGTCGAGAAAGGCCGGCAGACTGGCCGGCTTCGGCACGATCTTGTCGTGATACCACGCAATGGCCGCGAAGCTCGGCAGATAGCTTTCGCTCCTGAAGTCGGCGCCCGCCGAGAATGCGGCGGAATCGAGCACGGACGACATCAGGATCACGCCATTGAGCGCGATATTGTCCTGCCCCAACTGATACGCCAGCATCGCGGCGCGCGCGGTGCCATACGATTCGCCGAGCAGATATTTCGGCGAATTCCAGCGCTGGTTTACCGTCAGGTATCGGTCGATGAATTGCGAAAACGCGTCCAGGTCTTTATCCACGCCCCAGAAGTCTTTGCCCGTGCCGTGGCCGACCACCCTCGACAGACCGGCGCCGACCGCATCGATAAATACCAGGTCGGTGGTGTCGAGCAGGCTGTCGGGATTGTCGGCGAGCGTGTACGGCGCGGGTGGCGTGATGGCGGGACTCGCGGTACGCGCGCGCTTCGGCCCGAACGAGCCGATCATCAGAAATACGCTGCCGGCGCCCGGTCCGCCGTTGAAGAGAAACGTGACCGGCCGCGTTGCCGGTGTTTTGCTGGCGACGGTGTAGGCGACATAGAACACGCTCGCGTTGGCCTGTCCGGTCTTGTCGCGCAGTAGCAGATTGCCGGCGGTGGCCGTGTAGTCGATCTTGCGGCCGTCGAGCCGGATGGAATGCTGCGTCACCGACGCGGTTTCCGGCGGCACGGGAATCGGCGCCGACTCCGCTTTCGCATTGCGCTGCGCCGTACTGGCCGACACGTCGCTCTGAGTCGTTTCAATCGCGCGTGGCTGGCGAGTGGCGCGCACCGCGCCCGCATGCGAATCGCCGACCGGTTGGGCGTTCGGCTCGCCGCGTTGTTTCGGCTTGCCGCTCACAACGCGCGGCGAGTTCGGCGAGTCCTGTGCGCCTGGCGCGGACGCCGCGGTTTCCGCGCTCGCGGCCGCATCCGGTGATGCGTCCGGTTCAGCCGCCGCACACACCGTGCTGAATGCGGCGAGCATGACGAGCACGAGCGCCATCGCCACGAGAGCGGCCGCCATCGACCCTGCCATGAGGGATCGGCGTAACGAGAGGGTGAAGCGAAGGCCCATGGGGTTCCCGACAGTGAGTCGATATGCGCCGGCGTCCGGAATGTCCTAGCTTAAGACGAAGTCGGCGCTCGATTTTTGACGCGGCCTTTGGCGGCGTCAATCGAAAACTGCCGAGGACACCCATTCCTCCCAAGACGCATCGCTTCGTTACGTGATTCGAAAAGCAACCGAAACGCTGTAGAAAGGCTCAACGGACCGGCAATGTGCGGACGAAAGCGGCAATCCGCTCGCAGGCATCGATCAAGCACGCTTCGTCGACAACGAAGCCCAGCCGCACGAAACCATTCGCGGTCTCTCCGAAGGCGCTCGCGTCGAGCACCGACACGCCTTGCGCGTGAAACAGCTGCCAGGTGAAGTCGACCGTATCGAGGCCGGTGCCGCTCACGTCGACCATCATGAACATGCCGGCTTCGGGCAACACGCAGCGCAAACCCGGCACGCGCTGTAAGCGCTCGAACACCACGTCGCGCCGGCGGCGATAAATCTCCCGCATCTCGGCGGCGATCCGCGCTTTGTTCTGCAAGGCCGTCAACGCCGCCTGCTGGATGAATCCGGGCAAGCCATACAGCATGGCGAGGGCGAGCCGCCCCATATGCTCGATCAGTTCCGCCGGCCCGATCGCCCAGCCTACGCGCCAGCCGGCCATGGCATGCGATTTCGACAGACTGCCGAGCGTCACGGTGCGCTCGGCCATGCCGGGCAGCGCCGCAATACTCACGTGTTCCCGCTCGAAAGTCAGCTCGGCGTAGACCTCGTCGGACAGCACCCACAGATCATGCCGGCACGCGAGCCGCGCGATCCGTTCGAGATCGGCGCGCGGCATCACCACGCCGGTCGGATTGCACGGCGTGGCGAAGAAGATGGCTTTGGTGCGCGACGTGACGGCCGCCTCGAGCGCGTCGCAATCGACATGAAATGCCCGCGCCCGATCGACCGGCACCGTGACGAGCGTGGCGCCGGCCGCGCGCACGCAGGCCTCGTAGGTCAGATACATGGGCTCGGGGACGATCACCTCGTCGCCCGCTTCCAGCAGGCACAGCGATGCCGCGAACACGCCGTTCTGCGCACCCGCGGTCAGGATCACATTGGCGGCGCTCACGGCGCAGCCGGTTATGCGCGCGTGTTCTTCGGCAATCGCCGCGCGCACCGGTTCACGTCCGGATACAGCGCTGTAGTGCGTATCGCCGCCGCGCAAGGCCTCGACCGCGCGCTCGACGATCGGCGCCGGCGTCGCGAAATCCGGGTCGCCAACGCTCAGGACGATAACGTCCTCACCATTGGCCGCCGCCTGTTGTGCGACCCGGTGAATTTCCCACGCGGACGTGCGCCTGCCCTGCAAACGCTCGACCAGATTCGAGTACTTCATTACCCTGCCCCGTTGCCCATGGACTCGCCAATGTAAAGGGGCACGCATGAAACGTCCAGATACGAAAAAACGCCACGCGAAGCCTTGGCCTCGCGTGGCGCTTCAACCCAACCCCTTACGGCGGGGCGTGGCGCTCAAACCTGGCGGCGCAATTCCGCCGGAGGCACCTTCATCAGATGCCGGTATTTGGCCACTGTGCGGCGCGCGACCAGCACGCCCTGATCCGCGAGCATCTTGGCGAGCGTCACATCCGAAAGCGGATCACGGGTGTTTTCCGCGGCGATCATTTCCTTGAGCAACGCACGCACGGCGGCGGCGGAACAGGTGCCACCGCTTTCGGTGCCGAGTTCGCGAGGGAAGAAATGCTTGAACTCGAAAATGCCGCGCGGCGTGGCCATATATTTGTTGCCCGTGGCCCGCGAGATGGTGGATTCGTGCAGTCCGAGTTCATCGGCGACATCGCGCAAAACCATGGGCTTGAGTGCGATTTCGCCGTACTGGAAGAAGGCCTTCTGATGCGCGACGATGCATTCCGCCACGCGTTGAATCGTATCGAAACGTTGTTGCGCGTTACGGATCAGCCAGCGCGCTTCCTGCAGTTGCTGTGCGAGCGGCGAGCGGCTTGCACCGGCCGATTGCGCGAACAGCTCTGCGTACATGCGATGGATCCGCGCGCGCGGCTGCACGGCCGGATTGATCGCCACGACCCATTTGTTGCGCACCTGGCGCACGATCACATCCGGCACCACGTAGTTGTCTTCGGTGCGGCCGTAGGAGTTGCCCGGCTTCGGATCGAGCTTGCGCACCAGAGCGCAGGCAATGCGCAGTTCTTCCGCGCTGCAGCCGATCTGCTTCTGCAGTTCAGCCTGTTCGCGGCGAGCGAGCCGTTCCAGATGATGCTCGACGATTTGCCGAGCCACTTCGCGCCCCGGCGTATCGGCCGGCAACGCATTCACCTGCAGCGACAGGCATTCCGACAGCGTGCGGGCGCCGAGGCCGGGACGGTCGAGCGATTGCACGAGACGCAGCGCTACCAGCAACTCGTCTTCGGTCAATTCAGGTTCGAGATCGACGCTGTCGGCGAGATCGGAGAGTTCCTGGCGCAAATAGCCGTCGTCGTCGAGCGCCTCGATAATGAAACGGGCCACCGCGCGGTCACGGTCATCGAGCCGATAGAGGCGCAGCGAGTCGTGCAACTGTTCGCGCAAGGTCGGCTGGGAACGGGCCCACTCGGCCGGATCGCTGCTGTCTGAATCGCCGTTCTGACGCGTCGAACTGCGGCTGCTGTAATCGCCGGAAAAGTCGCCAGGCATGTCGTCCTGGCCCGCGCTTTCCAGCGTGTCGTTGCCACCTGACTCGGACGACAGCGAATCGGGCTCGGCGCTGGCTACGGTGTCCGTGGCAGGCAGCGCGCCCGAGTCTTCGCCTGACGCGGTCGTGGCGAGCGCAACGTCTTCGGTATCCGACGAGTCGTATTCGAGGAACGGGTTCGTGTCGAGCGCCGTGCGCAACTCCTGCTGGAATTCCAGAGACGACAACTGCAACAGACGCACCGATTGCTGAAGACGCGGCGTGAGTGCGAGAGACTGCCTTGTGCGTAGTTCAATTGAAGGCATTGTAGTGAGGTCCCGTTAATAGCCGAAAATGGTCAGTAGCCTCCTTAGAGCAACTGTCGTACCAGCTCGCGCAACATCCTGTTTTTTCAACGCTTTGCATTTTCAGGCCCGCCAATTGCGCAGGCGGCCGGACGCCATTTTTACAAGCCCCCGGCAAATTCCGGTTCCTGCTTGCGCAGCGCGTTCAAGGCCGCTCCAGCCCTTAATTGCGCTCTATTCTTCAGCCTAAAGCCGCGTGCCATAACGGATTTCCTTCACTGCCCGCCTTCGCTCAGGCTGCCGGGCACAACGCTTGCGAATGAGCACTATGTGGACGGACGACGGTCTGTGCACGCGAACGCAGCAGCGAATTCGCATGCACAGACTGTCGCCCAGTGTCGATAACGGGCCCTGACGGAACCGTAGCGGCAACGACCCCACGCGTGTCATCGGCGGTTTCGGCCGCGATCGACCGCAGGCAACAAGACCGCAATTTTCATCAACACCCGAAGGAGAAACCATGAAGACAATCCAATTTCTGAAGACCGCAGGTAGCATTGCTTGTATCGCATTCGCACTGAACGCTACGGCGCAGACCAGCGCGTCGGCTCCGTCGGCTTCGTCCGAAACCATCGGCGAACATGTCGACGACGGCACCATCACCACCAAGGCCAAGGCTGACCTGCTGGCCGCGAAGAACGTCAAGTCGACACACATTCACGTGAAGACGCGCAAGGGCGTGGTGTGGCTCACGGGTTCGGTGCCTTCGTCTGACGACAAGGCGGCAGCCGAGGAAGTCGTCAAGGCCGTGAAGGGTGTATCGAGCGTCAAGAACCATCTGAAGATCGCCGCTGAGTAAGAGCGAACGATCTGCACGGGAAGCGCTGGCTTCGGTTAGCGCCTCCCGTTGATCAAGCAGAAGGAAAGACAAAAGCCGTCCGATAATGCGACGGCTTTTTTGCGGGCATACGGTTCTTGTTGCGAGCCGAACTTTTACGGCGACCGGCGGCGGCTCAACCTCACCTGCCGAACTATTGAGCTACTGAGCCGCCGCAAAAAACCAGCGCCGTTTCCAGCGCCAGTTCGTTCACCCAGATTTAACGCCGTGCAGCTGCGTATTGATCGCGCAGATCACGCACGCGATCATGGTTCTGCAATACGCCCTGATACTGCCGCTCGACCAGCGCACGCACATCCGCCGGCAATTCCTTTTCCAGCGCGTCGTGGTAGCGCTTCTTCGCGACGTCCTCGCCCTTCTCACATTCGGCCAGAATGTCGTGATCGCTGCGATCGGTCACTGCCGACTTCACGTCGACCCAGCCGCGATGCAGCGCGCCGCTCATGCTGCCGCCCGTTTCGGGTTTGCCGCCGAGCGCCTGAACCGCATCCTGCAACTCACGCGCGCCACGCGTGCAGTCTTCGGCGCGCGAAAGAAACAGCGTTTTCAGTTGAGCATCGTGAGCGTCTTCTGCTGCCTTGCGAAAGCCCTTCTCGCCATCCTTCGACGTTTCGACCAGATCGTTCAGCACGGAAACAACGTTCGTAGCCATTCAATACCTCCAAGGGTTTCGTTAGTCATGAATCCGCCACGGGACACGTCACACTATTGCCGGCGCTCGCAATCCCGCTGCGGGGTTCGTTGAACTATCCGCATGATGCGTGCCCGGCGCACATCGCAGCGGATGGCCCTGGCGACACGTCGGCTAACACGTCCAATCTTGCCAATCCGCGTAGATTATTCCCGCCCCACTACTACGCGGAGCACCGCAAAGCCGCGCCCGGCGTGCTTTCGGCCAATGGCACGGTGGTTGCTTAATAAGCTCGCCCGCAGCATGCCGTGCAGCGCAATGACCCACTGCAAGACGTGCCGATGAATTGAAAACAATGGGCAGGCAACAACGACAGGGAGCATCCACCATGAAGATCAGGAGCACGGAATGTCTGGTCGCCGTCGCGATCATCACCTCGGCGACCGTGATGCAGATTCGCGAACATATGCAACCGCGTGAAGCGGCATCCCCGAGCGCGCAAGTCGCGTCGCCCTCGTGCGGGGCGACGCACGATGGCCCCGTGCCAGCCGCTTGCGAGCCGACGAGGGATGACCACCAAACGGACCGCACAACCCGGCGCCCACGCAGCGCTCCGCAAATCTGGGTTTGAGCGGACCTTTGCAGGACGGCTCCGGCCGTCTACGTGCCTGATGGAGTGAACACGACGCCCATAAGAAAACGGTCCGACCTGTGAGTCGGACCGTTTCGCTAAACACCCTTGGCTGAGCACCGCGTCGAACCTCACGTCGGCGGGCCAGACGAAGAGAAGCGTGAACTCAAGCCTCTTTACCTACGCGTGATTTTCCCGAAACTCGTTGAGCGGCACAGGTTTCTTCAAAGGATCGAAGTCCGCCCAACGCCCTTGCTGCCAGCGGCCGCTCGCCCGCTCGATCGCAACGCCGCCAGCTTCGCGCAGCACGCGCGCGGCGTCGAACTGGTTGTCCGGCGACACATGCACCGCGACCAGCACGCCGGAATCACGCGTTTCCTCGTGAAATGGCGATCGGTGGCCAGCCTGGCCGCCCTCGCGCGTGCGTGCCATCGCCCCGACCAGCGAGCCCACGTAAGCGCCGACACCCGCCGCGATCAACGACACGATGACCGGCGCCGAAAACGCCGCGAAGATCGCCACCCCTACCACGGCGCCGGCTACCGCGCCGATGGTGACACCCAGGCCGGCGCCTTTGGGCGCACCTTTCGCGCCGGCGTCCGTACTGGTATCGCCGCCAATCGGATAACGCGCATGCTGTCCGCGCGGATTCACGAAAAACAGCGTGACGTCTTCTTCGACGAACCCTGCATTGAAGAGCTTTTGCGCCGCATCTTCAGCGGCGGGAAAAGTCGTGAAACGTGCTGCGACGATGAGTGACATGAGGCCTCCTTGCATCGTTGAATGGCGATTGCGGACTCAGCCGCCGCGGCTCGCTGCGCCATTCGGCGCGCTCGAGCGGCGACATGCGCGGGCACTATGCCGCGGTGCCGCGATCCGGTTCCATGCCTTCCACTCTGAACAGTCCACTATGCAACACTACGCCTTCTCCGTTGTTCTGGTCGAGCGCTTCCGCGCAGACCGAACGGATGCGGTGACGGCCTTTGTCGAAGGCCGACATGAGCGTTGCTTCGAGCGCGGAATCGGCGCCGAAATGGTCCTCGAGCGCTTCCGCGGTAATCGCGCACACAACCGCTTCGCCGTCCACCCGCGCCAGAAAACGCACGGTCAGATTCGCTCCGTCGAAGTCCGGCTTGTCGTCGGAAAAAGTGATCTGCATAAGGGAATCCTCATAGGCCGGCCGAGGCAGGATCGCGTTCATGACGAACCCTTCATTGCGCCGGCGAGTTGCTGCGCCATCGCGAGATGATGTTGGATGGTCGGCAACGCGTGCATTGCCGCTGCCTTGAGCTGTGAGTCGGTGCCGCTCGTGCTTTCCTGCTGGAACAGGTCGACCGCGCGCTGATGCGCTTCCACGCCAATCTGCTCGACATACGCCTGATCGAACTCCTTGCCCTTGAGCGTCTGCAGTTTGCCCACCAGCGCGGAATCCGCTGAAGGCGTCGCAGTAAAGCCCTTTTTCGACACGAGCGCCGCCATGCCATGCGAGAGTTTTGTGTGATCGGCAATCATCTGCTGGGCGAACTTCTTCACGTGCGGGTCGCTGGAGTTTTTCAGCGCGATTCTGCTGGCAGCGATTTCGGTGGCGTCGGACTTCGAGGCATCCTGAACGAATTGCTGGTCCGCAGGCGAGAGCTTCGTGCCGCTGACGGGCGCCGCACTGGCCGGCGCGTCGCTGGCTTGCGCATAGACCGCGCCGATGGACGCTGCGCTCAAACTTAGCGCGACCGTCATCGCTTGTAGGGGATACCGGAATTTCATGCATTTTCTCCCTGTTCGACGGATACCGCGAAGCGGACCGGGCTGGACGAAGCGCGCCATTC
Source organism: Paraburkholderia sp. RL17-383-BIF-A (assembly GCF_046028015.1). Lineage (NCBI taxonomy): Bacteria > Pseudomonadati > Pseudomonadota > Betaproteobacteria > Burkholderiales > Burkholderiaceae > Paraburkholderia > Paraburkholderia sp. RL17-383-BIF-A. The sequence goes on along the minus strand of NZ_JARESR010000018.1, from coordinate 30,548 downwards.
GCTCGATCGGCACGCCTGGCTCGCCACCCGCCTATGCCGCCTTGCGCGCGGACAGCTGCCCAATCAGCGCCCGGTTGAAAGCCGGCAGATCATCAGGCTTGCGGCTGCTGATCAGATTGCCGTCCTCGACCACTTCCTTGTCCACCCACGTACCGCCCGCGTTGCGAATGTCGTCCTGCAGGCTCGGCCAGCTCGTGAGCGTACGTCCCTTGATGATTCCCGCCGACACCGGCAGCCACCCGCCATGGCAGATCACCGCGATCGGTTTCTTCGCGCTGTCGGCTGCCTTGACGAAGGCCTGCGCTTGCGGCAGCACACGGATTGCATCCCCGTTCACCACGCCGCCGGGTAACACCACGGCGTCGTAGTCGTCAGCGCTTGCCTTGTCGAAAGTCAGATCGACCTCGACGGCATCACCCTTGTCCACGTGCTTGAAACCTTGAATCTTGCCGGGCTTGGCGGAAATGACGTGCACCGTTGCACCCGCTTCCGCGAGCGCTCGTTGCGGCTCGATCAATTCGGCCTGTTCGAAACCATCTACCGCGAGTACTGCCACCTTGTAGCCATTCAGCTTGCCAGCCATGCGTGCTCTCCTTCATTCAGTGCCGGGGCCGCGTCTCGCGCGGCTTGTTCCGGTTTATGAGTAGTCAATCAGCAATAGACGTGCCTGTGCGGCGGGCCGCCGCAGGCGCCTTCATTCCAATGCCTTGTGCGTTCAATCCCTGCGCTATCCAACGTTGCCTGCCGATGCCGTCAAAGACCGTGGGGATCGTCGTCGAGGCCGTCATCGTCGTTGGCGAGCGGATCGATGATCCGGTCCGGTTCGATATCGCTATCCGGCACGAGCGTCGAATCGCCGTCCGCCGCGGCACGCTCGCCCGTGCCGGCGCGATCCGTGTCGCTGCCGAGTTCCGAGTCGCCGGTTTCGAGTGCGTGGTTGTCCAGTTCCGAATCCACGTCGAATTCATGACGCTTCGCGCCGGCGACATCGCTGCCGCTATCGGACGAATCACTCGGACCGAGCGCACCTGTCGTGCCGGAGGTTTGTTTGACGACCTGTTGCGGCTCGTCATCGGGATTAAGTGTGCTGCTCATGGCGTTCTCCTTCGTTCGGTTGATCGGTACCCGTAGCGAGTGGGCGCAAGGACCGTTCCGCTGTTTCACGAAGCAACCGCGACCCGGCACGCAAAAGCCCACGCCGCGCGTTAGGCACTGCCTTTGCTTGACGCAGTCATCGGCGCGAAACGCGCCTCCTGCTTGAAACTTCTACCTGCGACGATGGCTGCCACGACCACCCCGATTCAAAGCCGCGCTGAACGTACAGACCGCATGGACGACGAGCGCGCAAAACCACCCGCTGCTGCCGACATGCCGCCGGGCTTGCGCCATGCCGACGACGCGAAACCCGGCATCACGCGCAAGCGCGAGAACGGCGGATTCGCGTACTTCGACGTGGCGGGCAAACGCATCGACGACGAGGACGAAATCAAACGCATCAACGCGCTCGCGATTCCGCCCGCTTATGAAAATGTCTGGATCTGCCCGGACGCGCGTGGGCACATTCAGGCAACCGGCCGCGATGCGCGCGGCCGCAAGCAGTACCGCTATCACCCGCGCTGGCGCGAAACGCGCGACGCCGACAAATACGAACGTATGGCCGAGTTCGGCCGCGCGTTGCCGAAGATTCGCGCGCGAGTCGCGCGCGATCTGAAACTGCCGGGCATGCCGTGCGACAAGGTCGTCGCCGCGATCGTGCAATTGCTCGACACGACGCTGATCCGGATCGGCAGTGTCGAATATGCGCGGGACAATCAGTCATACGGATTGACGACGCTGCGCAAGAAACACGTGAAGATCGAGGCCGGCCGGTTGCGTTTCAAGTTCCGGGGCAAGAGCGGCATTGAACACGACGTGACGGTCAACAATCCACGTATCAAGCGCATCGTGCGGCGTTGCGCTGAATTGCCGGGCCACGACCTGTTTCAGTATCTCGACGACGATGGCGCCCGCCGCACCGTCGGCTCCGCCGACATCAACGATTACTTACGCCGTGCGAGCGGCGCGGACTTCACCGCCAAGGACTATCGCACGTGGGCCGGCAGCGTCTACGCGTTAGCCGCGCTGCGGCGGCTCATCTGCAGCAGCGCGGCGGAAGCGCGCCGGCACGTCGTGGCGACCGTCAAGGACGTGGCCACGCTACTGCGCAATACGCCGGCCGTGTGCAAGCGCTGCTACATCCACCCCGCGGTGATCAGCGCATTCGAAGCAGACGAATTGCAAAATCTCGCGCCGGGTCAAACGCGGCGTGGGCTGAAAGTCGACGAGGTGGCGTTTGCCGCGCTCCTCGCGCACGCCGAAAAACGAGCGGCGAAGCTCGCGCGCCAGGCGGGCGCGAAAGGTCGCAGGGCGCGGGAGTCGGTGGTGACGGAGAGCATCGACACGTCGCTCACGAGTTTGCTGAAAAAGTCGCGAAAGGTGCGCAAGGCAGCGGCAGCGAAGACCGATGCGAAGGCCGGCGTGCAAGCGGCCTGAAGAGCAAGTGCGACGAAGTCTGGCGGCATCGCCGCCTTCGAATGCACATCCGTGCGCGCGCTTCGCCAATCCGGACGAAATAATTTCAAACAAGTCAGCACGCTTTACGCGGTGTTCGAAACGCTCGCAGATGGTTTGCGCAATGCAGACACGCTCTCGAACACAACACGTCTCTGCTGCGCCGCATGTGCCTCTCTCGAAGATCGAAGGAACGCCCGTTGCTCAAGCTTCAACATACCCACCTTGTAGAGGAGTCACATCATGATCAACCAGACACAAACGCAAGCAGGGCTGCGTCAGGGCGAAGGCGCCCGAATCGTCGGCAAAGGCAGCGCGACTGCGGAAGGTCCCGGGCCGGACGTGATGGCCGCTGCCACGCTCGATGGCAATAAGGTGCTCAGCAGCGACGGCGAGGATATCGGCAAAATCAAGGACATCATGCTCGACGTCAATTCGGGGCGCGTCGCGTATGCGGTGCTTTCGAGTGGCGGCTTTCTGGGCATTGGCGACAAGCTGCTCGCCATTCCATGGCATGCATTGACGCTGGATACCGAGCAAAAATGCTTCGTGCTGAACATGACCGCCGAACGCGTGAAAAACGCACCGGGCTTCGACAAGGACCATTGGCCGGCGATGGCCGATCAGACATGGGCCACGTCCGTGCATCAGTACTACGGCAGTGAACCCTACTGGGGCCGCGACCGTTACGATCGACGCGACGACTACGGTGTCGACGACATTCCGCCCGCGTCGTCCGATGCGCCGGAAGCAGGCGGCCTGAAGTTGTAAAGCACGCTCACGGCGGGCGCATGCGGCTATCCGGTCGCCGCGCCCGCGCGGATGCGCCGGCATGCCGCCTCTGCGGCAGCCGGCGCATTTCACTTTGAGCGGGCCGTTGCGAGCCACCAAAGCCGCGCAGAAGCGCGCGCACATGCCGATAAGGAGCCTCTGCCATGGCCACCCGAAAAACCACGAGCAAATCGAAACGCCCCGTCGCGCGCGGCAAGTCAGGACGGCCACCACGCCAGCGGCATGCCCAGGCCCACGCTGCGCATCGCGCGAAAAGCCCCCAGAAGTGGTCGCATCATGTGATGGAAACCAGTGACGCAATGGACATCCAGCACGACATTTTCAAAACCGGCAGCGCGGAGTCGATCGCACAATCGCTCAAGCAGTCGTCCACGCGAAGCCGGCGCCGCAAGGGCACACCGTTCCAGTCGGCCATGTCGATGCTGAACTTCTATATCAATCGCGCGGGCAGGAACCTGCCGAAAGCGCGCCGTGATACCTTGCAACAGGCCAAGCGCAAGCTGCGCGAAGCATTCGGACGCGCGCCATGAAAAAGACGCGTCGGCGCGCGTTTCTTCATCAACCGGTCAAGCATGCAGCACCTGCATGCGAGCCCTCACCGGATGCTCATGCACGAAACTTTGTGGTTTCTGATCGTTGGCGGCGTGCTCGTTTTCATGGGTCTCGCGGCAACGACACTCCGGCGGCTGCCCATCAGCGCCGCCATGTTTTACCTCGCGATCGGCTACGTCCTCGGGCCGCCCGGTATCGGGCTATTGCGTCTGGACATGATCGCGGACGCGCATCTGCTGCGCATTTTCACTGAAGTCGCGCTACTGGTCTCCCTGTTTGCCATTGGCCTGCGCTTGCGGCTAGGCATGCTGGAAAAGCTCTGGACCGTGCCGCTGCGGCTCGGCTTCCTTGCCATGCTGGCGACTATTCCGCTGCTGACGCTCTTCGGCGTGTACGTGCTGCATCTGGGCTGGGGGCCGGCCTTGCTGCTCGCGGCGATACTCGCGCCAACCGACCCGGTGCTCGCCCACGATGTGCAAGTGCACAATCCAGGCGACCTCGATTTGCTGCGCTTCGCGCTCTCGGGCGAAGGCGGTCTGAACGACGGCATCGCACTGCCCTTCGCGCTGCTCGGTCTCGCGCTGTGCGCCGCGCCCTCCGCTGAAGCGGGTGACCTGCTGAACCTGAAGCTCGCGGGCAGCGTTGTGTGGGGCGTGGCGGGGGCGCTCGCCATTGGCGGCGTGCTCGGCTGGGCCACGACGCACGCGGTGGCGTGGCTGCGCACGCGCCACGCGCAGGCGCTCGGGCTCGAAGGTTTCTTCGCGCTCGGCCTGATCGAACTGTGTTTCGGCGTCGCGCAACTCGCGCAAACCTATGGTTTTCTGGCCGTGTTCGCGGCCGGCGTCGCGATGCGCCGCGTCGAACACCGCGCGAGCGGCGGCATGTCGGCTCGCAAGGCGATCGGCACCGTCGATTCCGAAGACGTCGAAGCGACCGCGGCGAATCCAAGCAAAGCGCATGCGTTCATGACGGAGTCGGTGCTCGGTTTCACGATCGAACTCGAACGCATCGCCGAAGTCGCCGTCATGGCAATGGTCGGCAACGTACTCGCCACGATGACCGCACCGCTCTTCACCTGGCAAACCGTTTCGCTCACCGTTGCGCTGTTCGTGCTGGTGCGGCCGGTGTCGGTGGAATTGTCTCTGCTGGGGTCGAGCGCGACGCCGACCCAACGGCGGCTGATGAGCTGGTTCGGCATACGCGGCATCGGCTCGTTTTACTACCTCGCGTACGCGCTTGAAAACGGCAGCGCGGCCAACGTCGCGCCGCTCGTGCCGCTCACGCTCGCCGTGATCGCGGCATCTGTCGTCGTCCATGGCGTCTCGGCGACACCGTTGATGAACTGGTATCACCGGCTGCGCAGTCGTGAAGGCTAGCCACGATCATTGAGCGGCGTGAATTCCCGATGCTTTCCATTGGCATGCGCGGGCGCGCCTGTCTTCACGCGAAGCTAAATTGAATCGCTAGAATACGGGACCTTCATGCCGCAACAAGGCCTCTTACCTTCAATGACCTCACGCGACGATTCAGAACGTACGGCACGGGCGAGCGCCGCCAACTCGCTGTTTGCATTTCTCAAGGCATTGCCGCCCCGCGAGCGTTTGATGGAAGGCAGCTTCATGGCCGTGCAGGCCGTCGCGGGCGCGAGCCTCGCGTTCGCCATCGGCCGTGCGCTGCATACCGAGCAGGCCTTCTGGGCGTGCATCACGGCGATTGCGGTCAGCCAGCATAGCTATATCGACACCCGCAACCTGTCGCGCGATCAATTCATCGGCGCGATGGTCGGCGGCTTGTGCGGACTCGTGGGCACGACGCTCGGCGCCGGTTATTTCGCGGCCTACGCGGCCACGGTCGGCGTGGCGATCATCATGTGCTGGATCCTGAACGTGGGTAGCGCGGCGCGTCTGGGCGGCATTACCGCAACGATCATGCTGCTGGTGCCGGGCATCGGCCCGGCGTGGGACAAAGCCTTGATGCGCCTCGGCGAGGTGACGCTCGGCACGGTCTGCGCACTGCTGGTAGCGTTTCTCATGACGTGGATCGAGCAGCGCTGGTTCGGCAAACCGAACAAGGCCTAGCTAGCCCGGCGTCACATCGTTGTCGTGCGGAGCACGCCGGTAACGTCCGGGCGTCACCCCCACGCTTTGCTGAAACGCCCTGCCGAAGGCTGCCTCCGACTGATAGCCCACCGCCTCGCCGATCTCGGCCGCGCTACGCTGCGTGCGTCGCAGCAGATCGCACGCAATGGTCATACGGATCTGCGTGAGAAAGTCCATCACGGTCATGCCCGCGCGCTCATTGAAATGGCGCGCGTAAGTCGCGCGCGACATGGCCGCGAGGTCACCGAGCTCGGCAATGGTCCACGCCCGCTCGGGAGCGCCCAGCATGCCTTGCACGGAAGCACCGAGACGCGCGTCGGCGAGCAGCGCGAGCACGCCTGAAGTCGAAGCGTTGCGCTCGCCGTGCGCGCGCAACGCCATCGCGAAGAGCGCCTGGCTCAATGCGGTAACGATGGCAAGGGCGCCCGCCTCGCGTCGTTCGGCCTCGGTGCGCATCAGCGCAATCAGCGTTTGCAGCGAGCCCAGCGTTTGCATGCCGCCTAGCGAGACGTGAAACGGATCGGGCAATGCGTTCAGCAACAACGCCGACGACCCCGGCGCGTAAACGAAGCGGCCACACAGAAGATCGATGTCGGCAGGCACCTGCGCATCATTGCTGCCATCGTTGCGGCCGTCGTTGCGCCGCACGGGCAACATGCCGTCATGGCCGAGCGTCAATGGCGCGGTGGCCGCCAGCCGCTTCACGTCGCGCACACGATGCGCCGCGCCACGCGGAAACAGCATGAAGTCGCCCGCGCTCAGGGCGTGCTGCGCGCCGTCGGCGGTTTCGACGATGCACGCGCCGTCCAGCACGAGGTGAAACGGCGCAATGCCCGCTTCCATCGGATCGTGATCAATGTCGAAGGCGCCCAAGAGCTGGCAACGCAGATCGAGACTGGCTTGGGGCCGCGCCAGGTCGATCAGTCGGCTAAGCGTATCCATGAGACGATCGCGCTAAAAGTTGAGCGAATCGAGTATTCAGGATATCGCGGCGCAGCGCAATACTTGTCTCACGACGCCGGCACCCGCCGACGCGCAGCAGACAAGGAGCATTGCCATGTTGAACTGGATCGAATACCGCAAAGAACTGTTCGGCCGCATCGGCGAAATCGCCAAACTGTCGCCGGATACCGTCAAGGCGTATCAGGCGATGTCGAGCGCCGGCCAGAAGAAAGACCTCCTCGGCGCCAAGACGCGCGAACTGATTTCGCTCGCCGTGGCGGTGAGCCTGCGCTGTGACGGTTGTATCACCGTGCACACCGCCGAAGCGCTCAAGCTTGGCGCGACGCGCGACGAAATCGCCGAAGCGCTGGGCGTCGCGGTCGCCATCAATGCGGGCGCCGCGATGGTGTATTCGGCTCGCACGATGGACGCCGCCGCGGCCTATGCGGCGCAAGCAGCGGACGCGGCCTGAGCCGATGCGAGGAGCAGGCGGCGCTCGGGGCATGGGCTGATGCGAGGAGCAGGCCGTACCCCGCCGCCTGGACCGATGCGAGGAGCAGGCTGTACCCCGCCGCCTGGACGATGCAAGGAGCAGGCTGTACCCGCCGCCTGGACCGCCACACGAACTGAGCGGCGGCGCGTGGAGCCACCTGATCTGTCACGCTACATACGGTCCACGCGCGGCCCGCTCCACTTCAGTCCACTGCTACTCCGGATGCCGCGCCTCTTCCAACTGCTTGCGGCGCGGCTCGCCCTGACGTTCCAGCATCCAGCCCGGATATTCTGCGGGCAGCGAGCTGACCTGATCGAGCCGGGCGAGTTCGTCCGCCGTGAGCGAAACGCCGGTCGCCGCAATGTTATCGTCGAGTTGCTCGACCTTTTTCGCGCCGACGATCACAGATGTCACCACGCGCTGATGCAGCAGCCACGCAAGCGCGATCTGCGCCACCGACACCTGCTTCGTCCCAGCGATCTCACGCATCACGTCGATACAGTCGTAGGCGCGCTCGCGGTTGACCGGCGGAAAATCGAAGGTCGTGCGACGGCTGCCCGCTTCGCCCTGCTGCTCGCGTCCGTATTTGCCGCTCAGCAAGCCGCCCGCGAGCGGACTCCACACCATCAGCCCGAGACCCTCGCTGTGCAACATCGGTACGAGTTCACGTTCGAGATCGCGGCCCGCGAGCGTGTAATACGCCTGCAGCGTCTCGAAGCGCGCAAGCCCAAGCCGCTCCGAGATGTCGAGTGCTTTCACGATCTGCCACGCGGCCCAGTTCGATACGCCGACATAGCGCACATGGCCGTGCTGCACGAGCGTGTCGAGTGCACGAACGGTTTCTTCGATCGGCGTGGCCGGGTCGAAGCCGTGGATCTGATACAGGTCGACGTGATCGAGCTGCAAACGCTTCAAACTCGCCTTCACGCCGTCGATGATGTGGTAGCGCGACGCGCCGCGCGCGTTGGGAAACTCGCCCGTCTGGCCAAACACCTTGGTGGCCACCACCACTTTGTCGCGCGGCACCTTGAGGTTCTTTAGCGCCTGGCCCGTGATCTGTTCGGACAGACCTTCTGCGTAGACGTCGGCTGTGTCGATGAAATTGATGCCCGCATCGAGCGCCCGGCCAACCAGCCGCTCCGCGTCGCCCTGCTGCAGATCGCCGATCTGCTTCCACATGCCCTCGCCACCGCCGAAGGTCATCGTGCCCAGACATAGCTCTGAAACAAACACACCGGTACGGCCTAACTGGTTGTATCGCATCGTTGAGACTCCATCATGGATTGGTGGATCGGTGAGGCGTAGAGAGTACTGCAATTAGCAAAATCCGGCAGAGCGTGAAACGCATGCGTGGACGGCAGGTAGCGCGCATGCTTTTGTTTCAAACTCCTTACGATCTAAATGACTGTGCTCCGGGCGTGCCGCTTTACCCGGACAGCAAAAATTGCCGCCGTACCAGCGCTTTAGCGGCAAACTGCGTCGCCGGCAAACAGGGTTGGGCAAAACTCGCGCAAACCTGCCAGACTGGCTGCTGATCCACACACGCGGCGCGCTCCCGCCGCCCTCTGGATATGGCACGCCTCGCCCCCATCTATGCCAGCATGACCTCGGCCACCCCCACCCCTGCCGCTGCCCTGGATGCGGCTCCCGGCACCGCATCGGGTTCCATCGCGACGCCCGCCGTGGAGCGTTCGACGGCCGATGCGCTGGCCGATTTCCATCCCGCGGTCTCGAGCTGGTTCCTCAAGCGCTTTCCCGCCCCGACCGAAGCCCAGGCCGCTGCGTGGCCGCAGATTCGCCGTGGCCGCTCAACGCTGGTGGCCGCGCCGACCGGTTCGGGCAAGACTCTCACCGCCTTCCTGTCCGCGCTCGACGATCTTGTCCAGCAGGGGCTCGCCAACGGCGGCGTACTTCCCGACGAAACGCTGGTGGTGTACGTTTCGCCGCTCAAGGCGCTATCCAACGACATCCGCCTCAATCTGCAGTTGCCGTTGCAAGGCATCGCCGCGGAACTCGAAGCGCGCGGCTTGCCGGCGCTGGACATTCGTACCGCCGTGCGCACCGGCGACACCACGCAGCAGGAACGCAACGCGTTGAAAAAACGCGCGCCGCACATCCTCGTCACCACGCCTGAATCGCTTTACGTGCTGCTCGGTTCGGATTCGGGACGCCGCATGCTCGCGACCGTACGCACAGTGATCGTCGATGAAATTCACGCGCTTGCCGGCGGCAAGCGCGGCAGCCATCTTTCGCTCAGCCTGGAGCGCCTCGACGCGCTGTGCGGGCGGCGTTTGCCGCGCATCGGGCTGTCAGCGACGCAAAAGCCGGTGAGCGCGGTCGCGCGCTTTCTGGTGGGCCGCGGGAGTATCGACAGCGGCATTCGCGCCGATTGCGCGATCGTCGACGTGGGTCATGTCCGGGCGCGCGACCTCGCGCTGGAGATCCCCCCGGTGCCGCTCGAAGCGGTGATGCCCAACGAGGTGTGGGAGCGCGTCTACGATCGTCTCGCCGAACTGGTGGCGATGCACCGCACCACGCTGATCTTCGTCAACACGCGGCGCATGGCCGAGCGCGCCGCGCGTCATCTGACCGAGCGGCTCGGCAAGGACGTGGTCGCCGCGCACCACGGCAGCCTTGCCAAGGAACATCGGTTCGACGCCGAACAGCGCCTGAAACGCGGCGAACTGCGCGTGCTGATCGCCACCGCTTCGCTGGAGCTCGGCATCGATATCGGCGATGTCGATCTGGTCTGCCAGATGGGTTCGCCGCGCGCGATCGCACCGTTCCTGCAACGCGTCGGACGCTCGGGTCATCATGTCGGCGGGATGCCCAAAGGCCGGCTTTTTCCGGCGTCGCGTGACGATCTGATCGAATGCGCCGCGCTGCTCGATTGCGTGCGGCGCGGCGAACTCGACGCGCTGCGTATTCCGCGCGCGCCGCTCGACGTGCTCGCCCAGCAGATCGTCGCGGAAGTGTCGAGCGCCGAATGGAACGAAGACGCGCTGTTCGACATGATGCGGCGCGCCGCACCGTACGCGGATCTGACGCGTGACCAGTACGACGCCGTGCTGCGCATGCTCGTGGAAGGCTATACGAGCCGCAATGGTCCGCGCGGCGCGTACATCCATCGCGACGTGGTGAGCGGCACGCTGCGCGGCCGGCGCGGCGGCAAGCTCGTCGCCGTCACTTCGGGCGGCACGATTCCCGAGAATGCCGACTATGCCGTGGTGCTCGAACCGCAGGCGATCAATATCGGCACCGTGAACGAGGATTTCGCCGTCGAAAGTCTGGCCGGCGACGTGTTTCAGCTCGGCAACGCGTCATACCGGATTCTGCGGATCGAAAGCGGGCGCGTGCGGGTCGAGGACGCGCAGGGACAGCCGCCGAATATTCCTTTCTGGCTCGGCGAAGCACCGGGGCGCAGCGACGAACTGTCGTTCGGCGTCGCACGTTTGCGCGAGCAGATCGGGCGTCTTCTCGAAGGGAAGGATTCGGTGATGCCGGCCGTTTCTGTGAATGAGGGCGGAGCCGACGTTGAAGCCGAAGCTGAGGTTGTATCCGAAGCCGAGGTCGAAGCCGAAGCCGAAGCCGCAACGCTACCCGCCCGCCTCGACCACGCGACCGACTGGCTCATCCACAACCTCGGTCTCGACGAAGCCGCCGCACGCCAGATCGTCGACTATCTCGCCCGCGCGCGCGCCGCGCTCAGCGTGCTGCCCACGCAGAACACGCTAGTCATGGAGCGTTTCTTCGACGAATCCGGCGGCACCCAACTCGTGATCCACGCACCGTTCGGCAGCCGCGTGAACCGCGCGTGGGGCCTCGCGCTGCGCAAGCGGTTATGCCGGACCTTCAACTTCGAATTGCAAGCCGCCGCCACCGAAGACGCGATCGTCCTCTCGCTGACCGGCAGCCATTCCTTCGTGCTCGACGACGTGTGGCGCTATCTGCATTCGAACAGCGCGGAGCATCTGCTGATTCAGGCGCTGCTCGATGCGCCGCTGTTCGGCGTGCGCTGGCGCTGGAACGCGACCACCGCGCTCGGCCTGCCGCGTTACACCGGCGGGCGCAAAACCGCGCCGCAATTGCAGCGCATGCGCAGCGAGGATTTGCTGGCGAACGTGTTCCCCGAGCAGGCGGCGTGTCTGGAGAACGTAGTCGGCGAACGCGAACTGCCGAGTCATCCGTTAGTGGACCAAACCGTCGACGACTGTCTGCACGAAGCAATGGACAGCGAACGCTGGCTCGCGCTGCTGCGCCGTATCGAACAGGGCGACATTCAACTGGTTGCGCGCGACTTGCCGGCGCCCTCGCCGCTCGCGGCCGAAATCCTCAATGCAAAACCCTACGCGTACCTCGACGACGCGCCCATCGAGGAACGCCGCACGCAAGCCGTGCTGAGCCGACGCTGGACGGACCCGTCGAGTGCCAACGATCTTGGCGCGCTGGATGCCGGCGCTATCGAAAGCGTGCGCGACGAAGCATGGCCGCAGGCGCGCAATACCGACGAGATGCATGAAGCGTTGACGGGCCTCGCCTGCATCACCGAGGCCGAAGCGCGTCGTCACGATGGCTGGCCGGCGTGGCTCGCGGCGCTGGCCGAATCCGGCCGCGCCACCCGGCTGTGGATAGCCGACGGCGACGCTGTGTGGCTGCCGGTCGAGCGCCTCACCTGTTTCGAGTCGCTCTATCCGGGCGCCAGCTTTGCGCCCCTGCTCGCCGCGCCGAAAGGCTATAGCGAGAGCTGGACCGCCGAGGACGCCCTGCTCGACGTGCTCCGCGCGCGTCTGACGGGCTTCGGGCCGCTGCCGGTCAGCGCGATTGCCGGGGCGCTGCACTTGCCGGCGGCATCGGTCGAGCAGAGCCTGATGCGCCTCGAAGCCGAAGGCTACGTGATGCGCGGGCGCTTCACGCCGCAAGCGGGCGAAGAAGAATGGTGCGAACGTCACCTCCTTGCGCGCATACACCGTTACACGGTGAAGCGCCTGCGCCGTGAAATCGAGCCGGTGGAACGGCACGACTTCATGCGCTTTCTGTTCGAGTGGCAACACTTGACGCCGGACACGCGCAGCGAAGGACGCGACGCCCTCGCGGCTGTGCTCGACCAACTCGAAGGCTTCCAGGCGGCGGCGGGCGCCTGGGAGGAAGACATTCTGCCCGCACGCGTGAAGGCGTATGCGAATACTTCGCTCGACGAACTATGCCGCGCCGGCAAGATAGTCTGGACCCGACTGACGGAGCGCGCACGCGGCGCCGCCGGGCCGGTCCGCAGCACGCCCATCGTGTTGCTGCCACGCGTGCAAGTGCGCGTGTGGAGCGCGTTGCTCGATCCGTCGAAGCAACCGGAGTTATCGGCCCGCGCGCAAAGCGTGTACGACGCGCTCGTGCAACACGGCGCGATGTTCTTCGACGAACTGCTGGCGGAGGTTCGCGTATTGCGTATGGAACTGGAGAGCGCACTGGGCGAACTGGTGGCCGCGGGTCTCGTGAATTCAGACAGTTTCGCGGGCCTGCGTGCACTGCTCAAGCCGGTGGCCAAACGCAATGCGTTTTCCAGCAACCGGCGCGCGCGCTCGAGCGCGCTGATCGGCGGTATGGACGACGCGGGCCGCTGGGCACTCGTTACCCGTCCCACCGCTGCTGTGGCGTCCGCGACCGCGCCGGAGCAGCGTCGCCGGCAATTGCCGCCGGAAGTCCTGGAGCATGTCGCAATGACGCTATTGCGACGTTACGGCGTGGTGTTCTGGCGACTGCTCGAACGCGAGGCGGATTGGCTGCCGCCATGGCGAGATCTTTTGCGCGTGTTCCAGCGGCTCGAAGCGCGTGGTGTGATTCGCGGCGGGCGTTTTGTGAATGGGCTCGCGGGCGAACAATTTGCCCTGCCTGAAGCGATTCCGGTACTGCGAGAAGTGCGACGGCATGCGAACGATAGTGCTTTTGTGTGCGTCGCAGGCACGGACCCCTTGAATCTCGCGGGCACTTTGCTTGTTGGCGAACGCGTCCCCGCGGTAGCGGGCAACCGGATTCTGTATCGCGACGGTGTCGTGGTAGCCACGCTGGTGGCAGGGGCTTTCTGGTTCGATCCCTTGCTGGAAACGGTTCCCTCCGAGAGGGAACAGGCTCGTGCATGGCTCGCGCGGCGTTTTTGACCGCTGGGCGCGCGTATCGGCGGTCACAATTTCACGACTAATTCAGCGTAAATCAACCCTAAAGACAGCAGGTTTACCAACCGTTAATCTTTCTAAGCCCGAACGCCAGCCGCTTCGCTACAATGGGGACAGTCTTAAGTATGATGAAGACTGTTTGCCGACTCCGCCTTCAAGACGGCCAACGGCACACACCGCCCGGGGATCTCATGAACGACGACCAACACGACCAGGTGCTTTTTGCCCAGTTCGGCACAAGCAGCCCATGCTGGCGTCTGTCGAACGACAGCAACGCGCTCGAACTCACGCCCGTCACCGGCGATGTGCCTGCCAATGTCGCCATTCCTCTGAATCCTCAGCAGGCCTCGCAAATCCGTTGCCTGACCGGCGTGACCTCGCATCTCGTCCTCGACGTTCGGCTGTTCGGCGAGCCGTTGCGCCTGCATCTGGTCGGCAAGAAGCTCACCAGTAACTCCTGGGCCGGCACCGCCTCCGCTTATGACGACACCGAGTCCGTCGCGCGCGATCTGGTCCACGGCCTCTCGTTCGCCGAGCAGGTCGTGTCGGAAGTGAATTCGGTCGTCGTGATCGTCGACCGGCACGGCCGGATACAACGCTTCAACCGGCTCGCGGAGGAACTCACGGGCGTCAAGGAGGAAAACATCATCGGCCGCAACGTGTGGGCGCTGTTCATGTCCACCGAAGACGGCGCGGCCTCCAGTCAGAACATTGCGGGCTTCTTCAATCGCGGCGTGTCGTACGAAGTCGAGCGGCGCGTCAAAACGGTGCATGGCGAACGGCTCTTCCTGTTCCGCAACAAGTTCGTTCACAGCGGCAGCGGCGTCGAAGAACAATTCCTGATCTGCTCGGGCACCGACATCACCGAGGAACGGCTCGCGCAGGAACGCCTCACCGAACTGGCGAATACCGACTCGCTCACCGGCCTCGCGAACCGCAACGCGATCCAGGACAAAATCCGCACCGCCATTGAAGACGCCGCGCCGGGCGAAGAAGTCGGCGTGCTGTTTCTCGACCTCGACAACTTCAAGAAGGTCAACGATCACTACGGCCACGTGTTCGGCGACCGCCTGATTCGCGACGTGTCCACTGCCATCGGCCTCTGCCTGAACGAAGGCGATACGCTTGCGCGCCTGGGTGGCGACGAATTCATCGTGCTCGCGGCCAAGGGCAAGGCGCGCGAACTCGAAGCCACCGCGCAGCGCGTGCTCGAACGCATGCGCACGCCGTTCAGCCTCGGGCTCGTGGAGGTCTACACGGGCTGCTCGATCGGCATCGCGTTGTATCCGGAACACGGCGACAGCCTCGAATCGCTGATCCGTTCCGCCGACACCGCCATGTACGTCGCCAAAGACGAAGGCAAACGCACGCACCGCGTGTTCTCACCGGAAATGAACCGCAAGGTCGCCGAGTATATGTGGCTCGACACCAACTTGCGGCGCGGTCTCGAAGAGGGCCAACTGACTCTGCATTACCAGCCGAAACTGTCGCTCACCACCGGCGTGGTCCAGGGCGCCGAAGCGCTGGTGCGCTGGAATTCTCCCGAGCGTGGGCAAATCATGCCGGCCGAGTTCATCCGTTATGCGGAAGAGTCCGGCTTGATCGGCGTGCTCGGCCGCTGGGTCATGGAAACGGCCGCGAAACAGGCCGCCAAATGGAAAGCCGACGGCTACAACCTGCGTATCGCGATCAACGTGTCGGCGCGGCAACTCGTCGATACGGCGGTGGTCCGCCATTTCACGGAGGCGCTGCAGAACGCGAATCTCGACCCCTGCCTGATCGATCTCGAACTGACCGAAAGCTGCCTGATCGAAGACGAAACGGCTGCGATCGACCTGATCAAGCAGTTCCGCCAACTCGGCGCGCAGGTTCATCTGGACGATTTCGGCACGGGCTATTCGTCGCTGTCGCAGCTCGGCCGTATTCCGCTCGACGTCATCAAGCTCGACCGCAGCTTCGTGCGTTCGATCAACGCCGACACCAAGGCGCAAGCGCTGGTGCGCTCCATGGTGGTCGTCGCGCAGGAGCTGAATTTCAAGGTGGTCGCCGAAGGGATCGAGACCGAGTCGGAAGAATTGTTCATGAAGGGGCTGGGCGTCGACTACGTGCAGGGCTTCCTGTACGGCCAGGCCATGCCGGCGCCTGAATTCGAACGCTGGTTGCAGGATAGACAGAAGCTCAGACTGATCGCCTGAGCCTCCGTGCGCCCCATGGGAACTTCCCTGGGGGAGCCGCCCCCCTTGCGGCTTATTGTGTTTGGCCCCAGGCTCTTTCAGGCGAAATTGGCCGTACTGACCGCCGTCTGGCGCAGGTTCGAGGTCCGCCGGTTCTGCAGCATCACCAGCCGTTCCATGAAGGCCAGATCCTTCTCTTCGATCGTGAAGGCCGCTTCCACCCAATCCTCCGTGATTTCCATCAACTCGGCGCGCGAGAGTTGCAGCACGCGCTGGCGAGCCCGCAGCATCGCCCGGATGCCGTTCATTTTGGGCTTGAGCGTGTCGATGAAGGTACGGGTCGCCATATAGGCTTCGCCCGGCTCGAACAGTTGATCGACCAGACCTTTGCCGTAATGCCATTCTGCCGTATGCGATTCTCCGACGCCGATCAGTTCCTCCGCGAGCCGCATGCCGACTTTGCGCGCCACCAGTGAGTAGCCGCCCATGCCCGGGAACAGATTGAACGCGATCTCCGGGAAGCCCATGCGCGCGTCAGTCTGCGCGAGCAGGAAATGATGCGCGAGCGCGGCCTCGAAGCCCCCACCGAGTGCCGTGCCCTCCACCATCGCAATCGAAATCGCCCCCGTGTCGAACCCCCGCGACGCCGCATGCACGCAATCGACACACGCTCGCGCATACGCCATCAGTGCCTGACGCTTGCCGGTGCGGATCGCGTCCGCGAAGAAGTCCAGATCGCCGCCGACGTTGTACATGGTCGGAATCAACGAGCCGGTGACCCAGAAGTCGATCGGCAATCCCGAGTCCCGTGCCGCCTGCGCGAGTTCCAGAATGTCATGCACCAGGTCGAGATTGAAACAGGGACGCGGCTGCGCCCGCAACATCATCCACATGATGTTGCGGCCTTCTTCGTAGTAAGCGGAAATTTGCGAAAGATTGCCGGCCTCGAGGAACGGACGGCAGGCGTGGTGGTTATGGAGATTCATTTTGAACGGTCCTTTTAAGGTTAAACACTGGTATTGCAATGCGAGCCTAAAGCAGACCGGAATCGGATGGGAGCGGGGTAACCAACAGATGAATGCAAGCCGCGAGCAAAGCCCCGCCAGACGGTGCTCTGCGGGAGGGTGAGGGTTGGGTGGCGGGTTCCGTGAACGCAAACGCTTGCGCACCGATGATGGGCGAAAATGACCCACAAATAGGCGCACGCCGGCTGTCAATTTACCTACGGTCAGGGATTGAATTTCTTGCCGGAGCGGAAAGAAAAAGAAATAGTCTTCGATTAGAAAATGCAATCGAAAATATGACTGGCGAATGCGTGTTTTTTTGGTTTGTGCGCTAACAGACTGAGTATCTGTTTCGCATATTTAAACGCATGCGGCCGCGAGCCCCGCGCAATCCACGAAGTATCTATCGTAGATGCGCGGACCGGCGGCCGTCTTCTTGCGCTCTCATCCGGTTGATGATGGCGCGGGTCGTACCAGGCGCGATGCCTGGCAATGCTCAAGGCGCGGCTGCAATGACCTCGGCGACCGCGGCCGTGAGCTTCTTGCCGTAAGGCACGTGCAGGAATTCATTCGGTCCGTGCGCGTTCGACTTTGGTCCGAGCACGCCGCACACCATGAACTGCGACTTCGGGAAGCCCGCCTTCAGCACGTTCATGAGCGGAATGGTGCCGCCCTGCCCCATGTAGGCGACATCGGCGCCGTAGTGCTGGCGCGACGCGTCGTTGAGCGCCGTGGCAAGCCACGGGGCGAGATCGGGTGCGCTCCAGCCGCTCGCCGCGCCTGCGTCCGGCTTGAAGGTCACCTTGGCGTTGTAGGGCGGATCGAGTTCGAGCAGCGCCTTCAGTTCGGCGACGGCCTTCTCTGCCTCGATCAGCGGCGGCAGGCGCAGCGACAGCTTGAACGCCGTGCGCGGACGCAGCACGTTGCCGGCATCGGCAAGCGCGGGCAGGCCCGCCGCGCCGGTCACGGATAGCGACGGACGCCAGGTCGAATTGAGCAAGGCCTCTTGTGGATTGGTTGTGGTGGGGAGCACCTGACGGCCGTCCTGACCGCACGCCCACGGCAGCTTCTTCCAGACGTCGTCGCCGAGAATCTGCGCGGTGGCTTCCGCCTCACGCAGACGGTCCGCCGGAATCTCGACATGAAAGCCCTTCGGCAGCAGCGTGCCGTTAGCGGAGTCTTCCAGACGGTCGAACAGTTGCCGCATGATGCGGAAGCTCGACGGCGCGATCCCGCCGTAACCGCCCGAGTGAATCCCTTCGTCGAGCACCTGTACTTCGAGATCGCCGGCAACCAGTCCGCGCAACGACGTGGTGAGCCACAGCTGATCGTAATTGCCCGCGCCCGAATCCAGACACACCACGAGCCCGACCTTGCCGAGCCGCTCGCGCAACGCGTCCACATACGGCAGCAGATCGTAGCTACCGGACTCCTCGCAGGTTTCAATCAGACCGACGCAGCGCGGACGCTCAACGCCTTGCGCGTCCAGCGCCGCGAGCGCGGTGATGCTCGCATAGATCGCATAGCCGTCGTCGGCGCCGCCGCGGCCGTAGAGCTTGTCGTTCTCAAGTTTGGGTGTCCACGGTCCGAGGTCGTTGCGCCAGCCGTCGAACTCGGGCTGCTTGTCGAGGTGGCCATACAGCACGATGGTTTCTTCACTGCCGGAACGGGTGGCCGGCGTTTCGAAGAAAATCACCGGCGTGCGGCCGGCCAAGCGGATCACTTCGAGCTTCAGGCCGCGCACGGCCTGCTGTTCGGCCCATTGCGCGGCGTCGGTGATCACGCGCTCCAGATAGCCGTGCTTCACCCAGTCGGGATCGAACGCCGGACTCTTGGCCGGCACCGCGATGTAGTCCGTCAATGCGGGCACGATCTCGTCGTTCCACTTGCGGTCCACGAATTCACGTAGCGCGTCAGGGTTGATGCGTTGAGTTTGTTGGGTTGTGTCGTCCGAGATCATGATGGCGGTCCGTGGCAGGTCTGTTCAGTCGAAACGATCATGATAGTCCTGATGCGGGATCGGCTGAACCCCTCGCCGCGCATCGCGCCTGGTGCACGGCTACAGGCGTCGCTCACGCCGGCTCTTTTACGCGTGAAGCAAGGCGATTGTCGCGGCCTTACGCGAACCATGCAATCGCGCGACAATCGGGCATACGTCGCGTGTGGGGAGGCTGTCCATGAGTGGCAATCTCGTCGTCCAGACCATCGCCGCGGTGCTGGCGTTGGCGCTCTATTTTTTGCCTGCCGTGCTGGCGGACCGGCGCAAGCGCCACGACGTGCTGACGCTGGCGCTCTTCAACGCATGCCTCGGCTGGACTGTGTTCGGCTGGCTGCTCGCGCTGTATTGGTCATTGCAACCGAACCCGCCGAAGAACATCGCAGGCGAGGTGGTGGAGACGCGCAAACTCGTGAGGATGCGAGCTTTTTCGTCCGCGCTGCTGGTGCGCGTGCAACGGCGCAGCATGCGGGACCGCTCTGAGAACTAGATCAGGCGAGGCTGGGCAAGGTGGGAAAGGTCGGCCGAAGCTTCGGCCGACCCGGCCGAGTGATTGGCCAACGCGTCAGGCGGCGTATCAGCCAGCGCGTCAGGCGGCGCGACCCACGCGGCTCCACAGAACGGAGCCGGCGGGAATGGAGCGCGGCTCTGCGCGCACGCTCGCGGGTGCAAACATCTCACGGCGCAGTTCGCCGTGTTCGTCGAACCACTCGCAGATCAGCCAGTTGCCCGGATTGAGCGCTACTGGCCCTGCGTATGTCACCGTCATGCGCGAGCCCCCTTCCTTCAACGTGACGACGTCGCCGACATTGAACTGGGCGGCTGGCGGTGTCTGGAATGCGTCAATGGTGGCGGTTAGCATATTTACCCCCTACGGAACCGTTGAGCGACATTAAATCGTTGCGCCGGATTTCTCGACATTAGGCCTGCTGAAGTAAAACTCTAAAAAGTTTGCCAAGATTAACAATCGAAATTAATCACTGCAAGCGCTTTTTATTGATACCGTTTTCATCGGGAGTGGAATGGCTTCCACTATCGCCCGCCCGTGCGTAAAACCGGGAAAACCCTTCAATGCGCCGCCTGGCCGCCCGTTCATGCGGCACTGCACGATCGCAACTGTTACTGCGGCGTAACGGCTCGGGCAGCAGAAAATGCCCGGACCTTTTGTCATATCTAATGCAGTGGCCAACAATATTCAGGGTTTATTCTGATCCAGCGCAAACGGAATTACCTGTGAACGACTCAGTTACCGGTAAATGCGGGATGCTTAAAATCGTCGTTGTTTAAAAAATTACCTAATAAATTCTGGCAGCCTCTGTTGAAAACGGTTTCAGCCGCCGGATTTTCAAATCCGCTACGCCACGCGCCGCAGCGCGAGCTGCTGATGCCGCACCAACAACACGCTCAATCCGATGCACACGAACATCAGCAATGCGTTGATCGCCAGGCTGATCTGGAACGCATGCGCATAGGCGCCCGGCGCCGCGCGGCCACCAAGCGCGCCGAAGAACGCGCCGCTGATGGCCGCCGTCCCGAACGCCGAGCCGATCTGCAACGTCGACGAGACCACGCCAGAAGCCAGTCCGGCTTTCTCCGGCACGACTTCCAGCAACACGATGCGCATGATCGACGGCAGCAGCAAGCCATGACCGACACCCGCGCACACCAGCCCGCAATAGAACAGCAGATCCGGCGTGGCCGACTGGGTGGCGGACCATCCCGTGATCGTGAAGCCGAGCGTCATCATCGAAAAACCGAGAGTCAGCACATGGCCGCCAATGCGTTTGACCACGGCCGGCGAAGTCAGCGGCCCGACCACGAAACCGATCGCAAACGGCATGATCGCGATGCCCGACGCGAGCGGCGTCCAGTGCAAACCGGTTTGCAGGAAAATCCCGTAGGTCAGGAAAAACGCGCTGTTGCAGTAGAACAGGAACGCGAGCACGAGCCCTAGCGCGAAGGCCCGGTTACGGAACAACTGCAGATCCACCAACGGATGGCCACCGCCGCGCTCGACGCGCCGCTCGGTCAGCACGAAGACTGCAAACGCGGGCACGGCAAGCGCGAACATCATGAAGGTCCACGCCGGCCAGCCCGCTTCGCGGCCGTGCGTCATCGGGTAAATGATCAGCAGCAGCACGGCGGAGAGCAGCGCTACGCCCTTCACGTCGATGCCGGTGCGCGTGGCCGGCTGGTTCTCCGGCACGAACTTCCAGGTGCCGATAAACGCCGCGATGCCGATCGGGATGTTGATCAGAAAGATGATGCGCCAGTCGAGTCCGAACGGGTGATACGTGATCAACGCGCCGCCACCCAACTGGCCGACGATCGACGACAGCCCGAACACGAAACCGTACAGGCTCATCACCTTGGTCTGCTGATGCAGCGGCACGACCGCGCGAATGGTCGCGAGCACTTGCGGCGCCATCACGGCGGCGGCGACGCCTTGGACGATCCGCGAAATCACCAGCATATGCCCGCTGGTCGCGAAGCCGCACAACGCCGAAGCGACCACGAACGCTGCCATGCCCGTCATGAACATGCGGCGCCGGCCGAACAGGTCGCCGAGCCGCCCGCCCGTGATCAACAGCACCGCGTACGCCGACGCGTAGGCGGAGACGACGAGCTGCAATTGCGCGTCGCTGGCGTTCAGGCCGGTGCGAATCGAGGGCAACGCGAGATTGACGATGAAATAATCGAGCGGCGCGAGGAAGGCGCCGACGAACAGCACGGCAAGCGCCAGCCCCTGCCGTTCGAAACGCGGCTCTGCCTTGCCGGCCGATGCCGCCACGCTCGCGGCCACGGTGCCCGGACAGGTCACCGCAGCGGCTGCCGTACCGCCGGATCCGGCCAATGCCGCAGGAGCGGACTTGATGGCTTCGCTATTCATGACTGACCGTTCAAAAAATAGGTAAAAAAATTTAGACGAGCGCGCGCATGGCGACGTCCACTATGCCTGTCAGCGCGTCTTCCTGATGAGCGACCCGCCCGAGCACGCGCAGACCTTGCATCACGCAGAGCAGGAAATCGCCGACGGCTTTTTCGTCGAGCGTGGAGTTGAATGCGCCGCTCGCCTGACCGCGAATCACCGACGCCGCCAGCAGCGTCGCCATGCGGCGCTGAATCGCGGCGACGCGCACGCGCAACTCCTCGTCGCCCGGCTGCATTTCCAGCGTGGTGTTGGTGATGAAGCAGCTGCGCTCGCCGGTCAGCGCGCACGCGACCCGCGCGTAGTGCAGCAAGGCGTTGCGCAGCGCCTCTTCCGGCGGCACCGGCGCGTTGAGCCGATCGGCGAGCCGCGCGACCGAACCATCCGCGTAGTGATCCAGCGCGGCCAGCATGATGCCGTGCTTGTCGCCGAACACGCCGTACAGACTGCCGCGCAACAGGCCGGTGGCCTTGCACAGATCGTCGATCGAGGTGGCGTGGTAGCCGTGATTCCAGAACACCTGACTCGCGCTCGCCAGGACCGTGTCCGTGTCGAACTCGCGCGGCCGGCCCCGAGGACAGACCTCGCCCGCTTTTTTCGCGGACTGCTTTGCGGATTTTTTCGGATCGCCAGTTAGCTTCATGCAACGGATATTATGACCACCCGTTCAAGAAAGCAAGACGAGTTTCCGTAGGTGCGTGCGAGCCAGCGCCGGTACAAACAAAAAGCCGGCGCCGGGTTTGACCCGAGCGCCGGCTTTATTGCTTGAACGGTTGGGGAAAGGCGCGACCTCAGGTTTCGAGTTTCGCGTCCATCGTGATCGTGGCGTTCAGGACTTTGGACACCGGACAACCGGCTTTGGCGTCCGCGGTCGCCTTCTCGAAAGCGGCTTTATCGCCGCCGGGGATTTTCACGGCCACATCCAGATGAACCGCGGTGATCGCGAAACCGCCGCCGTCCTTGTCGAGCGTAACGGTTGCCGTGGTGCCGATGCGCTCAGGCGTGATGCCGGCCTTGCCCAGTTCAGCGGACAGCGCCATCGAGAAACATCCCGCATGCGCAGCCGCAATCAGTTCCTCCGGATTCGTGCCGATGCCGTCCGCGAAACGGGTCGAAAACGAGTATTGGGTCTCCTTGAGGACGCCGCTATCGGTGGAAATCGAGCCCTTGCCGTCTTGCAGGCCGCCTTGCCAGACTGCTGATGCCTTGCGCTTCATCGCTCTCTCCTGTTTGTGCCCTGCTTCGCGCGCTCCACGACCGAATCTGATGCCCGCCGCACGGGTCCCACCCGGATGTTCTGCGGTTTCGGCATCGGTCGCGAGTGCCGCGCGGCGCTGCAGGCGCGGACGGGACCGAACCTCATCATAGGCGCTTCCGTGTGCCAGTGTCGTGACGATGCCGGCAATGGCTCAAAACGGAAGCCGCCCACCAACTATTTCAAAAACCGTAACAATATTTCTTCCGGGGGCCGCTTTTTCACCGACTTTGCAAGAATTAGACTGGTTTCAACGGATCGGCACACGGCATTCAACCGATCTCATCAACAATCGAATCTTGGAGGTCATCATGAAATCGCTTATTTCCGCAGTGGTCATCGCACCCGCGCTCGTCGTTCCGGCTGTTTCCTTCGCCCAGCAGGCGGATGGTCTGACCCGCGCACAAGTGCGCGCTGAACTGGTGACGGCGCAAAAAGCGGGCCTCCTGAATCAGAACGACGTCAACTATCCGAAGACCGTGCCGCAAAGCGGTACGGCAGTGGCTGCGGTTGCGCGAGGTTCGCACGACGTCGGCGGCGTGAAGGCGGTGTCGTCGGATGCAGGCACGCGCGATTCCTTGCAGCAAGGTCTGTTCGCGACCTATCGCGGCCAGTAAGCGGTAAGCCGCGCGGTGCAGCCGCTGGCGGTGGTGTCAGCGTGTGGCAGGTGACAAGCGTGGTTGCAGTCAAGAAGCGCCCCGGTTGCAAAGTTTGCAAGCGGGGCGCTTTGTTTTGCGCGACCCTCTCCCGAGCCTACTCGGCGAACGGCAAACTTTCCTGCCCCACCGCGCGCATGCCGAACACGTTGAGCGTCATCGCCACCAACGCGTAGTAGCCGAGCAGGCCCACCAGGTTGATCACCACTTGATGCCCGAAACGCTCGACCGCCTTCGCATAGGTCGCGTCGCAAACGCGCTTCGTGTCGTACAGTTCGCTCGCGAAGTCGTGAATCAACGCGTCGTCGGACTGGGCGAAATCCGGGCGCCGGCCTTGGCGAATCGCCTCGGCGTCCGTTGCGGACACGCCCGCCTCCAGCGCGATCGGATAGTGGATGTACCACTCCGCCTGCGCTTGCCAGCGCGCCGCGGTCACCAGAATCGCCAGCTCCGAGAGGCGCAACGGCAAACCGGTCCGGTAGCGGCAGAACGCGCCCAGACGCTGAGCCTGCTGGGCCAGCTCCGGGCTATGAATCCAGCCAAGAAACGGTCCGTTCAGATTGCCGCGCGGGCCCGACAGAATTTCGTCGAGCACCGCTTTCTGTTCGGGCGTGGCATCGGACGGGGCGAAGTGAGGCAAACGCTCGGTCATCATCGTTCTCGCAAGTCGTAGTGTGTCGAAGGTCTCAGACAGCGGCCAGCGCGCCGCTAATGGCATCGGTAAGGCGGCTGACGATTTCGTCGATGTCGCGCGCGGTGCAGATAAACGGCGGCGCCAGCAGCACATGATCGCCGATCTTGCCGTCGACCGTGCCGCCCATCGGATACACCATCAGACCGCGCGCAAAGGCTTCGCGCCGGATTGCCGCGTGCAGCTTGAGGCCGGCGTCGAACGGCGTTTTGCTGGCGCGGTCCTTGACCAGTTCCACGCCGACGAACAGCCCTCGTCCGCGCACGTCGCCGATATGCGGATGCTGCGCGTAGTGCTCGCGCAGCCGGCCGCGCAACTGCTCGCCGCGCGCCAGCACGTTGGGCAGCAGTTTGTCCTCCTCGATCACACGTTGCACTTCGAGCGCCGCGGCGCAAGCGGTGGCATGACCGATGTAGGTATGGCCATGCTGAAAGAATCCCGAGCCGCCGACAATCGTCTGGTAAATCCGGTCGCTCACGAGCGTCGCGCCGATCGGCTGATAGCCCGCGCCGAGCCCTTTGGCGATGGTTAGAATGTCCGGCGCCACGCCGTCTTCTTCACAGGCGTACAGATAACCGGTGCGGCCCATGCCCGACATGATCTCGTCGAGAATCAGCAGCACGCCGTAGCGATCGCATACCGCGCGAATCTTGCGGAAATATTCGCGCACCGGCGGCACGGCGCCGGCCGTCGCGCCAACTACCGTTTCCGCGACGAAGGCGGCGACCGTGTCCGCGCCCAACACCAGAATCTTCTGCTCGAGTTCGTCCGCGAGACGTTGCGCGAAGGCCTCTTCCGTTTCGTCGGCGCGTTGCTCGCGATATGCGTAACACGGACTCACGTGATGCGCTTCGATCAGAATCGGCAGGAACGGCTCACGGCGCCACGCATTGCCGCCAATTGCCAGTGCGCCCAACGTATTGCCGTGATAGCTCTGCCGACGCGCGATGAAATGACGCCGCTGCAGTTCACCCCTCTCCACGAAATACTGACGCGCGAGTTTCAGCGCCGCCTCGATCGCCTCCGAACCGCCCGACACGAAGTACACATGTTCGAGCCCTTGCGGCGCGCTTGCCACCAGGCGGTCGGCAAGCGCTTCAGCGGGCTCGGTGGTGAAGAACGACGTGTGCGCATACGGCAATTGCTGCGACTGCCGCTTGATCGCATCGATCACGCGCTGGTTGCTGTGACCGAGACACGACACGGCGGCGCCGCCGGATGCGTCGATATAGCGCTTGCCCGCGGAATCGATGATCTCGATCCCCTCGCCCGCGACGGCGACCGGCAGCGACTGCTTCGGAGAACGATGAAACACGGTGGACATGGTTTTCGGTTTCCTGTTGGTTGCGGCAGCCGGTTAAGCGCCGGGCCGTCCGCATGCCGTGCGGGCGATGAAGCTGTCGAACGCGCACTGCCCTTGCCGGTAGACTTTCATCGACACACCCGCGCTGCCGATTTCGAAGAGCGCGGTGGCAAGCGTGTTTTCCCCGTCGGGATCGTGCGGGTCGTCACGATAGATCGGCAGGCCAGAGGGCGCGCGATCGTGCAATACGTCGAGCAATGCGGCCGGTTGTAACGGGCGCGTGATCGTGGGCAACAATGCATCCACGCGCAGCTGACGTTCGCGCGAAGAATCCGTCACGATCTGCGCTTCGGCGTCGCAACCCGCATGGATCATGTGGTTTGCATGGCCATAAAGACTCGGCACTATCTGGACGGAACAGCGCCGCGCGCTGGCTTCGACGCTGACGAGGCGCGCATCTCCCGCGCAGCCGAGCGTGTGATGAAAGCCGCTCGCGGCCGGCGTGTCGCGCAGCAGGTCGAGCGCTTCGTCGAGCGAGGTGGAATCGAGCACCGCTCGCGCAAGAATCATTCGCGGCACGCCGGCAACGGGGACGCGGATGCGAAGATTGTTGATCGCCTGCACGACACCGGCACGGCTCACGGCGAAGGTGTGTCCCGGCAGCGATCCAGGGTAGTAGAAACTCACGAAGCCCGGCTTGCCGACTGGACGAACCTCGACCAGCGCGCAACGCTCGCGCAGAAACGGATCGCCGTCTTCGTTGTGCGCGATGAAGCGCGTCTCGCCAACGCGCGCCGCCAACGTGGTGCAACCGTCTGGCGCGTTGTGAATCAGTTCGCCGCGGCAGTTCCAGAGGAACACGTCTTCCGCCGACCAACCGAGCCCGGCCGCCATACCTTCCAACTCCGCCAGCAACGCCGGGAATTGGGCGCGCGCCGCTTCGCGCAGTGCCTGCACGAACGGAGCGCCGCGCCAGCGCCGAACTGCGTGCCATGCGCCACTCTGATCCATGTAGTCGGCGAACACCGGCCGCGCGAGTTCGCCCAACCGGTAGCCGATGTCATACGGCTCGCCGCTCACCTGAAAAAGATCCAATCCCCGCGTCGACGCCACCACTCGCATCCATTCAACAATCGGTACGTATTTATACTTCTAAACAACAATTGTTGTCAAACAGATCGGCGCCGATCTGAATGGAGCGATTCTGCTGCGCGCAAAATCTCAACTCGATTCAGACGGAAATGGTCACGGCACGTACGCGCCTTTCGCGTGCAACGACTGCTCGGCGATGGCAAGTTGCTCGACCGCGCCGGCCCCCTCGAGCGCGAGCAGATGCGCGACCAGCGATTCGGCGATCGCGGTCGCTGCCACCAGCGAAGGAAAAAACGAAGGACTTTCGTGCGAGAAGATCAGCACCTTGTCGGCGTTCAAGGCGATGGGAGACACCGCGCTATCGGTAATGGCAATCAGCTTGCTGCCCTTTTCCAGCGCGGCTTCGGCGACGCGCGCGGCTTCCACCGAATAAGGCGCGAAACTGATCACGATGGTCGCGCTATCGCGCTCGACCGTGCGCAACTGCATTTCCAGCGTGCCGGCCTCGCCGTTGAGCAAGGACACCGAGGAACGGAACAGCCGGTATCCGTAGACGAGACCGAACGCTACCGCATAGCACGAGCGGAAACCGGCCACATGCACGTGCGGCGCGCGCCGCAGCAGGCGCGCCGCTTCCACGATCACGCGGCCATTGTGCGCGGCGGTGACTTCGAGGTTGTGTTGTTGCGCGACCAGCAGGTCGCCCGCCAGCGCGTCTTTCGATTTGACGAGCGAACGCGCGCGGCTCGTGAGCGGTTCGGGCCGCGTGCGCACGCGTGCGACGAACAGGTTGCGCAGTTCGTTCCAGCCGGGGAAACCGAGTTGCTGCGACAGACGCACCAGTGAGGCCGGTTGCACCTGCGCCCTTTCGGCCACTTTGCGCATGGACGAGACCGCGACCTCGTCGGGATGGTCGAGCAGGAAACCCGCTCCCATCTGGAACTGCGGACTCAGTTCGGAGAAGCGCGCCCGGATCAGGGCGGCAAGCTGGTCGAAACTGTCTGGCATGCGGATGTACCGGGCGAGCGGTCGATGAGGATGACAACAAATGTTACCACCCGGCACATGGCGGTCAACGAGAGTTGATGGCGCTCAACTCACGCCCAACCCACGCTGAACCCACGCCGAACCCACACTCAAAGCAACGCCACCACCCGCACGTCACCCTGCTCCGCTGACGCCACCACCTTCTCGCCAATCCGGCGGAACGTGATCGACACCGAAGCATCGCCTACCCGCATGTCGCTCACTTCGAGCCAGTCGATGCCTTCGGGCAGCATCGGCTGTTCGATCAGCACTTCGCGGCGCTCGGCGTCGATCGTGATGCCGAGACACGCTTCGAGCATCATGAACGGCGAACCCGCCGCCCACGCTTGCGGCAGACAGGCGACCGGATAGGCGGTGGGCGGCTCGCCGCGCCGCCGTGGGAAGCCGCAGAAAAGCTCAGGCAAACGCATGTCGAAGTTGACCGCGGCCTGGAACAGCGCCTGCAGCAGCCGTACCGCCGCCGCCTTGCCGCCGTAGCGCGACAGGCCGCGCGCGCACAGCGCGTTGTCGTGCGGCCAGACCGAGCCGTTGTGATACGCCATGGGATTGAAGCGCGCCTGGCTCGCCGCCAGCGTGCGCACGCCCCAGCCGGTGTGGAACAACGTGGAGTCGAGCGCGCGCACCACCGATTCACCGCGCTGCCGCGACGGCAACCCGAAGGCCAGCAGGTGGCCGGCATTCGAGGCCATGACACGGCACAGTTCGCCGTGGCCATCGAGCGCAATGCCGTAGAAACCGGCCTCTTCCATCCAGTACTTCTCTTCGACGCACTGACGGATCTTCTTCGCCCGCTCGCCGTAACGCTCCGCCGCATCGTGCAGTCCGCGCGCCTTCGCGAAGCGCGCCATGACGTCAAAGGCGGCGCTCGCATACGCCTGCACCTCGACGAGTGCGATCGGGCCGTCGGGGAAACGGCCGTCGGCGTGAAAGACAGAATCGTGGCTGTCCTTCCAGCCTTGATTCGCCAGACCGCCATCCGACTCGCGCTGATAATCCAGCAGGCCGTAACGGTTCTTGTCGCACACGCCCGCGACCCACTGCGCCGCGCGCTCGAGCGCCGGCCACAATTCGTCGATCAACGCGACGTCGCCGGTGCGCGCCGCATAGGCGCCGGCCAGCACGATGAACAACGGCGTGGTGTCGACGCCCCCGTAGTAGAGCGCGAACGGCACTTCACCGGTGGCGGCCATTTCGCCTTTGCGCATCTCATGCATGATCTTGCCGGGCGCGGCGTCGCGAAACGGCGAGTTCTCACGCGCCTGATGTTCGGCCAGAAAACGCAATACGCCGGCAGCCAACTGCGGCTGCAACCAGAGCGTCTGCAGCGACGTAATGATCGCGTCGCGGCCGAACGGCGTCGAGAACCATGGAATGCCCGCGTACGGATACGGGCCGGTCACGAGGTCCGTGGTCAGCAGGCCGAGATCGGCGAGCGAGCGGTCGATCCATGCATTGAAAAGCGGATTGCTCGAACGCACGCGTGCGGTGGCGCGGCGGCGCTCACGCATGACGAGGTGGGCGTCGACGAGCGCGGCGCGCACGGCAGCGCGGCCGACGCGCGGACGCTCGGCGTCGATTTGCGACAGGTGCGCTTCGCTCAACGCATGGGTGGGCTGCGAGACGCCCGCGCCCGGATTGTCCGCGCGCGCGACCACCTGCACCGCCACCGACAGATAAATCGACACGCACGCCTGCGCCGGCAGCTTGACGGTGTAGTCCGCACGGTCGGCGAAAAGTTTGTCCGGCTCCGGCGAAAAGGCGATCTGCACGTTGCGCGCCACGTCGTCGAGGCCCACGTAGCCGAGCAGCACCTCCCGATTTTCGACGCGTGCCGGTTCGACACGGCCCTGCTTGTCGCGCTTCAGGCCGCGCACTTCGAACATGTCGCGGAAGTCGCTGGCGAACGAGATCGAGAGCGGCACCACGGCGTCGCTCGTGCCGTAGTTGGTGAGTTCGATGGCTTCGTTGAGCACGGTGCCCGACAGCACGCGCACGCGCTCGACGTGGATCACGCCTTCGGGCGTGCTGTCGCCGCCGAGCGGCGGCAGCGGACGGTTGGTCAGATGCGCGGTGAACGAGGTGTTGTCGCTGCTGACGCTGCCCGATAGCAGCGACGGCGCGCGTCCGCCGAAAGTGAGGCGGAGTTGCGAGAGAACACGGGTGTCGTTGACGAACAGGCCGTCGTCATGGCCGGTGATATCGCCGAGCGGATCGTTGACAATGAAGGTGTCGCCCGACTTCAGCACGTGCTGGGTCGCGCTCGCGACGTTGAGGTTTTCCGTGGGGATGAATACGCCGTCCGGCTCGGGTTCGCGGTGGTCGATTCCGCCCGAAAGACCGCCGAGGGCTTCTGGCTGCTGCATCAGTGTCACTCCTATGGGTTCGCTTCTGCGTTCGGTGTCACATTCGGTTGCCACGGGCGCTGCCCGGTCGCTTCCGATTGTAGAGGGTCTGTCCGCGTCAGACGAACTTATCACATGGGAGTTTCAGTTTTTTCAGTGGCACAGGACGTGCAGAGGAAATGGCGCGGCGCTCCTCGTGGGAGCGCCGCGCGAGCGTCAGGCGGGTGGCCGCCGCGACGCTTTAGCGCTTGGCCAGCGGCGTGGCTTCGCGGTTCGTCTCGCCCACGAAGAGCTGACGCGGACGGCCGATCTTCTGCTCAGGATCGGCGATCATTTCGTTCCACTGCGCAATCCAGCCGACCGTACGTGCCATCGCGAAGATACACGTGAACATGGCCGTCGGAATGCCCAGCGCGCGCTGCACGATGCCCGAGTAAAAGTCGACGTTCGGGTACAGCTTGCGCGAT
>NZ_JARESR010000017.1:0-162499 GCF_046028015.1 Paraburkholderia sp. RL17-383-BIF-A | reverse complement strand
GTTGCCCCTGTGCGGGGCGGCACCTCCTTTCTTTGCCGCGGCAAAGAAAGGAGGCAAAGAAAGCCGCTTTGAACCGCCAGCTCATAAGCGGGTCCCCCGCGCAGCCACGGTAGTGGTGCATCTGGAATCCGTGCCCTCGCACACTCCGCGTTTGTGACACAGCAGTCATTCTTCCGGCGGCGCTGCGCGCGCCGTCGCGGTAGTTCGGCAAAACGTTTGTAGTTAAGGGATCGGTCTGCGATGCGCGGCCGCGATTTTTTGATCTCTTTCGGCGGCCACAATAGTTAGGAAAACTGAGCGCGAATAGAATTCATCGCTTCTTTCCTAATCGGATTCGCCATGGTGGCTGCCGTCTCCGCGGCAGTCGCCAGCTTGGCAAGAGGATCTGGATTGACGACGCTCGCAAGGAAAACTGACGAGATTCTGGCTGCTTCGCGGGCTGATCCCGGGCCTTCGACCGATAGTGCCAGCGTTGGTGTAGGCGCGAATGACCGCGACGGCGCGCGCAGCGCCGCCGGAAGAATGACTGCTGTGTCACAAGCGCCGAATGTGCGGGGGCACGGATTCCAGATGGGCCACTATCGTGGCTGTGCGGGGGACCCGCTTATGAGCTGGCGGTTCAAAGCGGCTTTCTTTGCCTACTTTCTTTGCCGCGGCAAAGAAAGTAGGTGCCGCCCCGCACAGGGGCAACGCCAATAGACCACTAAGAAAGCAAGGAAAGGCCAACAACCAGAAGCCCACAGCCCCGAAAACCAAAACCAAAAGAAAAAACCACTACCCAATATCC
Organism: Paraburkholderia sp. RL17-383-BIF-A; assembly: GCF_046028015.1. Taxonomy (NCBI): domain Bacteria; kingdom Pseudomonadati; phylum Pseudomonadota; class Betaproteobacteria; order Burkholderiales; family Burkholderiaceae; genus Paraburkholderia; species Paraburkholderia sp. RL17-383-BIF-A. The sequence continues at coordinate 161,712 of NZ_JARESR010000017.1, read as the reverse complement.
CGCCCAGCAGTCTCCCGCATAAACGGCAACGGCAACAAGGAAACCACCCCACACCCAATCAGATACCAAGCCGGCGCGAGATTACTCCCGGAAACCTGAATCAACCAGGTAGCAAAAAACTGGGCAAACCCACCAAAAATAGAAACCCCGAGACAATAAACAATCGACATCCCGGTAGCACGAATCTCACGCGGAAACATTTCCGGCAACATGACGATATTAGGCACCGCGGTAAACGCAACCAGCACACCCAGCACCGCCACCACCGATAACAAAACCGGCACCGTAGGCGAAGCATTGATAATCATGAACGCCGGATAAACAGCCACGATCAGCAGCACACGAGAAACCCACAACACGCGCTTACGCCCAACACGATCCGACAACCCGCCAGCAAAAGGCGAGCAGATCACCGTCACTACCGCAGCAGTCCACGCGGCCCAGAGCGCCGACGACATCGGCAAATGCAGAATCCGGATCGCGTACGTGGACAGATAAAACAGCACGATATAGTTCGCCGCCGTACCGCCGATCGTCGTCAGAACGCCCGTCGTAATCACGCCGGAATGCTCGCGAAACAGCTTGCGCACCGGCTGCGAGGCGGGCTGTAAAGCCGCCGCACTCCCGCCTGAGTGCGGCGCCGAGCCGTCTTCGATACCCGGCAGCGTCTCATCCAGATGCCGCCGGATATAGATGCCGATCGGCCCCATCGCCATGCCGATCACGAACGGCACGCGCCACCCCCAGCTCTCCAGCGCCGCGGTCGAAAGCGCCGCCGCCAACGCGACACCCAGCAGCGATCCGCACACCGTGTTCAAGCCCTGGCTCACGAACTGCCAACTGCCGTAGAAGCCGCGCGTTTTATTGCTACCGTATTCAAGCAGCAGCGACGTCGATGCACCAATCTCACCACCCAGCGCAAAGCCCTGAATCAGCCGCGCGAGAATCACCAGCAGCGGCGCAGCGACACCAATCGCCGCATAAGTCGGCGCGAACGCGATGATCGCGGAACCGAGCGTCATCAGCCACAGGGTGAGGCTCATCGCGGCCTTGCGGCCCGCGCGATCGGCATACGCCCCGAGCACGATGCCGCCCACCGGCCGCATGATGAAACCCACGCCAAACGTGCCGACCGCAAGCATCAGTTGCGCAAGCTGCCCTTCCACCGGGAAATACAGCTTGCCGATGATCGTCGCAAAGAAGCTGTAGATCGTGAAGTCGAAAAACTCGAGGCCGTTGCCGAGCGTAATCGCGGCAATCGCTTTAGCGTGGCTCGCGCGCCTCGCCGGTTGCGCTGCCGTCGCACTCTGCATGCTCAACGCTTCGGTGCCCGCGGGTTGCGGTGTGGCGGAATAGTCCATCTGTGTCTCCGTGATGTGCTTCCTGCAGATGCGCGGCTTGACCCGCCCACGCAAACGCTTCGGCGTCAGACCAGAAACGCCTGCGCGAGTCTCACCCAGTAGGCCGCGCCGGTGGCGAGGCAATCGTCGTTGAAGTCGTAGCCGGGGTTGTGGACCATGCAGCCGCCCTCGCCGTCACCATTGCCGATGATGAGGTAGCTGCCGGCGCAACGCTCCAGCAGGAACGCGAAGTCTTCGCTGCCGGTGAGCGGCTGCATATCGGCGATCAGGCCGCCTTCGCCGAGCCAGTCGAGCGCGACTTGCCGCGCAAGACCGGTCATTGCCGCGTCGTTGACGAGAACCGGATAGCGGCGCTGATAGTCCACATGCGCCTGCGCGCCGAACACGGCCGCCTGGCCGCACGCCACCGCCGTGATGCGCTCCTGCAAGTAATCACGTACCTCGGGTTTCAACGCGCGCACCGAAAGACGCATCTCGGCCGTCTCCGGAATCACGTTCGGCGCTTCGCCCGCGTGAATCGCACCGACGGTAATGATCGCCATATCGAGCGGCGCGATGTTGCGCGAGACGATGGACTGCAACGCGAGCACGATTTGCGCGCACACCACCACCGGATCGACCGCCTTATGCGGCACCGCGCCATGACCGCCGCGCCCGGTCACCTTGATGATCACCGTATCCGACGAAGCCATGAAAGACCCGGGCAGGAAGCCGAACTTGCCGGTCGGGAAACCCGGCATGTTGTGCATCGCAAACACGGCGTCGCACGGAAATTTGTCGAACAGGCCGTCTTCGAGCATTTTTTTCGCGCCGGCCAACCCTTCTTCAGCGGGCTGGAAAATCAGATTCAACGTACCGTCGAAGCACTTTTCCTGCGCCAGATGTTTGGCCGCGGCGAGCAGCATGGCCGTGTGACCGTCATGGCCGCATGCGTGCATCTTGCCGGGCACCTTGCTCGCGTACGGCAGTCCGGTGGTCTCGTGAATCGGCAGCGCATCCATGTCGGCGCGCAGCCCCAGTTTGCGCGTGCCGGCGCCAACTTTCAGTTGCCCGACAACACCCGTTTGACCCAGCCCGCGGTGCACGGTATAGCCCCACTCCTGCAAGCGTTCGGCGACCAGGTCGCCGGTGGCGAACTCTTCGTAAGCCAGCTCGGGCTGCGCGTGAATGCGGCGGCGCAGCGCGATCATTTCGTCTTCGAGTTCGGCGATGCCCGCCGGAATGGCCATGGTGTTCACGTCGTGTCTCCATCAATGAAAGCGTGAACCCAGCATAACGACGCCGATTTTCCAGCGGCAGGCGTAGAATCGTTGCGGCAGCAACCGCTGGTTGCCACCCTATTCGCTCATTGTCAGATGAAACTGCATCAACTCAGCACATTAGCGGCGATTGCCGATACTGGAAGTATCCGGGCCGCCGCCCGTTCGCTCGACCTGTCGCCCGCTGCCGTGACCAAGGCCATGCGCGAACTGGAAGCCGATCTACAGGCGCCGCTGGTGGTGCGCAGCGCAAGCGGCGTCGCGTTTACCGAGTTCGGCCGCGCGCTGGTCGTGCATGCGCGCGTGGTGCTCGGGCAATTGCAGCGGGCGCAAGCCGAGATCGAAGCGCTACGCGGCGCCGCCGCGGGCAAACTGTCGATCGGCGTCACGCCGTGGGTCGCGCTGACGTTTCTGCCGCTTACCGTGCAGCGGTTCCGCCAGCGCATGCCGGAAGTGCAACTGGAATTCTTCGAAGGCTTGCTCGCGGTCGTGCAGCCGCGTCTGCGCGACGGCAGCCTCGATTTTTCGATTGGTCGGCCGCCGCCCGCGTCGCCGCAATCGGAGTTTCACAACGTGCCGCTGTTCTCCACGCATTCGGCCGTGGTCGCGCGGCGCGATCATCCGAAAGCCGGTTGCCGCACGCTGCTCGAACTGGAAAACGCGGAGTGGGTGTTGAACTGGGACCCGGCAAGCCGCGAGTCGATCTCGGACAATGTGTTCCGCAAGCGCGGCATGCAGGTGCCGCACACCATTCATCTGGCGCACTCGCTGGCGGTCGTGCTGGGTTTGCTCGCGCACACGGACATGCTCAGCATTTTTCCGTGGCCGCTCGTTGAAGTGACGCTCGCGAAGGAGCAGTTGTGGGCGCTGCCGCTGCGAGAGACGGTCGACGAAACCATCGTCAGCATCACATCACGCCGTGGCGCGCCGACGAGTCCGGCGGCCGCGTGCTTTCTCGAATGCCTGCGTGAAGTCATCGACGAAGGAGCGCGCTCGCAAGATGCCGAGCAGCGCCGGTTGTTTCATTCGATCGAATTGCTGCTTTAGTCGCGGCATGCGTGGGAGCATGCCGCTGCGCACACTCAAGCGCCGTAACCGACCACGCCCTTGATCTCCAGGAAGTCTTCCAGACCGAACTCGCCGTACTCGCGGCCATTGCCCGATTGCTTGAAGCCGCCGAACGGCGCGTCGGGATTGTAGTCCGCGTAGTTCAGATAGATCGTGCCGGTGCGCAGGCGCTTCGCCACCGCGCGGGCGTGCTCGAGCGAGCCGGATTGCACGTAGCCGGCGAGACCGTAGAGGCTGTCGTTGGCCATCGCGATGGCTTCATCTTCGGAGTCGTATGCGAGGATCGACAGGACGGGTCCGAAAATTTCCTCACGCGCGATCGTCATCTCCGGCGTGACCTTGCCGAATACCGTCGGCCGCACGAAGTAGCCGTTCTTCGATCCTTCCGGACGGCCCAACCCGCCGGCCACCAGCGTGGCGCCCTCTTCCATGCCCACGCCGATCAGCCGCTGGATCTTGTCGAACTGCTGCTCGCTGATCACCGGCCCGAGATCCGTATCCGCCGCATTGGCAGGACCGACGCGCAGCGCTTCGGCGGCCTCTTTCGCATAGGCCAGCGCTTCGGCTTCATGCGCACGCGGCACGAACATGCGCGTGGGCGCATCGCACGATTGGCCGCTGTTGTCGAAACAGGCACGCGTGCCACGCATGACGGCTTCTTTCAGGTCGGCGTCTTCGAGAATCAGGTTGGCCGATTTGCCGCCCAGTTCCTGATGCACGCGCTTGACCGTATCCGCCGCGGCCTTCGCGACCAGCACGCCCGCGCGCGTCGAACCGGTGAACGACATCATGTCGATGTCAGGATGCGACGACATTGCTTCGCCCACGGTGCGGCCCTCGCCGTTCACGAGGTTGAACACGCCGGCCGGCACGCCCGCTTCGTCGAGGATCTCGGCGAAGATGATCCCCGACAGCGGCGCCAGTTCCGACGGCTTGAGCACCATCGTGCAGCCTGCCGCGAGCGCGGGCGCAACCTTGGTGGTGATCTGCAAAGCCGGCCAGTTCCACGGCGTGATCAGCCCGCACACGCCCACGGCTTCCTTGCGGATCAGAATGCCGTTTTTCAGAGACTCGAACTCGAACGTGTCGAGCGTGCGGATCATCGTTTCCAGATGCGCGACGCCGGTCCACGCCTGCGCGTCGTTCGCGTACTGGAGCGGCGCGCCCATCTCGCGGCTGATCGCATGCACCATGTCGTCGTAGCGCTTGCGATAGACGTCGAGGATCGCTTGCAGCAGATCGATGCGCTCCGCGATCGTCGTTTCGCTGTAGGCGGGAAACGCGCGCTTCGCGGCCGCGACGGCGCGATCGACATCCGCCGCGCTGCCGAGCGAGATCTGCGCGAACGCGGTGGCGGTGGACGGATCGATAACGTCGAGCGTGGCGGCGTTGGCCTGCTCGATCGACCCGAGCGGCTCGACCCATTGACCGTCGATATAGAACTGCTTGGCGTGTTGCATGAGGCTTGTCCTTTACGTGAATGTTTCAGGTCAGACGGGGGGCCAATCGCACCCGCGGCGGCGTCACCCGCTTTACATCGACGCCGCTCAATCTGAATGTCTTCAAATCGAAATTCATCGCTACGCAGCTTTGGCTCAGACTCCGGCTTCGAATCCATTTTTCGCATCGACTCAACGATAGCGACATCGATCCATTCCACCAGGAGAGACACATGAGCACCATCACTTTCACCCGCATCGACGCTAAAGGCCCAGGCGCATCCGGCCTGAACCCGGCCCTGCACGATCCGGCCGACGTCATTCTCGAAGGCGCCAAGGCACCGCACGCCCTCAATGCTTACTCCGACGCCACCAACATGTTGTCCGCCGGCGTGTGGCAATGCGATGCGGGCACGCTGAAGCTGGCCGACCTGCCGATCCACGAAGTCTGCGTGCTGATCGAAGGCGAAGTCGTGATCACCAGCGACGACGGCCGCAGCGAACGCTATGCAGCCGGCGACGCCTTCATCCTGCACAAAGGCTTCTCGGGTACGTGGCACATGCCGGTGGCGACCAAGAAGTACAGCATCGTGTACTGCGGTTGATTCACACTGCATCGCTGCATTGCTTCGTTGCTTCACCTGCAACCGCACCCGCACCTGTACCCGCTAAGGTGCGGTTTTTTTATTCCGGCGGCAACACAAAAAAAACGCGTCCGCCACCACTGCGCGGAAGCCATGGGCTACATCGGAAAACCCAGCGCCTTGATCGAATTGATCCACAGACGCCGCCAGCCGCCGCGATCGTCCGCGCCGTCGAACGCATTGAAAGTGATCTTCGCGGCGATCCAGCGCACGGGTTCCGGCGGTATATACGACGGCCCCTTGCGCGAGATGTCGAGCGACGTGATCACCGTATCGCGATGCCATAGCATGTCGAGACCCATCTTCGCGCCGAAGCGGCTGCCCGCCACGCCGAAGCCCGTATAACCGGCGACGAACACGCTCTTGCCGCCGTGATAGCGGCGCGCGAACACGGCTCCGCGCGAGCAGTAGTCGATCGGGCCGCCCCATGCATGCGTGAAACGCACGTCGTCGAGTTGCGGGAAGGTGCGGTAGAACGCTTCGGCGAGTTTGTAATAGGTGCTTTCGTCGCGATCGGCTGCGGGATTCGGGTCGCTGCCGAAGTGATAGCTCACCCGGCCGCCAAAGATGATGCGATTGTCTTGGGTGAGCCGGAAATAATTGAGCTGCGTGCGCGTGTCGTAAATGCCCTGGCGATTCTTCCAGCCGATGCGCGCCATCTGTTCTTCGCTCAATGGCGCGGTCGCGATGATGTGATCGCGCACCTGCATCACCCGGCGCTTGATGTCGGTCACGCCGACGTCCGCGGTGCCGGTGCCGAGCAGCACGCGCGGCGTTTCGATGCGGCCCGCCTGCGTGTGCACGATCATCGTCGCGCCGCGGTCTTCGAGGCGTGTGAGCGGCGAATGTTCATGCAGGCGCACGCCGAGTTTCAGCGCCGCGGCCTTCAGCCCCCAAGCGAGCTTGGCCGGATGAATCGTGCCGCTGCGGTTGCGTGACCACATCGCACCCGCGAAGAGCGGCGAATCGAGCTGCTCGCGCGCGCCTTTACTGTCGAGCAACACCACGTCGTGTCCATGCGCGACATGCAGTTCGTAGTCACCCTTCAGGTGACCCAGGTGGCCCGGGTCGACCGCGACGGTCATCTCGCCGTTCCATTCGACATCCGCTTCAATGCCGTAGCGCGTCAACGACGCCTTGAAGCCGTCGAGATTCTCCTGCCCGAGCTTTTCGAGCACGTCGAGGTCTTGCGGAAAGACCCGTGTCGCATTCGGCAGACCGTGCATCACCGAAGTCGAGATGATGCCGCCCGGACGGCCCGAAGCGCCGTAAGCCACCTTGCCCGCCTCGATCAGCACGACGTCGAGCGACGGGTCGGCTTCTTTCGCCTGAATCGCGGCCCATAAACCGGTAAAGCCGCCGCCCACCACGACCAGATCCGCGGAAGTCGGACCGATCAGTTCCCGTTCGACAGCCGGCGCGCGCGGATTGTCCAGCCAGAACGGAAATAGCTTTACCCCTTCAAACGCGCGCTTTACTGACTCGCTCATGCTGTTTGCCTGCCTGATTTGAAAACCATTACTCGTACCGCACGATTCTGCACGCATCGGCGCGCGCTTCAACCTGCGTCCTGCGTGTCCAGCACCGCTTCTTCACGTTCCGCACGCGTGGCGCGCTGCGCTTTCGCCTGCCCTTGCGCGGCTGCTTTGAGCCGGCTCGCCGGGACCACCGGATGCACGTTCATATTGCGCTGCGAACCCGCACGCAACCAGCGTCGGCCTTGCGGACCGTACACGCCGTCCGGCTCCGGGAAACACTGCAGCAACGAGAGGTAGAGCGTGCAGGCAAGCGTCAGCGAAACCGGCATGCTGATGTCGAGGCCGCCGGCGAGCTGCCCGAGCGGGCCCACGAACTGATCCGGCAGATTGACGAAGCACAGGCCGATCACCGCGCTCGGAATCCACGCGCCCATCGCGCGCCAGTTCCAGCCGTGCGTGAACCAGTAGTGTCCGCCTCGACCGCCGCGATTGAACACCTGCAAATCGTCGGACAGGTAGAAACCGCGCCGGGTCACGAACCCGATGATCATGATCATCATCCATGGGGAACTGCAGACGTTGATCAGCACCGAGAACGTCGACACGCTTTCCACCAGATTGAACGCGAAGCGGCCGAGAAAAATGAAGCCGATTGCGAGACTGCCGATCAGCAACGTGGCGCGCACGCGGTTCAGGAATGTCGGAAACATGCTCGACATGTCGAGCCCGGTGCCGTACAGCGCGGTCGTGCCCGTCGACATGCCGCCGATGATCGCAATCAGGCACACCGGCAGAAAGAACCAGTTCGGCGAGATCGCCAGCAAACCGCCCACATAGTTATTCGACGCGATGAAATCCGGCGCCTTGCCGGCGATGATCGTCGCCGTGGCGAGGCCGAAGAAGAACGGCACGAAGGTGGCGAGTTGCGCGAGCATCACGGCGAGAATCGTGTTCTTTTTCGGCGTGTCCCGCGGAATATAGCGGGCCCAGTCGCCGAGCGTCGAGGCGAACGACACGGGATTGCTCATCGCGACCAGCACGGCGCTCACGAACGCCGGCCAGAAACCCGCCGAACCGAGCGCGACCTTGCCGGCATACGCACTGTCGAACGGACCGGCGAACGCGGCGATACCGACCACGAACAGCAGGCTCGCGGCCCACACCGCAATCTTGTTGACCCACAGCATGAAGCGGAAACCGTAGATGCACACCGTCAGCACCAGCACCGCGAAAAGACCGTAAGCGAAGCTCAACGTCATCCCGTTGACCGGCAGGCCGAGCAGATGATTCGCGCCGCCCACCAGCGCATCGCCCGAACTCCACACCGCCAGCGAGAAGAACGCGACCGAGGTCAGCAACGCGAGAAACGAGCCGACGATCCGCCCATGAATGCCGAAATGCGCGCCGGAGGAAACCGGGTCACTGGTGCCGTTACGCGGACCGAACAGGCTCATTGGCGCGAGGATGCACGAACCGATCAATACGCCGATCAAGATGGAATAGACGCCCGCCTTGAACGACAGGCCGAGCAGCACTGGAAAGCTGCCGAGCACCGAGGTGGAAAAGGTATTGCAGCCGCCGAACAGCAAGCCGAACAGATCGATCGGCCGCGCATATCGCGAGCGATCCGGAATGCGTTCGAAACCAAATGTTTCGACTTGAGTGATGCTGTTGCTGCTCATTGTCTCCGACTCCTGTAACGGCCAGGTCAATCACAATGGCTCGCCACAAGGGTGCGGCGTCCACTTTTCTCAGATGTCTGGACGCCACTGTAAAGACAATCGCCACGGGCAAAAATATCGTCCACCCAACCTTTACTTCGATCGCCGGCGATGTAACGGAAAAGCCTTTTCCCATAAGGCTCTACGGGCACGCTGGAAGGTCGCCTCGCGACTCGCTACGCAGCACGGCCGGCGCAAACGTCGAAGCAAATAGCGAGAATCGATGCGTGTTACGCGCCGCCCGCCTGACGCGCCTGGCGGCGCTTTTTTGCCGCGGCGACGGTTGGCAGCGGCACCGGCACCGCGCCGGACATGCCGTGCTCGATCAAAAAATCGCGGAACAGACCGGCGACGTGCGGCAAGCGTTTGTCCGACATATGCATCACGTACCAGTCGCGTTCGATCGGATTGGCGGGCAGCGGCAGCAACGCGAGCAGGCCCGCCTGAAACTCCAGCGAACAGGCGTGCAGCGACAGGAACGCGATACCCAGGCCAGCCTCCACCAGTTGCTTGATAGCCTCGTTGCTCGACAACTCGGAGCCGATGTGCAGCTTGTGCCCGGCGAGGCGAAACAGATTCTCGACGGTCGAGCGCGTGCCCGAACCTCGCTCCCGCACGAAAAGATTCGCGCTTTGCAGGTCGTCGAGCGACAAACGTTTTTTCTTCATCAACGCGTGCGCGGGCGAGGCGACGAATGCCATTGGATGCCTCGCGAACGCGGTCGCCGCCGTGCGCAATTTGCGCGGCGCACTGCCCATCACCGCGAGATCGATCTCATGCGTAGCCAGCATGCGGATGATGTCGGCGCGATTGCCGACCTTGAACTGCACTTTCACTTGCGGACGCGCTTCGGTAAAACGCACGAGAAACGGCGGGATCAGATACTCGGCCGTGGTGATCGCGCCGATGCGCAGCGTGCCGCCCTGCTCGCCGTGCAACGCAGCCAGATCGTCCGCCGCGCCGTTCCACAGGTCGAGGATTTCCAGCGCGTAGCGGGCGAGAATCTCGCCGGCCGCGGTCAACTGCACACCACGCCCCACGCGCTGCAAGAGCGGCGCGCCCGCAGCCTCTTCCAGCAAACGCACCTGGAGCGAAACGGCCGGCTGTGTGAGCCGCAATTCCTCGGCCGCGCGCGACACGCTGCCGAGCTTCGCAACCGTATGCAAGGCCTTCAACTGACGAAACGTGGCGGCTTTTAACATAAGTGAAAACCTATATGTTCTTCATAAACATTAAATTGTGCTGCGGTTTTCGCCGATTTTATACTGGCCTCACAGATCAACCGGGAAATCTTCGGTACCGCGCTCCACGCAGCGCCATCACCGGCCCGGCAGGAATAACGTTCGGAGGAAAGCGATCATGGTCGGAATCGATCAGCAGGCAGGCGCAACAACGCAGCGTGCGCAGCATATGCAACACGCGCAACGGACGGACAACACGGCGGCGCATCGGATCGTCATCGTCGGTGGCGGCGTGGGCGGACTTGGGCTCGCCACGCGTCTGTGCGAATCGCTCGGGCGCGCCGGTCTCGCGCACATCGTGCTGGTCGACCGCTGGCCCACGCACTTCTGGAAGCCGCTGCTGCACGAAGCCGCTTCGGGCCAGCTCGATCCCGCCACGCATCAACTGCAATATGCGGTACAGGCGCAACGGCACGGCTTCGAATTCGAACAGGGCGAGCTCACTGCGCTCGATCGCGCGCAGCGTCATATCACCCTGAGCGCGCTGCGCGATGCCAACGGCCGCGAAATCCTGCCGTCACGGCAGATCGCCTTCGACACACTGGTGCTGGCCATGGGCAGCGTCACGCAGTATTTCGGCGTGCCCGGCGCCGCCGAACATGCATTGCCGCTCGAATCGGTCGCGCATGCCGAAGCCTTCCGCCGCAAGCTGCTCGACGCCTGCCTGCGCGCCAATCACGCGCGCCGCGCGCGGACCGCGCAAGCGGACACGCCGGTGTCGATCAACATCATCGGTGCTGGCGCGACCGGCGTCGAACTCGCCGCGGCGCTGCGCGACACGGTGCGCTTGCTGAATCGCTACAGCCCGTTTTCGCTCGATCCGGTGCGCGACTTTCGCATCCGCCTGATCGAAAGCAGCGGGCGCGTACTGCCCGCGCTGTCCGAAACGATTTCGGCGCGCGCGCAGCGGATGCTCGACAGCCTCGGCGTGGAAGTGTTGAGCGCGACACGCGTCACCGAAGTACGCGCCGACGCCGTGCTGACTGAAGGCGGTGCGCCGCTCGCCAGCGACATCGCGATCTGGACAGCGGGTATCGCGGGGCCGCCGGTATTGCGCACGCTCGACGGCATCGCGGTGAACCGCAACGCGCAGGTGAACGTGAATCGCACACTGCAGTGCACGAACGACGCGAACGTGTTTGGTCTGGGCGATTGCGCGGCCTGCCCCGCCGACAACCCAGGCGCGTTCCTCGCGCCGCGTGCGCAGGTCGCGCACCAGCAGGCGCTGTTTCTCGCGCGCGCATTGAAGTGCCGCGTGGCGGGTGAAGCGCTGCCGGAGTTCAGCTATCGGGACGCCGGCACGCTGGTCGGCTTCGGGCGTGAAGGCGCGATTGGCAGCCTCAGCAGCAGCCTGCTGACGCAACCGGTGTTCGTCGACGGCTGGCTCGCTACTGCCGTCTACAAGCTCATTTATCGGCGCCACGTCATGACGCTGACCGGTTTCGCACGCATGGCGCTCGACACGGCGAGCCACTGGCTGCGCAGACGCGTGCATCCGGTGATCCGTCTGCACTGAGCGAAACGAGGCGACTCACGGGTATCGTGAGTCGCCACAGGCCATCGTCCACCGACACCCTTCACCGTGGCGCAATTCGGCGCCTACCGCGCAAGCCACTCCGCGTGCCACGCGGAAGCCACCATGCGCATCAAGTACCGCAACCGAAGATGCATGCGCGATATATGACGAAATTGTCATCTTGCTCTCATCTTGAAATCGAGCAGCAAATCGTACGATGAGGCCGTTTCACTTTCGACTCGTACCGTATGCGGCATTTTCAAAGAATGCGAAGCCTGACAATGCGCATCGCCCATTTCGGCGCGGGCTTCCCGGCGCAATGGGAACGGCTTCAGATCGAACGGCCGGTCTCGCTGGCGGCCGCCCTGGTTGTCATTGCGATCAGCTCCCTGGCGTTCTGGTGGAATCAGCCTGACGGCTTGTTCGACGGCGGCCAGCCGTCCTGCGCATCCTCATCCGCATCCGCGTCATTATCCGGGAAGCCGGGTGGCCAGGACGGCGCGTTGTTCACGCGCGGCCTGCTCTCGCTCGAAGTGTTTTCCGCCATGGCGCGCACGTCGACGCGCCCGTCGAACCCTCTGCCCGCAGCAGATCAGAGCCTGGAGGCATCCCATGCCTCCCTGTCATGCAGTCCCGTCACGCGCATGGGCCGCTGAAAAGCGTCACCGGAGAAAACACCATGCGTATCCTGATCGTCGAAGACGAAATCAAAACCGGCACGTACCTGCGAAAGGGATTGACCGAGGCGGGCTTTACCGTCGACTGGGTGGAAGACGGCGTGACGGGCCAGCATCGCGCGCTGACGGAAGACTACGACCTGATCATCCTCGACGTCATGCTGCCCGGCCAGGACGGCTGGACGGTGCTGAAAAACCTGCGCCGCACGCATTCGACTTCGGTGCTGCTGCTCACCGCGCGAGACGAGGTGGACGACAAGGTGCGCGGCCTCGAAATGGGCGGCGACGACTATCTCGGCAAACCGTTCGACTTTGCCGAACTGCTGGCCCGTGTCCGCAGCATCCTGCGGCGCGGACAAGCCCGCGACGCCGCCTCGTTGCAAGTGTCGAATCTGGTGCTCGATCTGACGCGCCGCAAGGCCACGCGCCAGGGCGACACGATCCTGCTCACGGCCAAGGAATTTGCGTTGCTGTGGCTGCTGATGCGTCGTCAGGGAGAAATCCTGCCTCGCTCGACCATCGCCTCCCAGGTGTGGGACATGAACTTCGACAGCGACACGAACGTCGTGGACGCCGCGATCCGGCGCCTGCGCGCGAAAGTCGACGACCACTACGAACCGCGGTTGATCCACACCGTACGCGGCATGGGCTACGTACTGGAAGAGCGCCACACGTCCCTGCCATGATGCGAAGTCTATTCGCGGCAATGCGTCCGCGCGCGATAGCGCGGACCATGAAACCGCCCGTGCGACTCCTGCCACGCACCTTGCGCGGCAGGCTGTCGATCCTGTTCGCCCTGTCGACCTCGGCAGTGCTGGTTTTCAACGGCCTGTTGCTGTACCACGGCCTGAAAACGCGCCTAGAAGCGACGTCGGGTCACGAGATGGCCACCACCCTCGCCACGCTGCAAACGCGCCTGCGCACCATGCCCGATCTCGCGACGGTCAGCGCCGATCGTGCGACCTGGCACAACCAGTTGCACGGTCACAAGAACCTCGATATCGCATTGTTCGACACGCGCAGCGCACCGCTCATCCGCACCAGTGGCTATTGGCCGAATGCGGAAACGATGACCGTGCGCGCCGGCGCCGCTCCCGTACCCGTGTCAGCGAGGACACAGCCGCTGCGCTTTCTGGTGGCGACGGCGCCGCTCGGCGACCTGTCCGGCACCGAGGTGCGCGTGGTCGTGCAATACGACGCGACTAGCGAACACGCGTTATTGCGCGCTTACGCGCTCAACGTGCTGTTTGTCATCGCGACCGGGACGCTTGTGAATGCGCTGCTCGCGTGGTCGATCGCCCGTTTGGGCCTGCGGCCGCTAGCCTGTTTGACGGCGCGTGCCGAACGGATTTCCAGCAGCCATCTTGCGCGGCCGTTGCCCGAGCACGACATGCCGGGTGAACTGAAGGAGTTGAGCCGCGCCTTCAACCGGATGCTGGCCCGCCTGCACGAGTCCTTCACGCGCCTCACGCAGTTTTCTTCGGATCTCGCGCACGACATGCGCACTCCGCTCACCAACTTGCTGGCCGAAGCCCAGGTGGCGCTATCGCAACCGCGTTCCGCGGATGAATATCGCGGCGTGATCGAATCGAGCGTGGACGAATTCCAGCGTCTCGCACGTCTGATCGACAGCATGTTGTTTCTCGCCCGCGCGGATAGCGGTCACCACCGGCTGGCGCTGCAGTCTGTCGACGCGCGCAGCGAGGCGATGCGGATCGCCGGCTACTACGAAACCATGGCTGCGGATGCCGGCGTCGAGATCGTCGTATCGGGCGATGCACACTTTCAAGGCGATGTGCCGCTGGTGCAACGGGCGCTGAGCAATCTGATTTCAAACGCATTGAGCCACGCGCCGCGCGGCAGTGTTGTCAACGTGCAGTGCGACGAGCGCCGGCGCTATGCTCTGCTGTCGGTGTCGGATAGCGGTGCGGGTATCGCCAGTCCGCATCTGCAGCGGATCTTCGACCGGTTCTACCGGGTCGATCCATCGCGCCATAACTCGGCGAGCGGCACAGGTCTCGGACTTGCCATCGTCAAGTCGATCATGGACGAACATCAAGGCGAATGCAGCGTGGAAAGCGTGGCGCACGTGCGCACCACTTTCAGTCTGCGCTTTCCGCAGCACCCGCCTCATCCCTTTTATCCCTCTCATCCCCCTCATCCGCCTGGTATTTGAGCGAAACGCAGGTCGGCTTGCGTCGGCGATTCGCCGCGAGTCGGGTTACGCCGGGCGGACTTTCAGTCCAGAAACTCTGCCGCCCGCTTGCGCAGCACCACGCCGAAGTCGTCGAGCCAACCGATCGACAAACGCCAGCTCTGCCAGTACAGGTCGACATCGATCGGCTTGCCGGGCGCCATTTCCACCAGTTCGCCGTTGGCCAGATGCGGGGCGATCATGCGCTCCGGGCACATGCCCCAGCCGAGGCCCGTCACGCAGGCGCGCAAAAAACCGGCGACATGCGGAATCCAGTGCAACGGCGGATCGAGTTCCGCGCGCGTGATGCGGCGCATGAAGCGCTTTTGCAACTGGTCCTTGGGATTGAAGTCGACGCACGGCGTGTGGCGCAAGCTCTCGCGCGTCACGCCGCCTGCAAAGTGACGTGCGAGAAAGTCCGGTGAACAGACCGCCAGATAACGCATCCGCCCAAGACGCGTGGAGCGGCAACCTTGCACCGGCTCGGCTTGCGTAGTGACCGCGCCTTGCACGCTGCCGTCGCGAATCCGCTCCGCCGTATGGTCCTGATCGTCGATTACCAGATCGAGCAACATCTCCCGCTCTACGCAAAATTGCGCGACCGCATCGATAAACCAGGTGCCGACGCTGTCGTCGTTGACGGCCACGCGCAGCGCCGGCCACGGTTCGACCAGCGCGCCGGGCAGCGCCGGCAGGCGGCCGGTCAACTCCGCTTCCAGCAATTGCACGCGTTCGGTGTGCCGGCACAGCAGCGCGCCCGAAGTGGTCGCGACGCAGGGCTGGCCGCGTTTCACCAGCACGCTGCCCACGCGCTCTTCGAGCAGCTTGACCCGCTGCGACACCGCGGACGGCGTCACGTTCAGTTCGCTGGCGGCGCGGTCGAACGAGCCGTGACGTACCACGGCGGCCAGCGCGTCGAGCAACGCATAATCGAGCATTAGCGTTCCTTAATCGGCGTTAAGTAAATTAGCTTCTCTTATTCCAAGCGAACCCGCAGACTAGCCCCGTTCGCTTCTCCCGTCTACTGGATCGATTATGAACTGGCTGTCTTTTTCCCATGGCGCCGCTTTGTGCGCATCCCTGATCGTCACCATCGGCGCGCAAAACGCTTTCGTATTGCGTCAGGGCATCATGCGTTCGCACGTCGGCAAGATCGTCGCGCTGTGCGCGCTGTCGGACTTCATTCTGATCGGCGCGGGCGTCGGCGGCGCATCTGTGCTGGTCGAGCGTTATCCGGTGTTCGTGCACGCCATGCTGTATGTCGGGCTCGCCTATCTGGCGTGGTTCGGAGTCAACGCGTTGCGCCGCGCGGTGCGGCCGGAACACGCGGTGCTGGAAAGCGACAGCGGTGGCGCGGCACCCGTGCAGCGCGCCGTACCGATCATTCTGATGACGCTCGCCTTCACGTGGCTCAATCCGCACGTGTATCTCGACACGTTCCTGCTGATCGGCACGGCCGGCGCACGCGAACCCGAAGGCGCGCGGGTTGCCTTCGCGCTGGGCGCGATGGCGGTCAGCGGAATCTGGTTCATCGGGCTGGGTTACGGCGCGCGCGCCCTCGCGCCGCTCTTCAAGCGGGCGACGGCCTGGCGTGTGCTGGATGGCGCGATCGGCAGCATGGTGTTGCTGCTCGCGGTGACGCAACTGCGGTGAAGGCCGGGTTACCCGTGACTGTCGATCCAGGCGCGCGCCCATTCCAAACCTGCGCGTTGCGCTTCTTCTTCAGTATCGAAGTGGGCGAGAATGCCCGACGCCTCGATCAGCTTGCCGGCTTGCGTAATGGTTCCGCTCGCTCCATACCGCTCGGGCTGCAATATGCCCTCCTGCTGCAGGATGGCATGCCCCCAGACGGTGTAGCCGTGATAAGTCTCGGATTCCATTAGCGCATGACCTCAGCCGTGGCACCGCGCGAATCCACACGCAATACATTGCCCTCCGGCGTTATCTGCCGTGGAATCTCGGTCATGTCCGGTACGTGCACGGGCACGTTTTCTCGCGTATCCGTCTTCGCGGCGAGCTTCGTAACTGCTGCCGGCGCTGCCGGCGAACGCCGCGCATGCACCGCCACGGCATGCGGACCAACGTGTCTGCCCGCTGCCGGCTTGCGTGCTCCAGCCGGGCGATGCGGCATGCTCGCTCGCGCTTCTGGCGGGTTCCAGATCTCGACGTAGTGCTCCCCGGCGATTCCCGTCGAAGCCACCGTGAGCAGCATTGCGCCCAAGCCGAAAATTCGAAACATGTTCTCTCCGTATGCTCTTTCGCGCGGTTCACGCCCGGCGTGAAGAATATCGCGAAATAGTACCTGCTCGCCGTGACGAAACGCACTGCGAGCTACTGTACATCCATACAGGTATTTGCGCAATCGGATGAGTGTGCGAACTTTTCAAGCTTGTGAAAAACGCGTCCGGATCAGATGGGTTTGTCGCTCGCCGGTTTGCCGAAACGGGTCGGCGCTTTCTCGCCGTCTTTTTCGAAGTCGCTATAGGTCCAGTCGAATTTCGCGGTCGACGTCGCGAGCGAACGGCTCACTCCAATACCGTATTCGGTCAGATACGTACGACGCGTCTTGTTCTGGATGATGCCGTCCTTGGTGTCCTCGCAGTCGAAGTCGATCGCCTTGCCGGTAAGCGTGGCATTGACCTGCGAAGCCGGATAGTAGTGGCCCGTGTGACAGCGCGACACGGTCGTGCGGAAGTTGGTGATCTGCACCGTCGTGCCGACCTTGAAGGTTGTGGTGTACGTCGTATCTTCCTTCGGCGCATCGAACGCGAACTGGTTGTTGTCGCTGTCATGCACGACGAACGGAATGAACGCCATTGTCTGCGAGTAGGAAGCCGTCTCCTGTTTCAGGCTGTACACGTTCAGGTACGAAAGGCTGAACGTCGCGCCGCTCGGTACGTCGTTAGACGACGTCTCGAGCACCTGCTGGACCAAACCCGTGTCCTTGGCGTTGATCAGTGTGGCTTTGAAATCGCTCTTCATCGCGACGGCGCCGACGTGCCCTGACAGCGTGCCCGACATCGTCAGAATCTTGAACGGCAGCGTGTGCTCGCCTGGAGCGGGCAGTTTGTCGCGCACCCCGGAAGGCAACGATTCGATGCTGAAATGCGTTGCGAGATACCCCGGCTTGTCCCGGGCTATGTCCTTGACCGGCACGAACTGGGCGCACCCGGACAACAGGGCGATGGACACCAATGACACGCCGGTCAGCACGCTGGTCTTCTTGATCTGCATACTCTTTCAATCCCCTATCGACTTATCGCAACCCGAGTGTTCCCGTGCCCGTCGGCTAACGCGCCGCAAGATGGGCGTGCCGATCTGCATATCGGCGTCCGGGAATGAATCTTTAGCGCGTATTCGGTTCGAGCGTGAGGATTCAGAGAGTCGACGGACAAGCTATCCGACAACCCACGCCCACGCCGCCCGCAGGCGACGCGCGCGGTTTTCGAAGAGATAGGAGGCAATCAACGCCAGGAGACCGGAAATAGCACCCGTCACAATGTGCTCGACATACGGGATGCGGTAATGACTTGCGTGCGAATAAGCGTCGCCTATCGTCGTCAGGACGCCGACGACAAGCGCATTGCCGTATCGATGCGTGTAGAGCTTCGCCGCAGGTGTGAAGGTCAGGAGTACGGCGAGGAGTCCGGTGAGCAGACCAGTATGGAATGCAATTGCCCAGTGGGCAAAACTCATGACATTGCCCCAGCTCCCTGGCATGCAGGTCATGCACGCGCTGGTCGGCTGCCAGAAACGCTGGATAAAGAGCCTGGCGCGGCGCTTCCACTCGGTTGACATGATGTTTCCCCACCGATGTCGTTGACATGGCCGACGCCGCCATGCGTTTCGTTGGAGCGGTGTCCAGACCGTTTAACCAGATTGCCGTCAACGTCATGGATGCATGAAATCCGCAAGCCGTCGAGGCCGGGCGAGAACGCCCGCATGGTCGAATACTACACCGCGACTGGACGGCCGGCGTTAGGTCCGGAACCGGAATCCGGCTCTTGCGTTTATCGCTGCGACTCTGCAGCCAATGGGGTTTGGCGACATGGGTTTGGTCACATGCGCTTGGCCACATTTCCTGCTTGGCGGAAAAACAGCCAGGCGCTAGCGCGTGGCTACGCGCAACCAGAATCAGGCGCACCGTGCGGTCCGCAAAAAGCTAAAAACTCATTGCAAACCCGAGCGACACACCGTGCACGTTGTGTCCGAACACGTATCGCACCATCGCGCGAGTGCGAGTGATGAAGATCGGATATTTGCTGCTATCGAGTTCCAGTCCGACGCCCAACGACGTGAGGTCGTTGAACCCCAGCACGCCGGCGCTGTCGCCAAAGTAGTGGGAATAAGCGGCTTCCAGCACATAGCGGATCGGCCGGTCCAGTGCATGCCAGCCGGTAGGCGCGCGCCAGCGGGTCCACAGGCTCACTTGCTGCGCCATGGCCGAACCCTGAACGGCCTCCGACGAACCGCCGAAGCTGCGCAGGTAGATGTCGGTGGCGCGCAATTCGGCATCGATTTCATAGTTCTCGCGGTAGTGCTCGTAGTCGAGCATGAGTGAGCCACCGTAGCCGTACGCGTCAAGCGAGCCGTTTTCGAGGAATTGCAGGTTGCGGTCAGTGACGTGATTGAAGATGGACTGCCCCACTTTCAGATCGCTTGAAACACGTCCAATCGTGCCATTCAGGATCGGACGGAACACCAGTTCATCCGTGATCCGGAAATCCCAGCCGATGCCCACCGTGCCGCTGAACGTGTTCCATCTTGTCGGCACCGCACGCTGCTCGGCGCCATTTGTAGCGATAAAGATAGGATCGTAACGACTATAGGCGAGCGTGCCCTCCAGGTACAACGGGACGGATTTGCTGATGGTGAAACCGCCGCCAAACTGCGTCTGACCGAAACCGGGATTGCCGGTGGTGCCGCTATTGACCGACAGGTTACTGGTCGTAACGTCCGGAACCGTTGTGTAGGTCATGATCGCGAGCACGGCGTTGGCATGTTGCTTCACGTCGCCGCCGACCACGGTATTGCGCGTCGATTGGCCCGGCCCGGCCTGTGCATTCGACAGACAGGGCAACAGGGTGAAGGCCAGGGCGGCGCACGCCGATGACGCGCCGCAGGACCAATGCATCCGGAGCGCGGGCATGGTCAAACGACCTCGTCATTTGTCTGCGCGATTGCAAGCTGCCACTCAGCGTACCGAACGCACATGACCCGCTCCTGTCGATCTGATCGCTTTGTTTGTCTTCCACGAGACTGGCATTGCGTGCCAGTACAACACTTCCGGACAACCGATCTGGCGCGTGACGACCGCGCCACCTTTCGCGGCACCTCGAGTGGATTATATTGAGGGCCGCCCAATTGTATCGTTGATACGCGGCGATACTTTTCGGCGAAGTTCTACTGTAGTCGGTGAAGATGGTCGAGCGACAGCGGTGACTGCCAATCTGCGATCGGCAGAAACAGTCAAACTACTTCGTTCTCTCGCCACGAGATAGTGGCAGGGGCCATTTTCAAACTGTATGAACGCCGGTGCCGGCCTTCGAGTTCAGCCATCGCTTCACGGTCTGCCCGCGGCATCGGCTTGCAGCGGACCCTCATTGGTATCGAATGACTGCGGTCCGTGGCGCCTTGCCAGAAGCATGCTGGGGCGCTTTGTTCTGGTGGCGCTTCAACACTATCTTCTGGGGCCGGCTAGACTTCGTCTTCCTGAAGACCCGTCTGGGTCATTCAGATGCGATCAATCTCCCTCCCGTTACAAACCCTCTTCGGCCGATCGTCGAGCAGATCATGCGTCTGACCGCGACCTTCAAAAAAAAGCGCTTCTTCAGCCAATGAGATCGGCGCCTGTCGTAAGAACAATTTTTCCGAAGTGAGTACCGGAATCGATCAGTTCGTGAGCGCCGCGAGCGTCGGCAAGCGCAAAAGTCTGGTAGACAACCGGCTTGATCTTGCCGCTCTCGATGAGCGGCCAGACCTGCCGCTCCAGTTCATTGATGATGGTCGCCTTGTCCGCGGACGTGCGTGATCGCAAAGTCGAGCCCATATGCGTCAGACGCTTCGTCAACATCGGCACGAGGTTGAGATCCTTCGCCGGCCCTTTGATCACGCCCACCTGGAGGATTCGCCCATCCATCGCCGCGGCGTCATAATTTCTGGCCACGTAGTCACCGGCAATGATGTCGAGGATCACGTCGACGCCTCGTCCGTCGGTAGACCGCTTCGTTTCGGTGACGAAGTCGTCTTCGTGATAATTGATTGCGACGTCCGCACCCAGCGCCAGGCTAGCCTCCCGATGCGCCTCGGAACCCACCGTCGTGATGATTTTCGCAGCGCCGAATGTCTTCGCCAGCATGGTCGCCGTGGTGCCGATACCGGACGCACCGCCATGGATCAGCACCGATTCCCCGGCGACCAGCTTGCCGCGCTGGAACAGGTTCAGCCATACCGTCATAAACGTTTCGGGCATCGCCCCCGCTTCCACCAACGTCAGGCCCTTGGGAATGTGCATCGTGTTGCAGGCGTGCGCGACCGCGTATTCTGCATAGCCACCACCGGGAATCAATGCACACACCAGTTCGCCGATCTGGAATTGGGACACGTCGGAGCCTAGTGCAACCACCTGACCTGCCACTTCCAGCCCTGGAATGTCCGAAGCGCCGGCGGGCGGATCATAAAGCCCTTTGCGCTGGAAAACGTCTGGGCCGTTCACGGCCGCCGCGTGGATACGAATCAGAACCTGATCGGAGGCCGGCATCGGAACCGGGCGCGTAGTCGGCACGAGGACCTCAGGACCTCCGGGCTGTTTGATCTCGATGGCCGTCATCGACGACGGTACGCGAAAAGTTGAAGCAGACATGGATACCACCCCTTCTATGGATGAGGCTCGTTTAATCCGGGAGGATCAGTGAACGAGGACACTTGAAATCAGTATAGGCCTCGACATTGATGAATTCGCGCAGCATTATTCACATGGAGAGATGCAAATTTGCATCAGGAGAGCGGCACGATGGACTGGGATGACGCGCGAGTGTTTCTCGCGGTGGAGCGCGAAAAAACGCTCCGTGGAGCGGCGAGGACACTCAACCTCGATCAGGCCACGGTCGGCAGACGGATTGCGGCACTGGAGCACGCCCTTCGTGCAACGCTCTTCCTGCGTACCTCTGAGGGTTACGCGTTGACCGCCGCAGGGGAGGCCGCGCTGAAATCGGCGGAGAAAATGGAGCACTCCGCACACGAACTCGTCAGACGAACGCAAGGCACGGATACGCGCCTTGCGGGGGACGTAAGAGTCACCAGCACCGACTCGATCGCGCTCGAATTCCTGTTGCCCGCCATCGAACGCCTGCATGCCGCGCATCCCGAAGTGCGCGTCCTGCTCGACACGTCGACGCGCATGCTGAATCTGGCAAAGCGTGAAGCGGATATCGCGGTCCGCTCAGTCAGGCCGGATAATCCCGATCTTGTTGCGCGGCGCCTCGCTCGCTGGCCGATGGCGCTCTTTGCATCGAACGCTTATCTGGAGCAGCACGGCAAGCCGGTTGCCGGCTCCGCATTCGCGGGCCACGATCTTGTCGTCTACCAGGGAAGCTGGACAGGTAGTCGCTCACCGACGCTTGCTGGCGCTCTTGCTGGCGAACCGATACATGCCGGGCGCATTGTATCGACCTTCAATTCCAGCCTGATGCTGCGTACCGCGGTAAAGGCCGGCCTCGGCATCGGTGAGCTTCCGATACATCTGGCTGAACACGACGGCCTCGTCCAGCTATGGCCCGAACCCGCACGTGGGGCGGTCTACGAAATCTGGCTCGTCACGCATCAGGACCTTCGGCATACCGCGCGCATCGCAGCGATGATTGACGGCATCGTCTCCGCATTCGAAGGTCACACAACCCACACAAGATAGCCATCCACGACCTGGCTCCGGCGTCGGCGTGTCGCGTTACGTGCCCGAGCGGCCATTTTATGCAGACCGTCAGCCTTCAATGCACCACCGCGCAACACCGCGGCCGTCGCCGTTGGAACGACAAAACTCCTTCAGCCGCGGCTCCTTCAAAATACTTTCGTAATTTCCGTCTTGCTTTCGGAAGGGCATCGCTCCGTGGGTCCAGCACCTTCCAGATGGTGCACACGTCACGAGTGCGTCGGAATCGTCGCCCACTTCCGCAGGTAGGAGAGAACGGCAATGAAGCGCTCAAATCGACGTGCCGCAATGATCACGGCCACCCTGGCAGCGTTGATGTCTGCAACGTATGGTCATATCAGTTTCGCCGCCACCGACGGCGACCCCGCTCATGAAGCAAGCATAGCGACCACGACGGGGTACGACGCGGCGGCGCCCTGTAAAGCGCAGGCGAGCAATGCGAATTCCCCGCTCACCCTGCTCGTCCAGCCTCCCGCAGGCGGCACCATGCGGCTCACGTATGTTCCGGCTGACGGTTGGAAGCTCGACGCCGCAGATGCGGCGCCCAAGGCGGCCAAGGGCCGGGTTACACCAGTGGGAACGTCGCGACGTGAGGATAACCGAGGTACGAGCCAGCCGATCACCGTGTTTATCGACGGCCCGACCGGCTATACCTACATCTGGAGACAGGATCAGGGCTGGACGTTTGCCGGCCGGGTCACGGACCGGATTCAATGAGCGATGCGCAGGATAGAGACTTGATGGGCCACGCCGATGGGACAATCCGGCTAAAGTCTCGCCCTCAGCGGTAGGGCCACCGAGGAATACATATCGCACGAAACCCCGCTGCAACGCGGGGTTTTTCGATTTTGCGATGCGGCATTAGTGTCTGTGCCGGTGCAGCCAGCCCATGTGGTGCGAATCAAGCCAATGGGTCATTCCATCCGCAGGGTGATCACGCCTGTATCGTCGCGCAACCATCAACACAGCCGCCAACACGACCGCCAGGCCGACAACGAAGTAGATCATGGACTGAGTCATGGTAGCCTCCTTATCAGGTCGCGACCATCCTTATATTGTAGGTCAGTGATTACCGAAATGGAGTGCGGTGCAAGCGCACGATTTCACCGCTTGCATCAACACGCGAGCTTGCGTCGATACACGGCGTTGGCTGCCATTCGGAATTCCGACCGACCTCCACGGCACCGTGTGGTGCTCTGACGAAACATTGCTCATGCTCAAGAATCTCTGGTACGTCGTCGCCCCTTCCACGCAACTGACCGACGCGCTGATGCCGGTGCGACTGCTCGGCCAGCCTTTCGTCGCGTTTCGTGACGCTACAGGCCAGCCGCGCCTGCTCTCCGACATCTGCGTGCATCGCGGCGGCTCGCTGTCGGCGGGCGTCAAAGTCGGTGAGACAGTTCAATGTCCCTATCACGGCTGGCGCTTCGGTGGCGACGGCGTCTGCACCCACATCCCCGCGCAGCCCGACTTGCGGATTCCCGCCAAGGCACGTGTCGACGCATATCCCGTGCAGGAACGCTTCGGCTGGATCTGGGCGTTCATCGGCGATCTGCCGGAACATGAACGGCCGCCGCTGCCTGCGCTGGATTGGGTCGATGATCCCGCTGTGCGCGTCGTGCGCGGCCATTTCGACTGGGACGCCAGCTGGGACCGGGTGGTCGAAAACGGTCTGGACTTCGCACACGCGCCATTCGTTCACGGTTCGACGTTCGGCGACCCGGATCACCCGGAGATCGCGGCGTTCGACATTGAAAGCCACGAATGGAGCGCGATCGCGCGAATGACGATGCGCCGCCCGGTGCGTAGCGGCTGGCTGCGCCGCAAGCCGACCGGCGAACATGTCGAGGTCGCGACGACACCCGGCTTCCACCTGTCCGGACCGTGCGCAACACTCGAACTGAAGCCGCGCGACGGCTGGACGATCCATATCGTCTCGGCACACGTCCCCGTCGACGCGAACCGCACGCGCACCTGGTGGATGATGGGCCGCACCTTCCTGCGCTCGCCGCTGTTCGACCGGAACACCATCGCGCGCAATCTGCGGATCTTCGAACAGGATCACGAAGTCCTGAAACGCGTGCGCCCCGAGCGCGTGCCGGATACGTGGCAGCAGGAAGTGTCGGTCAAATCCGACGCCTTGCAGATCGCGTTTCGAAAGCGCGTGAAAGAACTCGAAGCGCGCGGCTGGCGGATCGACGAAGAACGGCTGGCGCGCGAGTACACGGGGCGCGTCGCGTGCGCGGTGCCCGGTCCGGCGCGCCGCGAGGTGGTCAGCTGGGCAATCGATGCGATTCCGTTGCGCCCCGCTTCATCGAGCGACGCGGATAGCCAGAACCGTCAAACGGAAACCGCCTGAAGGCGGGTGCGGCATTGAACGAATTTCGTGAGCCAAACCGAACCCGTTGACCGCGCGCCGTGCGTCAGTCGAAACGAAAAAGGCAACTGGGCTACAGGAGTTGCGGACACGCGCCATTTGGCAGAAGTCGAAGCAGTTCGCAGCAGCCCGATCCAGACCGGGACAAGCTCCGTGCTCCAATGATTCAGAAGCAACAGAACCCCGCCCCGGTCAACGGCGCCCTACTCCACCGTAACGGACTTCGCCAGATTTCTCGGCTTGTCGACATCGGTCCCACGCGCGCACGCCGTATGGTAAGCAAGCAACTGCAACGGCACCACATGCAGAAGCGGTGACAACGGCCCATAGTGCTCCGGCATTCTGATGACGTGAATGCCGGGTTCACTGCCGATGCGCGTGTCGGCGTCGGCGAACACATACAGTTCGCCCCCACGCGCCTTCACTTCCTGAAGATTCGACTTCAGCTTTTCGAGCAGCGTGTCGTTCGGTGCGATCGTCACGACCGGCATCGCATCCGTAACAAGCGCCAATGGCCCATGCTTCAACTCACCGGCCGGATAAGCCTCCGCATGAATGTACGAAATCTCCTTGAGCTTGAGCGCTCCTTCCAGCGCGATCGGATAGTGCGAACCGCGTCCGAGGAACAGCGCGCTTTCCTTCCCGGAAAACTTCTCCGACCACGCGATGATCTGCGGCTCCAGCGCCAGCACGGCGTTCAACGCAGCCGGCAGATGGCGCAACTGGCGCACATAGTCGGCTTCCTGCGCGGCGCTCACCGTGCCGCGGATCTTGCCCAACGTCGCGGCAAGCACGAACAGGCCGACCAGCTGCGTGGTGAACGCCTTCGTGGATGCCACACCGATCTCGCGGCCCGCGTGCGTATGAAACGACAGTGACGTGAGGCGCACCATCGCGCTCGTCGCCACGTTGCAAACCGACAGCGTATGGGTATGCCCCAGCGATTGCGCATGCTTCAAGGCTGCGAGCGTGTCGGCCGTTTCGCCGGATTGGGAAATCACCACCACCAGCGCCTTCGGATTGGGCACCGAATCCCGGTAGCGGTATTCGCTGGCAATTTCGACTTGCGTCGGAATCTTCGCAATCGATTCGAGCCAGTACTTGGCCGTCAGTCCCGAGTAATAGCTCGTGCCGCAAGCGAGGATTAACAAGCTGTCGATATTCGCAAACACGTCCGCCGCCTGTTCGCCGAATAGCGAGGCATCGAGCGACTCGCCTTGCGGCACCGTGTCGGCGATCGCGCGCGGCTGCTCGAAAATTTCCTTCTGCATGAAATGCCGGAACGGCCCGAGTTCCACGCCGCCGCCATAGGCTGCGACCGTGCGCACTTCACGCTGCACGTCGGCGCCGTCGCGGCTCACGACCCGCACGCCTTCAAGCGTCAACTCGCACACGTCGCCCTCTTCCAGGAAGATGAAGCGCTCGGTCTCGCCGGCCAAAGCCAATGCGTCGGAAGCGAGAAAATTCTCGCCTTCACCGAGGCCGACGACCAGCGGCGAACCTTGCCGCGCGCCCACCACGAGATGCGGATGAGCCTTGTGCTCGACCGCGATCGCATACGCGCCGTCCAGCTGCTTCACGGCTTCGCGAACCGCCTCGAACAGATTGCCGCGATACAGGCTGTGCACGAGGTGCGCGACCACTTCGGTGTCGGTCTGCGAAACGAACACATAACCCTTGGCGCGCAGCATCTCGCGCAACGGCTCGTAGTTTTCGATGATGCCGTTGTGCACCAGCGCCAGTTCGTCCTTGGAAAAGATCGGATGCGCGTTGTCCGTGACCGGCGCGCCGTGCGTCGCCCAACGGGTGTGCGCGACGCCCGTGCCGCCTTCGAGATGCGTCTCGCGCGCCTGCGTATCGAGGTCCGCGACCCGCGCGGTGCTGCGCGCGCGGCGCGGACCGGCCGCGGCCAGCACGGCGACGCCGCACGAGTCGTAGCCGCGATACTCCAGACGACGCAGTCCTTCGATCAGAACCGGGACGATGTTACGTTGCGCTACCGCGCCGACAATGCCACACATAAAATTGCTTTCCCACGAGATGTTGTATCGGATGGGGCGAGCCGCCCCGAATCGAGCTGAGCCTCAGGCGTAACCGGCAGGATTGGTCGACTGCCAGCGCCAGTGGTCCGCGCACATACGTTCGATGCCGTACTGCGCGCGCCAGCCGAGCAGCTTTTCAGCGGCGGCCGGGTCGGCGAAACAGGACGCCACGTCGCCTGGACGGCGCGCCACGATTTCATAAGGCACCGGTCGCGCCGACGCCTTTTCGAACGAACGCACCACGTCCAGCACGCTATAGCCCTGCCCCGTGCCGAGATTCACGACGAAGCTCGCATCGCGTTCGACCAGCGCGTCGAGCGCGGCCAGGTGTCCGCGCGCGAGATCCACTACGTGGATGTAATCACGCACGCCGGTGCCGTCCGGTGTGTCGTAATCGCCGCCGAACACTCGCAGCTTCTCCAGCTTGCCCACCGCCACTTGCGCGACATACGGCATGAGGTTGTTCGGAACGCCTCCCGGATCTTCGCCGATCAGACCGCTTTCGTGCGCACCAACCGGATTGAAATAGCGCAACGTGGCGATACGCCACGACGGATCCGACACTTCCAGATCGCGCAGCACCTGTTCGGCAATCAGCTTGGTCTGGCCGTACGGATTGGTGGCGGACAGCGGAAACGATTCGTCGATCGGTGAGGTCTTCGGCACGCCGTATACGGTGGCCGACGAACTGAACACGAACTGCTTCACATTGCGTGCACGCATGACCGCGAGCAGCGTCAGCAGACTGCCGAGATTGTTGTCGTAATACTCGATCGGTTTCGAGACCGACTCACCCACCGCTTTGAGCGCCGCGAAGTGAATCGCGCCGGTCACGGGATGGGCGTCGAAAATGCGTTGCAACGCGGCTTCATCGCGCGAATCCGTTTCGTAGAACGCCACGCGCTTGCCGGTGATCTGCTCGACGCGCTGGAGCGATTCGCGGTTGCTATTGACGAGGTTATCGACCACGACCACGTCGTAGCCGCCGTTCAGCAATTCGACACAAGTATGCGAGCCGATAAAGCCGGCGCCGCCGGTTACCAGAATCGTGCCTTTCAAAGCCATGCGAAATTCCCCTTTATATCGATTCAACTCGGGCGGCTCGACCGCTCATTGCCGTTCGGCCGGACCCACGCCGACGGTTGCGAGTCCGCCGTCCGTCACGTAAGGCACGATCCCGGCTTCGGTAATACGCGCGGCAGTGGCGGCCGCGCATGATTCGTCCGCGGGATCGCAATAGTCGATGGCGAGCACCGGCAGCCTGTACTGATCGCGGATGATCGCCGCCTGCTTCAGCAGCCAGTCGCGATCGGCCTGCGGCACATCCGTATAGCGCTGCTTGCCTGCATCCCAACCGCGATACAGCGATTCGAACGCCACCACGTAGGCGAGATCATGGACCTGAGGCAACACCTCGAAGCCGCGGTTGAAGATCAGCTTCGCGCGCGGATAACGCGTCTTGATCGCGCGGATGACCCGCACCAGCCCCGCTTCCTGCGCGGCTCGCGTGGCGTCGGTTTTGGCAATCAGGTGGTAGGAGTCGAGCGTATCGAGGAAAAAGCCGCGATAGCCTTTTTTCCATAGCGGCGCGATCACCTTGTCCACGAAGAACGCCGGCCAATCGGCCGCCGTCTGATCGACCACATGCGAAGCCCACGCCTCATTGACACCCGGCATCCACGCTGACGGCATCGCGCTGTAATACGAGCGATGCGGGTTCACCTCCCCCACGCTCACATAGGCGAACCACGCCGGATGCGCCTTCGCATGCGCACGTGGATCGAAGCGCGCGTCGGGTTCGATCACCACGACGTCGAATGGCGCCAGGTCTTCGACGGGCGGATTCGCGCCGTAGTACAGCGCCACCGAAGGCCCCACTGGCGCGTTCGCCGCGCCCTGCGCGTGCGCCACCGAAGCCAGCGCGCCGAGCGCGGCCATGCGCGCGAGCCGGCTCACACGCCGCAGCAGTGCGCGCAAGGGAGAACAGCGTCGGTCGTGGTCGTGGTCGTGTTCGTGCTCAGGCAAAGCCAGGTCCTCTTTCATGTTGTATGGGCAAAGCCGCCCGCATCAGGTGGCGGGCGTTAGCTGCCTGACGGCAGGAACGACCACCAGCAGATGCTGTCGAGCGACACCGTCGAGATCGACGGCCTGAACCCCGCCTGCAGCGCGGCCGTCCACGCGGTTTGCGCGGTCGAACTCGCCGTGCATGACGACGTGTAGTCGAGCGATCCCGCAAAGAACCCGCTGCGCCCAAGGTTCTGCTCGGTGCTTTGCCACGACTTCAACTGTTGCACCACCGACGTGCTCCTCGACGGCAGGAAGACCTGCTCGGCGATCACGCCGTCGATCAGCCACGGAAACGATACGCCTCCCGTGGTCCCGCCGATAGCCTCTACCGGCGCGGCATTGGGCACCAGCGCGAGATCCGGAAAGCGGTCACGCAGTTGCTTGACGAGATCGAGCCCGCCCTGCGCACACGTCGCATCGCATGGAGCGGCGGACGAACTGGCGCCGTGTCCGACGATCTCGAAGTTATCCAGCATGAACCCGTCGACACCGGTTGCCGCAAGACGCGCCGCCACGTAGTTGACGATCAGATTCTGATAGTCGGCGTTGGCGGGGTTCATCCAGTATTCCTGGTAGCCCTGATATTTGCTGATTTGCGCCGAGGTATTCGCGCCGCACGACACGAAGCCCGACGGCACCGTGTTCCAGTAAGTCCGCGATTTCTCGCAAGCGCCGAAATTCAGATAGCTGAGGACTTTCGCGCCATTCGCCTTCAACGCCGCGATCTGCGCGGCGGAAAAGGCAGGCGTGCCGGTGCCCGGATCCGCATCGATCACGATCAGCTTGAACATGGCCGCGGCCTGCGCGATGTCGATCGCGCTGCCCCGGCCGTAATAGACCGCCCAAACCGGCGAGACCGGCAACGCGCGGGCTGACGAGATCACCGGCGCGGGGCTCATCGGCTGGGTGGTGGTGCCGGTGTTGGTATTCGCGTTCGTCGAACCGGTCGAGTTGGTCGAGTTGGCGGCGTTGGTCCCGCTGCCGCTGGCCGGCGACGCCGATGCCGCAGCCGAGCCACCCGAACCGGACGCACCGCCCCCGCCTCCGCCGCAAGCGGCCATCAAGCCGGTAGCGGCGACGACGGCAGCCGTGCTGATCCATCGGCGCGCAACACGATCGCTAGAATGGGCATGGAAGGCAAGGCGCGCGCGGGCGGCCCGCAGAAGCGGGCCAAAGTGATACTGATGCATGGTGGAATCCGGAGTCGAACGGTGTCAGCCTGAGGGTGCGGGCGCGCCGGCTCGACTCGCGAAGCGCGCCACGTTCTCACCGTTTTGCAACAGCAGGCCGAGCGCGAGGCCGAGTCGAAAACAGCAACGCCTTTTTCTTCAACCCCGCAACATATACGTTTCGTATTCCAAAGACATGAATTTGCGGTCGAGCACCTTCACGGCTGCCACCACCACGACCAGCAACGCCAGTGCAAATCCGTAGCCGTAGAAGTCCGGCCCGAGTCGCAGCGTAATGCCCGTGAACAGTCCGTTCAGCACGACGAATGCGCCGGTGAGCCGCAGCACGACGCGCCGCCCGTCGAGATAGAAGAACACGTTGAGCAAGCCCAGCAGCAGCACCTGCAAACTCGCCGACACCACGTCGACGACCAGCAGCGGCATATACAGCGGTGAAATGCCGAGCGAGCCCAGCACGCGCTCGCCGAAAGCGATGATCAGCAACAGCACGACTGCCTGCACCTTGATGATTTCGTACAGACCGGCACGCACGCTGCCCACCATCATGTCGCGCATTTCGTTGATATGGCGCAGGGTCGCGCCGCTGCGCACCGCGTCGTAGAAGGCGTCGTAGTACTCGACAAAATCCGCCTCGATACGCACGAGGAACGTCGCCATGCCGGGCATCACGCACACGTAGGCGATAAAAATCGGAATGTCGTAAATCACCGAGGCGCGCAGCGGCCCGATGACCGCGGCGCCCGTACCCGGCGCATACCAGAACATGAACTTGTCGAGCCACACGCCGATGTTGAACAGCAAGCCGACCAGCGCCAGGCTCGGATAGGCGAAGCGCCGCTCGAACACTTCGAACGAAACAAAACGCTCGCTGCGGTAGTTACGGTAGATCAACCCCGACAATCCGGCGAGCAGAACGATGTGCCCCGCCACGAAGCCGCCGAGCAGACCAACCAGTCCATAGCCGTTCAACGCGAGCGCGAGGCACACCACGCACGCATAGCCCACGGCGAACACCAGCAGGATTTGCCGATACTGCTTCACGCTCGACAAGAAAATCACGGCGATCCAGATATTGCTGACCACGACAAAACCCGTGATCATCAGCAAGCGGTAGATCAGCGGCTCCGCGCGGAAGCCCACCAGCATCGCGATCACCGCGACCACGCTGGCGAGAATCGACGACACCAGCACCACGCCGTTATAGTTCGACAGCACGAGGTCGTCGCGCTTTTCGAACAGGCGATCGGAAATGAACCGCGTGAACGACAGTTGCAGCGGCCCGGTCAGAATCAGACTGAGCGCGATCAGATACGTGACCGACACTTGAAACTGCACGATCGCGAAGGTCGGAATCACCGAGGTGAGACTGATCAAGCCGATGATCAGGATGCCGAAGATCGACAGGATCAGCGGTCCGGAGCTGATCAGGCCCGCGTACGCATAAGCGCGCGCCACGCCCGCGAGCGTGTCGCGGCGCATGATCTTGCGCAATTCGAAGCCAATACCCGCCATCAGCGTGTCTCCTGCGATTGAACGGGCTGCACCGGCTGCACGCGCGGCTCGGCCTTGGATTGATTGCCATGGTGCATCGGGCAGCGCGCCGCGTCGGCGGCCTTGCCGTTGCGCTCGCGATCCGGCATGGCGGCAAGGCGCTCATACAGCGTGCGATAGCGGTCGATCATCTGCTTCTTGGTGTAATAACGGCGCACGCGCGCGAGTCCTGCCTGCTGCGCGGCATGCCAGCGGGTCTCGTCGGCGAGCAGCGACAGCACCGCCTGGGCGAATGCCGCCGGATCCGCGAGCTGAACCACCATGCCGGCCGAACCCAGCGCGCGATCTTCCGGATCCATGCCTTCGATCAGTTGACGGCACGAACCCACATCCGTCGTGATGGCCGGCACGCCGGCCGCAAAACCCTCCAGCACCACCAGCGGCAGCGCCTCGCTGATCGAGGTCAGCGCGATCACGTCGACTTGCGGCAGCATGTCGTCGATACGCTGAAAGCCGAGGAACTTCACATTGCGGCCGAGCCCGAGACTCTCCACGAGCGCACGGCATTCGAGCGCATACGCGGGATCCTCTTCTTCCGGTCCGATGATCCAGCCTTCGAGATCCGGCATGGTGCGCGACGCAATGAAGATCGCGCGAATGAAAGTCTTGATGTCCTTGATCGGCACGACTCGCCCGATCAGCGCCACCACGCGGTGCGAACGCGGCTTGCGTTGCGCGAC
Source organism: Paraburkholderia sp. RL17-383-BIF-A (assembly GCF_046028015.1). NCBI lineage: Bacteria > Pseudomonadati > Pseudomonadota > Betaproteobacteria > Burkholderiales > Burkholderiaceae > Paraburkholderia > Paraburkholderia sp. RL17-383-BIF-A. Next base: position 129,280 of record NZ_JARESR010000017.1, on the reverse strand, counting down.
CAGCGGGCCCAGCGCGTCGACGTCGATCCCGTTCGGAATGCATTGCGTACGCTCGGCGCGCGCGCCGTCGGTGACCTGGCGCAAACGGTTCGCTTCGTACAGCGCGACGATGTCGTCCGCGGCGTCGTACGCGAGCTTGCCGATCGCTTCGAAGAAACGCACCCACAGTTCGCGGAAATAGCTGACGCGCGAAATATCGCGTTCGAACACACCCCGGTTATCGCGAATCCACTGGCTTTGCAGCAAGTCGATCTTGCGTTCCTTCGTATAGATGCCGTGTTCGGAGATCAGCAACGGACGGCCCGTGCGGTAGTGCATCAGCGCGCCGAGAAAGCCGCCGTATCCCGTCGATACCGTGTGATAGACACGCGCGGGCAGCAACTGCTCGGCCACGCGCGCGAGTTGCCACAACGGCTTGTGCATGATCCGCACGGTCCAGAAGTAGTCGGTAAACGACGGATCCGTACAGTACTTCTGATACTGATCGACGATGGTGTCCCATGCCGCGCGGCTCGACAGGAACTGTTCCTCGTTCAGCGCGCCGTGCGCGCCGAGCATCGGGATCATGCTCGCCATCAGTTCGCCGGCGTCGTGGGCCTTGCGCGGATCGCGCAGGGCGTCGTGCAAGGCCTGCGAGCGCGCGAACGCCGCGGCGTCGCCAGCCACCGCGCGCGGCTGAAAGTCCGCCACGGCCTGCTCATACAGGTAGTGCGTTTCGAGATGCACCACGTTGTCCGGCAACGCATACGCCACGCCGTTGTAGTCCTGTTCCCGGCTGCCGATAAAGACAATCGCGAAGCGCGTCTCGGGATACGAGCGGATCATTTCATTGACCCAGCTCGACACGCCGCCCCGCACGAACGGGAACGTGCCTTCGAGCAGCAGGCAGACATCGGCATCGGCGGCACGCCGGATCGGGAGTTCTTTCATCATGACCAGTACTTCACAACCGGTTTGAGTGTGGGCAACGCGGCAGCATTGCCCAGCGATGCGAGAAGCTGCGAGACACGCGCGTAGTCGCCGCGCAGGAAGTCGGCTTCCGCCAGCCACGGCACCAGCCGTTCACGCGGAAAGCCGAGTTCGAGCGCATGCGCGATGTATTCGTGCGCGGCATTGGGCAACGCGTTCGCCAATGCGAGACGGCCGCGGATCAGCCACAACGCGGCATCGGTCGGATCGGTTTCTAGCGCCGTCTGCGCATAGCGGTCGGCCTGCTGCAGCGTGTGGCGGTAGACCGCGCCCTGCACCAGGTTCTGGTACACGAGTTCGAAATAGAGCTCGGCCAGCATGCGGTTGAGCGCGTGGCGCTCGGTGTCGTTGCCGGTCACTTCCAGCGCTTTGCTGGTGCGGAAGATCTTCTGCATGATTTCGTTTTCGGCGTGATCCAGCGTGCCGTAAGCGATCAGGCGAATGTCTTCGAGCGGGTCGGCCAGCAACTCACGCAGCAGCGTGCCGGTGGTGCGGGTCGGCATGCTCTGGATCGCCACGAGGGCGGACAAGCGGTCGGTCGGCGAGACCTGGGTATTCGCGAGGCGCGCCTGCAGGCGCGCGCCGCCGCCATGCGACACGCGCGACACCAGGTACGTGACGAATTCCGGGCGCGGCACGTCGGTGAGTTGATCGCTCTCCTTGCCGGCCGGAAAGAGCGCCGCCCAGATGCAACTGGTCAGCACCACGAGGCCGCCGAACACCGGCACGAACGTGCAGGCGAACCACAGGAACAGCAACGACAGCGCCCGCGGCTCGCGATAATTCAGCGGCAACCATAAGCGGAACGCGACCGCCTCGGCGAGTCCGGCCACCGCCTGCAGCGCCAGAAAGCGCAGCAGCGGATCGATCGCGCCGGCCGGTTGCAGCAGGCTCGCGATCGCCAGGTATTGCACAATCACGGCCACCACGGCCGCCAGCACGCTGACGATGAGAGAAAGTGTCTTAGACATCGAGGCCGCTTCGTTTGAGAAGACGCACCAGCGCTGCGCCCGGATCGTCGCCCTCGAGGTGGAGCGTATGAACACCCACGCGCGCGCGTTCCAGGTCGGTGTTGAACTGTGCCGTCAGGCTGGCTTCGATACGGGCCAGATAGCCGTCGATACCGGTCGTGTCGGTGGCGGGCATCAGATTCACCAGCACCGACTGCTTGGCCGTTTGCACCGGCCACATCACGTCGAGCGAACGACGGCGGCGCATGACATGCTCGAACAGCGAGTCGCCCTCTTCATCGCGCGGGAACGCCAGCGCGACGAGCGACGACGCCACGCCCGCCTTTTGCTGCAGGCGTGCGAGACGGCTCAGATCGAGCGCGAATTCATACGGGCAGTTCGGCACACGGTCGAGAATGCGCTGCACGAATGCCGAATGCTCGACGCCGTCCGCGTAATAGCCGAGCAGCACCAGCAACAGTTGCAGATTGTCGAAATTGAGCGACAGGAACGGCATCCGCTTGACCACCAGCAGCGCGCGCAGCTCGCCGTCCGCCGACACCAGCGGTGCGCAGACCAGGTACTGGCTGACCGGCACGACCGTGTCTTCGTTCTTCAGGTGCGCGACGCTCAGCGTGTTGAGCGCATGCATGACGAGTTCGTCGTGCATTTCGAGTTCGAATGCGTCGCCGATCCGTGCGATCGCCTCGGTGCCGAGCTTGCCGTCACGCACCGGATACAGCGCCGCGACTTCAATCTGGCAGGCTTGCGCGACGAATTCGAGCAACCCGCTCGCGCCGCCCAGCGGGTGGCCTTCCTTGGCGACCGCCGGCACGGCGAGCGCCGTATCGTTGGAGACGGACAGGCGGCGCAGTTCGGTAATCGAGTCGCGCAGCGTGGTCGGGCGCGAAAGCAGGTCCTTTTCGAGCCGCTCGTGGGACAGCCGCATCAGGTAGTGGCTGTTGGTCAATGCGACGAGACGGTCGTTCAGGTAATCGTTCAGCGAGGACGCGCGCTCGGCGCGGCTGCCCCACGTATCGCCGAAGTGCCCCGCGAGAATCGTCTGGATCAGGCCGCCCGCGAAATACAACGCGGGGAACGAGCCGCCATGCGGGTAAAAGAGCGCCCATGCGCCGAGCATAAAGGCCCCGGTCAGCACGCCGAGCAGGCTGCCGTAGCGCAGCGCTACCAGCAGCGACACCAGCCACAGCCACGGAAAACCGGAGTGCAGCAGCAACGGGTCTTCCGGATGAAGCCAGCGGGCCACGGCCAGTACGACCAGCACGAGCACGACGGTCTCCACGATCGCGAACGGCCGCGCCACCGCGGGCGCCAGAAAGCGGCGCACGCGTCCGAGATTGCCGAACGGATGCGCATGGCGCGGCTTGGATGCGCCCGGGTTGTTTTCCACGGCTGCGGTATTCACGGCCATTTCCTTTTATACAGGTCGGGTTTCAGCTTGCGGCCTGCATGTCAGGCGCAAGCCGAAACCTTGGGAATAAGCTTACTGACGCGCTTGCAACGGCGACAGAACCTTGGCGATCAGCGAGGTCGCCACGCTCGAGAGACCCGAGCGGCTCCAGCCCGTACGCGTGCCCGTCGCGCTCCACACCACGGCGCCGTTCGACACATCGATCAGTTCGAAAGTCACGCCGACCACCGGCTCGCCATCCACGCCGGTCTTGTAGCGCCATTCTTCGACCGCGCCCGAGAGGACATAGCGGGCGTTCTGCGAACGCGCCCATTCCAGCGACTTGTCGCTGTCGGCGCGCTGCGTCGTGTCGAACAGCGAATTGCGGTTCGCGTCGGCCGGCGCGATGCGCACGTCGGCGATACCGCCCGCGCGCAGTGTGTTGGCCGCGATCGATTCGGCGCTATGTCCGGCATCCGGCGTTTCAGTGTAGTTGGCGATCGACACCACCGCCACCTTGTCGCCGCGCGCGAGCGCGGGGCCCGAGGTCTGATGCACCGTGCCGCATGCGCTCACCAGCACCGCCAGGGCGGTTGCCGCGACACACCAGGCGCTCGCACGAGCCAATCGTTTAATGCCGTACATGAAGAATTCTCCTTGGGATATTTATGCGAAATCCGGGTCAATAAAACCAGCTATAGCGAGCGCCGATCTGGGTCACCGGCGTACCGAGACGCGAGACGCGCTGATGCGAGAAATAGAGCGCCGCATGATCGCCGCCGAACACCGTGCCCGCGAGGCCCAGACTGAGCGACGGCCCCCAGCCCTGGAACGAGTCGTGCAATACGCCGACGTCGAGGAACGGCCGCCACGCACGCGTGTACTGATCGATCAGATCGTTGCCGAAGCCGAAGAAGACCCCGTATTGCGAGTACGTCTGCGGGATGAACGTCGACGCGCTAACCGGACCGGCGCTCACGGGAATCAGCCGCGAAATCAGGCCGTCGGCCTCGCCGCTTGCGCTGTAGTCGCCATGCGCACCGATCAGCCGCAGCGTGTAGTCGGGATAATTCGTGCGGATGCGATAACCGATTTCACCGGTCGAGAGCACGCCGCTGCCCAGATAGTTGCGCGCCTGGCTATAGAAGCGATCGGCTTCGACCGTGCCCGTGGCATACAGACTCTGCGTCGCACGGTACGTGATCGTGCCGACCACGTTGTCCTTCATGCCGCCCACCTGCAACGCCTGCGACTCGCGCGCCGTCTGGTTGCGGCCTGCCTTCAAGGCCACCGACAGCGGCGAATTCCTGCCCCACTCCGCAGCCACCGCCACGCTATAGAAACTGTCGAGCGCTTCGCGGCGGCCCACGGTGACCATGAAGGCCGTGTCGTAGGTTTGACGCCGCGCGAAAAACTCCACCGAACGGTCCACCGACGGCACGTTGGTGAGCTGCCCCTGATCCGTGGAGTGCTGGAAGCGCTGCACACCGTTCACACCGACCATGTACAGATCCGCGATCTTGATGCTGCCCGCCAACGTCTGTTCGATGTAATCGAGCGGATGCTCGACGTAACTGGTTACGGTCGCGTCGAGCGATTGCGGCCACGTCAGCGCGGTCTGCTCCAGACGGCTATGCAACTCCGAATCGTAGGGCGCGCCTTCCAGCCCCTGGAACGCGAGGTTTTCAGCCGCGCCCGGACGGTCCACCGCGATCGACGCATCGATACGGTTGTAGATCGGCAAACGCGCGCCTTGCTGGTCGAGCAGCCGCTCCATGGCGGGCTTGTCGTTCTCGGCGAGCGCGATCGCGATCAGTTGCTCCGAAGGCTGCACCAGAACGTTAGCGTACTGGCGAGCCAGCCAGCGCCTGGCCAACGGATTCGCTTCGTGCGACATCGCCCAGGCGAGCGCCACGTCGCGCGCCACTGACGAGCTCAGCGTCGCCTGATCCGGCGACGCCACGGCGGCGTGCGCTTTCACAGGCTGCGCGGGCGGCAGGCCGGCCGCGTCGCCGAGCAGCGTACGGCGTGCTTCGGCGTTGTCGTTGCGGCCCGCGTCGCTCGCGAGCAGATCGATCAGGAACGCCTTGGACACGTCCGCGTTTTCGAAGATCGATGCGAGCGTGACGCGACGGCCGAGCATCTGCTCACGCACTTCGCTGCCCTGCGAGGCGCGCGTGCGCAGCACGATCTGACCTTGCGCGCTGTTGGCGCGCACCTCGGCCTCTTCCTGCTGCATCTGACGCCAGACGTTGCGGCGGATCGACCACGCGAGATCGCTGCGCCCCGCCATTTCCTGCGCTTCCGCATAAGTCAGTTGCCAGAGCGGATCGCGCGACATGGCCGCCGATTGCAGACGCAAATACTTGAGCGCCGCTTCCGGCCGGTTCAAACGCATCTGCGCGGCGGCCAGCGGCCCCCACAAAGACGGTGCCTGCGCGGGCGTGTCACGCCATTCGGCGACCGCCTCACGCAGTTGTGCTTCGCTGCCGTAGTCCACCAGCGTCCAGAGCAGCGCGGCGCGCAAGTCGAGCGTCGCGCCCGGCAACGCCACCGCGTGTTGCAGGTCGTGCAGCGCGTCGAGCGGACGGTCGATCTGCCGATAGTATTCGGCGCGCACGCGCAGAAACGCCGGGTCGGCTTCGGCCGCCGCCAGTTGCTCCGGCGTCAGGCTTTTCAGCAACGCGTCGACGCGATCGTATTGCTCCGCGTCGGTGTAATAGTGGATCGCGCTTTGCAGCGCGCGCTGCGACTGGTCGCGGCGGAACTGCAACTCGGACGTGCGGGCCGCGTCGACGGGATAGGCGTCGTAGAAATACGTCATCGCGCTCAGGTCTTCGGGCGCGGCCTTGCCGCTCGCCAGCAGATGCTTGTAGGCGTCGTTCGCGATGTCGTCACGCTGCAACAGACGCGCGAGTTGCGCGGCATTGCGCCAGAACAGCGTGTCGTCGTCCTTGGCGCCCTTACGCGCGGCGAGCAGCGTGCCGAGCGCGCCCTTGTAGTCGCCGTGGCGATACAGCAGGCTCGCCGTGCGCATCGCGTATTGGGTGTTCGACGGGTACAGCTGGTTCAGCTTGCGGTAGTAGGTCAGCGCTTCGTCGTCGTGACCCGAGCGCTCGGCGAGCTGACCCAGACGCGAGTCGATCGCTTCAGCCGGCGAATTGCGTTGGCGGCTGCGCAGGAACGCGAGCGCGTCGTCCGGGCGGCCCAGACGTTCGTAGGCTGCCACCACCGAGTCGATCAGCTTGACATCGCCGGGCGCCGCATTCGACGCCTGGATCAACGCGGCCAGATAGGCGTTGTCGTCGTTGAGCATCGGCGCGAGACGCATCACGTTTTTCCAGCCTTCCGGGTCGTGCGTGGCCTGGGCGTAAGTGAGCCACATCTGCAAGGCGAGCGGCGACGCGTGGTTCCATTCAGCAACCTGAGCGAGGCGCTTGGTCCAGACCGGCGAGCCCGGATTCTTGCTGACCTGCTCGGTCGCTACGCGCTGTGCATTCGGCAGATCGCTCGATTCGAGGAACGATTGATAGAGCAGGCTCGGAACATCGTTCGACGCGGCTGCGGCGTTCGATCCGGCTGCGGGGCTCGACGCGCCCGTCGGTGCGGCTGCCGCGGCCGTATTGGCTGCGAGGCTCGACGCCGCTGCGGCGGCTGCGGCAGATGCAGCCGATGCGGGATGCCCCGCTGCCACGGTGGATGCCGCGACGCGTACGAGATGCACGTCACCCGCGCCATGCGTGCGGGCGCGCAACGCACGCGCCGCGCCGGCTTGCGGGCCGTCCATATAAGCGTACTGCGCCGGCAAACCGCCTTCGTGCGCGCGTTCGCGGATGAAGTCGACAAGACGCAGCGCGCCGTCTTCGTCCGGCTGTGCCTGCGCATAGCCGGCCAGCGCCTTCGCGTAACGGTCGACCAGATCCGGACGATGCGCGGCGCGCGCCAGGTTCAGCAAGACGACGAGCGTCTCGTGATCGTGAGCAAACGCGGCGCCGTGTTCGTTGGCGGCGGCCAGCGCTTCGTCGAGCAGATTGCCCGATTGCAAGGCCCGAATGCCGGCGATGAAGCACTGACGCTGCGCATCGAAGGTCGCCGCGGCCGCTTGCAGGCGGAACCAGGCGTTCGCCGCGCCGCGATAGTCGCCGCCGTACATGGCGAAGCGCACCACTTCGCGGTTCCACCGCGTTTGCTGCGCCGGATCCTGCGCGGCGAGGCGCGCATAGAGTTGGCCGGCGAGTTGTTGCGCGTTCACCGAGGCGGCTGCCTCAGCCAGCATCTGCAGATCGGCATTCGACCACGACAGGGCCGCCGCATTCGTGAGCTGGGTACGCAAGCGCGCGAGCGCGGCCTCGCGGCCCGGATCATTGGCGGGCAGCGCGAACGTCTCGCGCGTGTCGACGCTCAGGCGCAGCAACTGCGCCGCGCGATGCATCGGTTCGCTGGGAATCGCCTCCATGCGGGTGGCGATACGGCGCGCGTCCTCGTTGCGCCCCAGACGCACATATTGCGTGCCGAGCACCGAGAGGATTTCCGTGTTGTCGGGCTGCACGCGCAGCCATGCTTCGAGATAGGCAATGCTGAGATCGCTCGGCGCGTCGGTCGACGTCATCCGGCTGCGCAGTCCGCCGCGCGGATGCACGAGGTACAGCGTGATCAACACCACACCGGCGAGCAGCAGAACGAGCCACGTGGGCGCGATACGAGGACGATTATCGGCCACAGGCGACCTCGACTGACTTGTAGTTCAGCTTGTGGCCGATATCGGCCTGCGTATCGAAACGCAGGAAATCACCGTCGCGACGCGTGGCGACAGCCTGGTTGTTGACACTGACCTTGCACTGCTGCGCGTTGGCCAGCTTGACGAACGGCTGGTAATGGCCGGCGAATTCGAAACGCATGCCCTGCGGCGTGCGCCGGAAGTTGCGCACGAAACCGTTGGCTTCGCCGATATACGGCGACGCGCTCTGGGTCGCGGCGCCGCCGATCGCAAAGCGGGCGCTGCCGCCGTCGATATGGATATAGGTGCCGTCGGGGCCGTTCGCGAAACCGGTCACGCCCGAAGCGTTATCCAGCGACGGTTTGGCCGCCTGCGGCCAGTGCAGCTCGCGCACTTCGCCATTGCCGCGCACGATCCAGTCGGCCGCCTGCGGGCCCACCTCTTTCGCCACCGCGAACGTGTGCCAGTCGAGCACCTTGCGGATGTACTCGCTCACGTAGACCGGCATGACCGGCTGCTTGAGCACCGTCGAAAAGATCTGGTCGAGCGCGCGCAACGAGGCCACCTTGGTGCCGCTGTACATGTGGTAATAGATGTCGATCGGCTTGAAGCGCAGCGGCCGGTCGGTCATCGAGAAAGTTTCGAGCACGCGCGTGAAGCCATAGAACGGGCCTTGCCAGTCGTTCGTGTAGACGTTCTCGTCCTGGTTCGGCGCATACACCTGATAGGCGCCAGGGCCCTTGTCCACGCCGATCGGCGCGATATTGGTCCAGCTATTGGCCGACTTCGTGATGACCGTGTCGCCGCCGTTGAAGTTGTAGACGCCCGCCTCGTACACCTTGCGCACGACGAAACCCGGCGGCCGGCAGTCGCCCGACCACTGCAGAATCACGGTCTTCTTGCCGGCCGGCGCGAGACGCGTGTTGATATAGTCGATCGAACCGGTGATCTCACGGTCGATATTGAAGTGATAACCCGGAATGTTCAGCGAGAACGCCGCGTCGCCGCCTCCGCGGTCCACTTGCGCGCCGGTCTTGCTGTCCACCTGCTCCCATTGGAACGGATGCGAATACGTGTGCGTGCCGATTTCGACGTGCGGCAGCGCGAACATTTTGCGGGCGATCTCTTCCAGACGCGGCGAGATCTCCGGATGCAGGCCCTTCGGACCGACCTCGCCTTCGATCACCGAGAGTGTCATCGGCACCTGGTAGCGGGTGAAGATCTGCTGATACAGCGCTTCGCCCGAATAGTCGGGGCCGGGGAACTCGGCGCGCGAAGCGAAACCGTCGCCGTCCACGTGCGACATGAACAGACGCCGGCCGTTTTCGGTCGTGACGCTCGGCGACGGCATGTCCTGCAAATGCAGCGCCGCTTTCATGAACGCCATCGGTTGAATGGCCCAACGCTCCTGCTCGATGCTGTCGAGCGAGGTCACCGTGTAAGGACTCAGCGCATAGCCGCCCCACGGCGTGAGCGCAACCTGGTCGAGCAGGACGCCGTTGGCCGACACGCGCAGCAACGGCTGGCTGCGCGAACCCACGCGCACGCCTTGCAGATCGCGCGGCTCCGGCTTCGGGCTGATTTCGAAGCCGACCATCGGGTCGCTCTTGACCACCGTGACCGGCGCGGCCAGCGTGCCGCCCACCGCTTGCAGATCGAGCGCCGCGCCGGCCGAACCGGCGGCGTCGAAGCCGAACTGGCCGAGGAAGGCGACCGGAATGTGATCCGCCATGCGGGCGGCGACCCAGCGTTGCCACGCCTCGGGATCGGGCACCGCGCCGCGCTGGATCCACGCGACCACGCCCGCATAACGGTCTGGCGTGATGGCGTCCGGCAGACGCGACGAGAAGTCGGCGTACTCGACGTCGTAGCCCATATAGTTGAGCGGCGTGGCCAGATCGCGCACGCCGGCGCTCAGGTCGAGCGGGTCTTTGGTGTCGCGGTCCTGCACGACGAGAATCTTGCGCGGCAGCACTTCGATCTTGCCGATGCCGACCACGTCGCGGGCCTTGCTCGTGACATACGGCAGCATGCCGGCCGACACGACGCGCGCGGCCGTATCACGGGCGCATTGCCGGTCGTTGCGGGCGCAATACTCCAGCGACACGACAGGCACGCGGGTTTGCTGCGTGAACGCGCGGGCCGCCGCAATGCGTTGCGCGCGCAACGATTCCGCGACTTCGAGAAGCTGGCCGCCGTCGTCCACGCCGCGAATCAGCGAATCGCCGACCACCGCGTAGAGCGACTTCGCATACGGCAGCGCGTTGCGCATGACGTCGGCGCCGCCCGCCACGAGCCGCGCGTCCGGATGCGCATCATGAATACGCCCGGCCGCGGCGATGGCCGCGGGCGTGTCGAGCAGGAAGCCGCGATAGCCGCGCTGCCACAGCGGCTCAATCTGACTGGAGAGGAAAGCCTCGGCCGAACCGGCGGACTCCGCACCGTTAGTGCGCGCGATCCACGTGGTATGAGCCAGCGGATGGGCCGCCGGATCAAAGCCGGTAGCCGGATCGACCACGACCGAGTCGAATGCCTGTAATTCGCCGACTGGCGGATTGGCCGCGTAAAAGAAAGCCAGGTTGGGCTGAGAGGAAGCAGAACTGGCGGCCGCGGCAGCGGACTGCAACGGCGCAACCTCAGCATGCGTCACGAGCGGTGCGATACCGGCCGTGCCGAGCATGACCGCAATCAAGGTGCGTGTAAGAAATCGTTCGCCCGCACTTTCGACAACCCCGCAAGAGTCCCAGCCGGCGCGCGCCCGGGTCCGCTTCTTCATCGCCAAAATCTTTTCCCCGTTCAGTCTGAACGCGAGCGGCGTTAACTCCGTATGGAGAAAATTTCCGCTAGCTGATTTAAAGCCGGCCCAATCTGCATTATTTACACGACGCAAATTCGACGTTGCGATGGATGCGAAACCGACTCTTTGTTTGTTTCCTGCTAAGGCCGAGGAAGATAGCACATCAGATAGGACCGTCTCAAGCTCGCATACGCCAATGTCTGACGCTGGACAGTTAAACAATGAAAAACGCATCCACTTGAATTGAAAGGCAAACGATTGCGCGCCGAAGTGCGAACGCTATTGCCCGACCCGCTCCTCCAAAATCGATTCGTCAAGCGATTCGTGAATGTGTTGGTAAATCGCTGCAGCAAGTCCGATCGATACTCCGCCGAACTTCAATCTTCTGATCAATAATCGTAAAAAATTTGAACTGGCGTGCTTTTTCGTAAAGCGTTCGATTCATTTAAATGATTTGGACAACGCACGTGTGGTACAAAAAATACCGAAAAGCAAATTCCCAAAAACGATATCGGAACATCGGTCACACGCCTCTCGCTTCAAACGCGGCAAAAAAAATCGAACGGCGCCCTAAAGAAATCCGAAGGGATGCCGTTAGCGCAGTTGGGCAAACCCGGAGCGATCCGGCGACGCAAAACTATAGGGACTCCCCTGCGGGAGTTCGCCAGTTGCCCGCCGTATCCACGGCGGGCCAATCGACAGCGGTTTCAAAAGACCGCGTCAGGAGGCTACATGCAAAAAAATCGGGGAATGGGTGCGGTTGCGGTTGAATTTGCATTTGCATTTGCATTTGCTGCTTCGGAATCGGCGGAGAAAACCCGCCTCCTGGGCCGAACCGGCAAATGTTTGAAACGGGCCGGACTGATCGCGGGCCTGTTAGTGGGATGCCTGAACGGCACTGCCTTCGCGGCCACCACCACAACCACGAGCGTCGTCGTCCCCTCCTACTTCAACGCCACCAGTAGCGTCGCGAACTGGAACAGTCTCACGACCACGGCGCGCAAAGTGCCGACCACCGCCATTCTGAATCCGAACAGCGGTCCCGGCGTCAAGGAAGATCCGAACTATGCCGCCGCCGTCGCCAAACTGCGCGCCGCGGGCGGCAAGGTACTGGGCTATGTGTCCACGTCTTACGGCAAGCGCTCGCTGTCGGCGGTCGTGACCGACATCAACACTTATGTGGCGCTGTATAAGGTGGACGGCTTCTTCATCGACGAGATGACGTCCGACAGCCAGATGTCGCACATCCAGTTCTACCAGTCGATCTACAACTACATCAAAGGGCTGAACGCCACCTATTCGGTAACGGCCAATCCGGGCACCAACATTCCTGAGTTGTACGCGAGCCTGCCGACGGCCGACCAGTTCGTCGTGTTCGAGAGCACCGCCAAGAGCTACGCGAAATACCAGCCGATGAGCTGGCAGGCCGCCTATCCGAAGAGCCGCTTCGTGCACATGGTGTACGGCGCGACCGCCGCGCAACTGCCGGGCGTCGTGCAATACGCGAAGGCGCACGGCGCGGGCGGCGTGTATGTGACGTCGCTGTCCGGTGGCAATCCGTATAAAGCACTGCCGCCCTACTGGAGCGATGAGGTGACGGACGCCGCCAAGCCTTGATGCGCCAACTCATGGCGGCATGACTCATGCCGCCATGATGCTGGCCGCGGCGGGCGCGATGCGTTTCGTTTCAATGCCCGTCGGTTGAGAACTGTATTTGTTGAGCGCTCTGCCCTGCCGGCGGTTTTCGTCTGCAGGGCTTTTGCGTTGCGCGCGGGGGCGCGTTTTATGGAAGTTTGCCGATAATCGCGCTGCACTCGTCCTTCGTAAAAGCGCGCAGCGTTCGCGTGCGGACGTTGCCGGCCGAGCCCAGCGCGTATCCGAATGACGCGAAGCTCTGCTCGTCCGGTGCTTCGATCAGCGTGACAATGTCATATTCGCCCAACGTCCAGTAGATCTCTTTCATTTCACAGCCAAAGGTCTTGGCTAATTCCGCCGCTTGACCCGCACGCTGCGGGCTGTTTTTGATGTTACGGATTCCCTGATCAGTGAATTGTGCAAGTACCACATACGTCGCCATGACGATTCCCCTTACGATTGACACGAGACGGGATTCAGACGCGCAAGTCGGATCGCGAACGCTATTGCGCCGTTGATGCGCGAAAGCGTTCTGCGCGCAATCCAAGTGTAGGTAATGGCAACGCGCGCCACCGGATGTTTGCTGTGATGCGCGTGACAATCATCTCTCGTGTCGATTCCTCACAAGCGAATGCAACGCCCGGTGAATACACCGGCGCGAGGTCGCGCCGGTTGATCACGGAGGTCGATTCAATGCGTGCGGGGCCGGATAACGATGTCATCTGGAGGCGTCCGATCCGTCGGCGCCTGCGCGGGTAACTCCAGCGCATCGAGGTTCGTGTCGACCTTGTCGAGCATGGCGCGGGCGCGGTTCATATCGAGCGCACCTTCCCATCGCGCCACCACGATGGTCGCCACTCCGTTGCCGATCAGGTTCGTGACCGCTCGCGCCTCGTTGAGAAAGCGGTCGACACCTAACAGCAGCACCAGTCCGGACACGGGGATCTTGTGCATCGAGGCCAGCGTGGCGGCCAGTGCGACGAACCCGGCTCCGGCTACGCCCGCCGACCCTTTGGATGTCAGCAGCAGCACGCCGAGAAGCAGAAGCTGGTCCCAGATCGTCAGGTGGATGTTCAGCGCTCGCGCAACGAACATCGAAGCCATGGTCAGGTAAATCGCCGTACCGTCGGCATTGAACGTATAGCCTGTAGGCAGCACCATCCCGACCACAGGGCGCGAGCAACCCAGCTTCTCCATTTTGATCATCATCTGCGGCAGCACTGCTTCGGTCGAAGCCGTACCGAGCGTAATGAAGATTTCGTCCTTGATATAGCGGAGATACTTCCACAGCGACAATCCGCTCATTCGCATGACCAGTCCAAGCACGACGACCACGAAGAAAATCGAGGTCAGGTAAAGGCACAGCATCAACTGACCGAACGATGCCAGCGTGCCGATTCCGTACTTCGCGATGGTAAATGCCATGCCGCCAAACGCGCCGACAGGCGCGACATACATCACGATTCGCACGACGCCGAACATGCCCTGAAGGAACATGTCGAGCATGTCGACGAACGGCGCGGTACGTGGACCCAGTTTAGCGAGAGCGATCGCGAACAGTAGCGAAAAGAAAATGATCGGCAGGATATCGCCATTCGCAAACGCGCCGACAACGCTGTTCGGCACGATGCTCATGAAGAACTCGAGCATGCCGTGCTGTTGCGCCGCATGGGTGTAGGTAGAAATCGACGAACTGTCGATATGGGCGGGATCGATGTTCATACCGCTGCCCGGCTTGATGACGTTCACGACAACGAGGCCAACGGCAAGAGCAATCGTCGAGGCAACCTCGAAGTACACGAGCGCCTTGACGCCCACGCGGCCGGCCTCATGAAGATCGTTCATGCGGGCAATACCCACGACAACGGATGCGAAGATGATCGGCGCAAGCAGCATCCGGATCAGTTTGATGAACAGATCGCCCAGTGGTTTGAGTTGAGAACCGATGTCAGGGTAGAAATGGCCGACGAGGACACCGGCAACAATGCCAATCAGAACCTGTACGTAGAGCCTGGAAAGCGATTTTCCAATCTTTGAAACCCGCATGACTGTCTCCTATGCGTGGCATCTTCTAATGAAATTCAGGGTGAGCACTCGCAGCGGCATCCACCACCGCGGTGCGCACGGACCGAATTCTCCGGCGTTCTCTTTGTCTGTTTTTGTGAACGCCACGCCGACACACGTGCCGGCGTGTAGGGTTGCTAAGGACTTATGCCGACAGCTTTTGCATCTCGGCAAAGAGATCGGCCTTTCCTTCGAAGCCGATGCCCGGCAGATCGGGCATGGTGATATAGCCGTTGTCCACTTTCACGCCGTCGGGGAAACCGCCGTAGGGCTGGAAAAGGTCCGGATACGATTCGTTGCCGCCCAGCCCGAGGCCGGCGGCGATGTTCAACGACATCTGGTGTCCGCCGTGCGGAATGCAGCGGCTCGGCGACCAGCCGTGCTGATGCAGCATGTCGAGCGTGCGCAGATATTCGACGAGGCCATAGCTCAACGCGCAATCGAACTGCAGCCAGTCACGATCAGGACGCATGCCGCCGTAGCGAATGAGGTTGCGGGCATCCTGCATCGAGAACAGGTCTTCGCCGGTCGCCATGGGCTTGTCGTAGTAATTGCGAAGCGTGGCCTGCAATTCGTAGTCGAGCGGATCGCCCGGTTCTTCGTACCAGAACAGGTCGTATTGCGAGAGCGCTTTGGCGTACTGGATCGCCGTGTCGAGATCGAAGCGGCCATTGGCGTCGACAGCAAGTTTCTGTCCGTCACCCAGCACGCTCAGAATCGAGTCGATGCGGCGCAGATCTTCATCGAGCGAAGCACCGCCGATTTTCTTCTTCACGACCGTATAGCCCCGGTCAATGTAGCTGCGCATTTCGTCTTTCAGCTTTCCATGGTCCTGGCCGGGATAGTAGTAACCGCCCGCCGCATAAACGAAAATCTTGCGGTCCGGTTGCCCATTACCGTAGCGGTCAGCCAGCAACTGAAACAGCGGCTTGCCTTCGATTTTCGCCACCGCGTCCCAGATTGCCATGTCGATGGTGCCGATCGCCACCGAGCGTTCGCCATGGCCGCCCGGCTTTTCATTCGTGAACATGGTGGCCCAGATCCTGTGCGGATCGAGGTTGTCGCCGGCGTCGTTGACGAGCGTGGTGGGATCGGCTTCGAGAATGCGCGGAATGAAGCGCTCGCGCATCAGCTTGCCCTGGCCGTAGCGGCCATTGGAATTGAAGCCGTAACCGACTACCGGCTTTCCGTCGCGCATGACATCCGTCACCACGGCGACGAGGCTCAGCGTCATCTTGCTGAAGTCGATGTAGGCATTGCGGATCGGGGAACTGATCGGAACGGTTTTTTCGCGGATTTCAACGATTCTCATCGCGGGGTCTCCTGAGTTTTGGGCACGTATTGCATGCGTCAGGCTGCAATGGAAACTAGCTTATCCGCGAAACGCCGCGCTAGAATTCGCCTAAATTCATTTCATTTTTTACTTTAGGCGAATAACCAGAGTGGCCACTGACCCGGCATCCGATTTCGAGTTTTTCATCCTCCTTGCCAGACTGAAAAGCCTGTCGGGCGCGGCGCGCGCTCTCGACCTCACCCCGCCGGCGGCAACCAAACGTCTGGGGCTGATCGAACAGAAACTGGGCGCGCGGCTGGTCAACAGAACCACGCGCAGCGTCAGCCTGACGCCGGAAGGCGAGACCTATCTGCACTATGCCGCGCAAATTGTCGGGCAGATCCGGCAGATGGAAGACGAGATATCCGGGACTCGGTCGGACCCTCATGGCCTGTTACGGATCAATGCCACGCTGGGTTTCGGGCGTACGACCATCGCGCCGCTCGTGTCTGACTTCGCGAAGCGCTTTCCGAATGTCGAAATTCAGTTTGAAGTCACCGACCGGCCCATCGACCTCGTGGAAGAAGCATTCGACATGGCGATCCGCTTCGGCGAGCTTCCCGACAGCCGGCTTAGCGCGCGGCGCATCATGAGCAATCGCCGTTTTCTTTGCGCCTCGCCCAAATACCTCGAACGCTTTGGGACACCGGAACGCGTGGAGGACCTCGTTCGGCACCGTTGCATCATTCATCGGCAGAACGACGATGCCTATGGCGTCTGGCGATATATGCAGGGCGACCACACCGAAGCGCTGAAAGTCAAAGGAGCGCTGTCGAGCAATGACGGCGATATCGTGCTGCGGTGGGCGCTCGACGGGCACGGCATATTGATCCGCTCCGAGTGGGATCTCGCGAAGTACGTTCAGAGCGGCAGATTGAAACTCGTCTTGCCGGAAACGGTGCTGCCTTCGGCCGATCTGTTTGTCTACTATCCCAACCAGCGGAACCAGACCGCGCGCGCACGGGCATTCATCGACTTTCTGATCGATCACTTTCAGGCGCCGTTTATCCCCGTTGAAACTGGCGCCTTGATCTACGCTCAAAAGAAGAAAACAGGCCGTAAGCCATGAGCCGTGCGCCGCAGCGGTGTGACTTTGTCTTTCAGAACGGCTGAGGCACACGGAAGGAATGATGCGCCAGAAGGCGCAACGCACCCTCCCGCGATTCTAGGCAGCGCGCGAGACGCCGGGTCTGGGCACACCTATTGCTCTATTCCGCTCGCCGGCAAATAACCCGTCAAGGCACGCAGTGCCCACAACGAGTCGCCGTTTCTCATGATCAATCCAGCAATCCACCGGTGGGAGGCCCCATGCTTCGATACGCTGCAATCTTCTTCATTATCGCAATCATCGCCGCAGTATTCGGCTTTGGCGGCATTGCCGCAGGCGCGACGGAAATCGCCAAGATCCTGTTCTTCATCTTCGTGGTGATCTTCCTCGTCACCTTGCTGATGGGCGTGATGCGACGCTGATGAGCGCCTAGTCCGTTTCGGCGGAAACACCCCTATCCCGGCGCGAGAATCAGCACTACGTTGCAATACTTGCCACACGGTATTGCAATTATTGCTGCCCGTGCCGGGGTTCTTCCCTGGATTTCTTCCCTCCTCGCTCCGCCCACCGCCCCTGCTCTGCAATAGCGCCAGAACTGCTTTGATTCTGAACTTTAATTGGTTCGCTTGCGTGAGCGCTTTCGCTACATTGAACGTCCAGATCAAGATCGATCACAAGGACAATCAATGGCACTGGTTCGGGGTTTTGCATTCTTCGCGGCGGCACACCAATCGCCCGCTCGCCGCGCGCGCGTTCTGCGCAAGTTCATGACGACAGCAGCGGCCGCGCTCGCGCTGTGCTTCGTTGGCAGCACGCAGGCTGCGCCGCTTGCCGAACTGAAGCTCGACTACGCGTATTACTCGCCGGAAAGCCTCGTCATCAAGCGCAACGGCTGGCTGGAACAGGAGTTCGCCGCCGACCATACCCCGGTCAAATGGGTGCTCAGCCTCGGCAGCAACCGCGCGCTCGAGTATCTGAACAGCGGCGCGATCGATATCGGCTCGACGGCGGGTCTGGCCGCCGTTCTCGGCAAGGCGAACGGCAATCCGATCCGCGCCGTCTATATTTTTTCGCGCCCCGAGTGGACCGCGCTCGTCGTACGCAAGGACTCGCCCATCAAGAGTCTCGCCGACCTGAAAGGCAAGAAGATCGCCGCAACCAAGGGCACCGACCCGTTCCTCTTCACGTTGCGCGCGCTGCATACGGCGGGACTGTCGCGCGACGACGTCGAACTCGTGAATCTCCAGCATCCGGATGGCCGCACCGCCCTTGCCAATGGACAGGTCGACGCATGGGCCGGTCTCGATCCGCACATGGCCGCCGCGCAGGTGGACGACGGCGCGCGCCTCTTGTACCGGAACGTCGACTTCAATACGTGGGGCTTCCTGAACGCGCGCGAGGACTTTATCCGCGAGCATGGGGACGCGCTCGCCCGCGTGCTGAAGGTGTATGAGAAAGCGCGCGTGTGGATCGCCGCGCATCCCGACGACACGGCGAAGATCGTCTCCGAAGAATCGAAGGTGTCGCTCGCGGTCGCGAAGCTGCAACTCAGCCGTAACGACTTCAGCCACCCGCAGCCCGGCGCGCAGCAGATCGCCGCGCTCAAAGCCGCGGCGCCGATTCTCGTCGATGAGCAACTGGTGAAGAGCGGGACGGATCTCAACCAGGTCATCGACGCGTTGATCGATCCGAAAATCGCCCAACCTGTCATCGCGTCCGCTAACACCAACGCGAAATAATGTGCTCAATACGAATCTCGCAAGCAGTCAGTGCATGCACCGGCGGTGGCAACCATGGCCGCCACTGAAGAGACGCTCGCGCTTGCGAGCCGCGCGTCGCAACGGCTGTCCGCGAACGAGCCAGTGCTGGATCAGCGCACCCGCGACCCGTTGCGCCCGTGGCGCTATGCCGGGCTTGCGCTGCCGGTTTTATTTCTCGCAGCGATCGAAGCGCTGGTCCGGTCGTCCGTGTTGCCGGCGCACCTCGTGCCCGCGCCGAGTTCTATCGTAGAAACGCTGTGGGAACTCGGCGGCACACGCCTCGCGCGGCATGTCGGCGCGAGCGTCGCGCGCGTGTGCGCAGGCTTTGCACTCGGCTCCGTGTTTGCATTGCTGATCGGCGCGGCCATGGGGCTGAGTCGCCGCGTCGATGCACTGCTCGACCCCGCGTTTCAGGCGCTGCGCGCGATTCCTTCGCTCGCCTGGGTGCCGATCCTTTTGCTCTGGATGGGTATCGACGAAGCCCCCAAAATCACGCTGATCGCGATTGGCGCATTCTTTCCGGTGCAGCTTGGCGTCGTGGCCGGCATACAGGGCGTCGACCGCAAGCTGATCGAGTTCGGTGAAGTCAACCGGCTGACGCGACGCGCGCTGTTCACACGCATCCTCCTGCCCGCGTCGATGCCGCAGATTTTCACGGGCTTGCGTACCGGCCTGAGCCTTGCGTGGATGTTCATGGTTGCCGCGGAGCTGATCGCCGCGACGTGCGGACTCGGCTATCTGCTGAGCGACGGGCGCGAGACTGGCCGGCCTGATCTCGTCTTCGGCGCGATCCTGCTGCTCGCGCTGCTCGGCAAACTGAGCGACGGGGCCTTCAAGGCGATCGAGACGCGCATGCTGTCCTGGCGCGACGCACGCAATGGGCCGGGAGACGCGCAATGAGCCATGCTCCCGCCGCCATGCTCGAAGTGCGCGGGCTGACCCGGCGCTTCGGGCAACGCACGGTGTTCGAACAGGTATCGTTTGAAGTGGCTCGCGGTGAGATCGTCAGTCTGGTCGGCCCCAGCGGATGTGGAAAAAGCACGCTGCTTCGCGCGATTGCAGGCCTCGATCGGGACACCGCGGGTTCGGTGCTGCTTGAGCAGCAACCGCAGCGCGGCCCTTCCGGGAGGATCGGCGTGATCTTTCAGGAGCCGCGGCTGCTGCCGTGGCTAAGCGTTGCCGACAATATCGCGTTCGCGGCCGGACCGCGACAGGGACACGATCCACGCGTCGATGCGCTGCTCGCCGAGGTCGGTCTGCCAGGCATTCGCGATGCGCTGCCCAAGCGGCTGTCGGGCGGCATGGCGCAACGTGTGGCGCTGGCGCGCGGCCTGTTCGCGGAGCCCGACCTGCTGCTGCTCGACGAGCCGTTCAGCGCCGTCGACGCGATCACGCGCTCACGCTTGCAACACGTCCTGCTTTCGTTGACGCATGCACACAGGACAGCCGCGCTGCTGGTCACGCACGATCTCGACGAAGCGCTTTATCTTTCTGACCGCGTGCTGTTGTTGTCGCCGCCTGGTGATGGGCGCCCGAGCCGCATCACGCGTGAGATCCACATCGCTGCACCGCGCCCTCGAAACTTGCGCGATCCTGCGCTGGACGCGCTACGCGACGATTTGCTCGAAGGAATCGCGCACAGTGGGCTGACAGTCGACGATTAAAGCCCGATCAAATTGACGATTCATCGCGCCGATACATTTAGATCGTTGTGAGCTGCGCCTCGCCAGCCATTGACTCACGCTCGGCGCGTCCCAGTGTTCACGCCGCTCGCGCAATCTGCGCTCGCGCGCTCAATCGATGCGACCAGTTGGCGAGCGTGCGCGTCGCCACCGGCGGCTTGCTCAGGATCGCGCTGTCGTAACGCTTGCCGTCGAAGCGCACGAAATCGACGATACGAAACCCCTGGCCACGGTAAAACGCGATCAGATGCGCGGCCGGTTGCGGCGTATCGAGCGCAAGCTCGGCATAACCTCGCGTCGCGGCCCAATGGTCGGCGAATGCGATCAGCAAGGTGCCGATCCCGCGCGCCTGCCACACCGGCTCGACCGCGAACTGCCGCAAGCTGGCGATATCGTCGCGACGGTAAAGCTCGCAGGCCGACTCACGGTCCGGGGCATAGAGCGTCATCGTACCCACGATGCGTCCGGCGCATACCGCCGCATAGCAATCGCCGCGCGTTGCGCGCAGGCGTGTCGTCTCGACGGTCTGATCGACGTAAGTGCAATTGAGGCCCATCGCGCCGAGCGGCGTGAAGGCGCGATGCAACATTGCCGTCAGCGCAACGAACGAATCGCGCGCCGGATCGAAGCGGCGCAATTCGACACGGCCCACGCCGTGACACACGTAATCGATACGAACGGATTGTTGCGTCGTTGCACGTCGCTTCACGTTGAGCACCTCGCGGTATCAGGATGCCCGAAGTGTAGATTTCGAGTGGGTGCGTCTCAAGAAAAAATGTCGTAAAAACTCACATGGGAGCGCTGAATGGCGCACTAGCCCGCAGCCGACGCAAGCTGTGGCTCGCCTTCGCGCAAGCCGAGATGCAATTCCTCGCAGAGGAACGTTTGCAAGGTTTGCACGGCCGCCGCCTGCGCGCCGGAAACCTCCCGCATGAAGAGCCCGAAGTCCGCCGTTGGCGCATCGGGCAAACCCTCGGCCTGGCCGAGCACGCGCATCGACTCCGAGCGGATGTTGCCGTCGAGCAGCACCGATACGCCAAGCCCGGCTTCGACGGCGGATTGCACGGCCGGCAGGCTGGTGCTCGTGCACACGATGCGCCACGCGATCCCCGCGCGCCGTAGCGCCGTCAGCACCTGCTGCTGCCACAGACACGCGTCGCCGAATGCCACCACCGGCAACGGCGCCCGCGCGTCGCGGCCAAAGCCGCGCGCGCCGACCCAGAAGAGGGGCTGCGTCCACGTAAGAAGCGGCGCGGCGTCGACCAGCGCGGGATCGCCGACCACCACGTCGAGGCTGCCGTCCGCGAGCCGGTTCGACAATGCCGCACTGCTGTCGACCACGATTTCCAGCGCCACTTGCGGGTATGCGATCGAAAAACGCCGCAATGCCCGCGGCAAACGGCCGACCGCAATGTCCTCCAGCATACCGAGCCGCACGGTGCCGGACACTTGCCCGGCGCCCAACGCGCGGCGCGCGTCGGCACCCGCACCGAGGATCGTGTGAGCATAGGGCAGCAACAGATGCCCGGCTTCGGTGAGTTGCACGCCGCGCGGCGAGCGGTCGAGCAAACGCTGCCCCAGTTCTTCTTCGAGCCGGCGCAACTGCATGCTCACCGCCGCCTGAGTACGCGCGAGCCGCGCCGCCGCCACACCCACCGCGCCCGTCTCCGCCACGGTGACAAAGGCGCGCAGCAGGCTGCTGTCGAGATCTCGGGTCATAAAAGTTCTTGAAGTCGGCATAAGAAATATCAACTTATCTTAATACCGCACGCACCGATAAGATAGGGTCAACAGATTCCATCGAGCGGCACACCGACGACCATGCAGGACACGACTATTCAATCCCCGCTGAATTCCTCGCAGAACGACGTGAAGCCGGCCCGCGCCGCCGCCGGGGCGGCGTTGCTGTGCGTGCTGTCGATGTCGAGCGTGCAATTCGGCGCCGCCCTCTCCGCACCGACGATGGCCGCATACGGTTCGCTCAGCACCACGTGGCTGCGCCTGTGCTGGGCGGCGCTGGTGCTCGCGCTGCTGGTGCGCCCGCGCTTCAGAAGCTACTCGCGTTCGCACTGGATGGCCGCCGGCGCGCTCGGCGCGGCGATGGCCGGCATGACGTTGTGCTTCTTCACGGCGCTCCAGCGCATTCCGCTAGGGCTTGCCGTCGCGATCGACTTTCTCGGGCCGCTCGCAGTGGCGACCTTCGCGGTGCGCCGCGCGCGGGCATTGCTGTGGCCCGCGCTGGCGATTGCCGGTGTGATACTGCTTTCGCGCGATCGCGCCGGCTGGATCGGCGAACCGCTCGGCGTGCTGCTCGCGTGCGCCGCGGCGCTCGGCTGGGGCAGCTATATCGTGTTGATGAAAAAGACCGGCACCCTGTTCGCGGGACTCGAAGGACTGTCGGTGTCGCTGATCGCCGCCGCGCTCGTGGCCACGCCGTTCGGACTGGCGCAAAGCGGGCTGCACGTCGCGGGCGCCCAGGTCGCGGCGACGGCGGGCCTCGCGCTACTGGTCCCGCTGCTGCCGTATGCGCTCGAAATGGTGGCATTGCGGCACATGCCGGCCGGTTCATTCGGGATCCTGATGAGTGTCGAACCGGCAATCGGCGCGTTAGCGGGCTTCGTCGTGCTGAATCAGGCGATGGGGGTATTGCAGATCGCGGGTTCGCTGCTGGTGGTCACTGCAAGTGTCGGCGCCGTGGTCGCAAGCCGCTGATCGGAAGCGCAGGACAGCGGCACGCGCGGCTGCACTCCGCGCTGCGCTCAGGCGATGTTTTCCGCTTCGTAGAGACGCCGGCCCGCGGCATCCTTCGCGCCGAGGATCGGCTCGAAATCGATTGGCCACTCAATGCCAATGTCGGGATCGCGCCACAGGATGCAGCGCTCCAGTTCGGGAAACCAGTATTCCGTGGTCTTCCACAAACACTCGGCGACGTCGGACAGCACCACGAAACCGTGCGCAAAGCCCGGCGGCACCCAGATCTGGCGGTGGTTGGCCGCGCTCAGATGCGCCCCGCACCACTTGCCGAAATTCGGCGAATTGAGCCGTACGTCCACGGCGACGCCGAACACTTCGCCCACGACGACCCGCATGAGCCGCCCTTGAGGACGCTGCACCTGATAGTGCAGCCCGCGCAATACGCCATGCACCGCGCTCGAATGCCGGTCCTGCACAAACTGGAAAGCTTGCGAGACGTCACAGTTAAACTCGTCCTCGCTAAAGCTCTCGAAGCAGAAGCCGAATTCGTCGCAAAACACCTCGGGCTCGATGAGCTTGACCTCCGGCAATGCCGTCGCGATCACCTTGTTGCCCATTGCCGCTGTACTCGTAAGAAGCTAGACCGGCGAAAACGCGGCCGTGATGGCGGCCGCGTCCAATTCGCATAAGGCGCGCGGCTAATGGCGCAGCCGCATTCACCAACACTACGCCTGCGTCACGACGCGGCTGCGGGCGCGATATTCCGTTGGAGATAACGCCATGCGCTTGCGGAAGATTTTCGCCAGACGATCGCCATTACCCGTACCACTGCGGCGCGCGATCTTGTCGACCGGTAATTCGGTCTCGGTCAGGAAGTTGCAGGCAATGCGCAGGCGTATCTGCAACAGATAGTCCGACGGGGTGACCTGCATTTCGTGCTTGAAACGCCGCAGAAAATTGCGCTCGCTCATCGCCGCCACCTGCGCGGCGTCCGCCACCGAAACCGGACGGTCGCAATTCGCCTCCATCCACCGCGCCGCGGCACGGATTTTTTCGGCCACGCTGAGCGTGCCACCTTCAGCCGGCAACGGCACCCAGGTGGCGGCCATGCCGGGCATCACACGGTCGGCGACGCTGCGGGCGAGTTCGGCGCCAAGGTCACGCTTGATGAACATGAGCGCGCTGCGCGCACAGTCATGCCGATCATTCGATGCGCTCAGTGCGGAGTCGTTGGTCACGCTGTTCAGATAGCGGTTCACCTGCGGTCCGTCGTGATCCGACGGGCAGGCCGCTTCCAGAACGAGCCGACCTTCACCGATCGTTTCGATCGCGCGAGTGCGCGATTGCACCGCGCGCAGCCAGCCAAGCACGCGCTCGTCGCGCGCCGCCACATGCGCACCGTAGCCACCGGCGATAAACAGTACGTCGAAGCCGCTGCCGAAACGCGCGTCGATCCGGTCAGTCCAGATGCGCGCCGAAGAGGAGCTGGCGACGCTGCCGCCGTCCATTGAAAGGAATTGCACTTCGTAAGGCTGTTCTTCGCCAGCGCGTGACGCGGTGAGTTCATTGGCGGTCTGGAACATCTCCACCACCGTGCCCGGCCCCAGAAGCCAGAAGCCGTCGAAAAGCAACACGCCGATTCGCCGCGTCGCATTACGCGCGCTCAGTGTCGGCGTATGCAGCCAGGTGATCCTCGCAGTATCAAGGTGCATGTGCGGCATGATATTTCCCCAGGCTGTCGTACATTGTGGACCCCGATCCCGTTAGCGGCCGATATGAACGGAATGATTATGACGAGGAAGATTTCGGACAACGCCACTTAACGGATTAAGCGTGATGTTAGCCGAACCCCTCGCTATAGTAAATTTGAAAAACAAATACTATCGAAAAACGGAATGTATGAAGAAAGCAGTTATCGGGTGTTTGATATGAGGCACGCTGGTCGTATCGGATCCGCTGCCAATCGCTGCGGCACTGAACTTTGGCTCCAGCGCCGGAAGTGGCTACCAGACGACCTTTTCGGTCATCGTGGCGTATCGCTCACGCCCCTGTCAAGCAAGCTGTTTTGTGACTTACGTATGTCGCAGCCACATTCAAAAGTGTTTCAAACCTGAAATCCAAACCTCGCAGATAATGACCGTTCCATAGCACCTTCATTCGCAAATCGGGAATTTAACGGCCACCTCGATGCAACCGGTCGTTATTTATCCGTTCAACTTCGATTTAAGGTTTTTCAGCGCATTTCTCGAACGACTAAAAATGTTTCTATATTGAAACATCGGGCCGGTTAAAAGTATGACTTAATCGATATTTGCAGCGCGCGGCGGTCGGAACTCTGGCGGATCGCAGGGCCGGTGCGGTGCGCACGTTCCTTAAACAAAGTTTCATCCACGGATCGCGCACTTTAAGGATTTCCCCGGCATGGCCGCGACATAATTCCTGCACCGTGATAGTTGCACAAGGAGCCAGGACATGTCGCGCCCCATGAGCATTGAAAGAGTCAACGAATATGGTCAGAACGCGGTTCGCATCGCCGTCGAAGGCGGCGTCGTACTGCTCGAGGCGGCCGATCTGGACGCGGTGATCGAACACCTCGGCGTCTTGCGCGCCGCCATGCGCCCGGAAGTGCCCACGGAGCCGCTGCGCACCCACCAGTATGTGATCGAGATCGACCCGTGCTGGCACACCGAAAAGCATCCGCTGCACGACGGCGCAGTGCTGTTCCTGCGTCATTCCGGTCTCGGCTGGGCCGGTTTCGCACTGCCGGCCGAAAACCTCGCCAAATTGCATCACGCGCTCACGCGCCACCTGGAAGACTCGCGGGCAACTCACGGCATGCTCAGCTGAAGCATCCGCGCGCGGGGGTTTGTTGCGCGTCGCGCAGCACTGCGTTTCAGATCACGCGTGCACCGCGCCATGCAGCCCCCCACTTCGGACGCACCCCGGCTGCCGTCACTTTCATTCAAGCCTCTTCCATAAGCGCGCCTCGTCCGCGCGCTTTCTCCTTGCTTAGTTTTGCTGATCTTTATTTCCGGAACCGGAAGCAGTTCGCGCACGCAGTTCATGAACATTGCACGAAATTAAAAAAGACTTAATGCACCTAGCAGCGCGGATTTATCCACCATCGCCGATGATGCGTCCATCGCCCTTCTCTACCGTTCCAACATGAACCAGCTACAAGCGATGCGTGTCTTCATTCGGGTAGTCGATCTCGCCAGCTTCAATCTCGCGGCGAGACAGTTAGGTATGTCCGCGGCGGCGGTCACGCGCAGCGTCGGCACCCTGGAAGCGCATCTGAACATGCGCTTGCTGAACCGCACCACGCGCAGTCTTTCGCTGACGGACGTGGGGCGCGAATATCTGGACGGTTGCCGCGCGATCATCGAAAAGCTCGACGAAATGGAATCCAGTCTGCTTGAAACCACGCGCGACCCCCAAGGCACATTACGGATCGCCACGCCAATGACCTTCGCCACCACGGGGCTGGGCGCGCTACTCGCCGCTTACCGCGCGCTGCATCCACGCGTGGACTTCGACGTGACCACGTTCGATACGCACATCGATCTCGTGGAGGGCGGCTTCGATGTGTGCTTCTCCGACGACCGGCGCCTCGCCAATTCCAGCCTGGTCAGCCGCACACTCACCAGCGTCGACGAGCTCACCGTTGCCTCGCCCACCTATCTCGCACGCAACGGCACGCCTCGCGATCCCGCGGCGCTGAACCGGCACGGTCTGCTGACCGTGTCCGACGGTTCGTCGCGAGCCTGGGAGTTCGCGGATGCCGACGGCATCTATCGCGTCAGCACCGGCAGTGCGCTCACCGCCACCAGCAGCGCGATGGTGCGTGCGGCTGCGCTCAACCACATGGGCATCGCGTTGCTGCCCATGTCGATCATCGCGGACGATCTCGCGCGCGGCGCGTTGATTCCGGTGCTCGAACAGTTCGAGATCAACGGCGGCTCGCGCCACGTGTCGATTCTCTACTCCGGCCGGAATTACCTTTCGATGCGCGTGCGCACCTTCATCGACTTCGCGGTCGGCCAGTATCGCGCGCCGGACCGCCCGGTCGCCTTGCGCGCGGTCGCCTGAATCGGGTCCGCGCATCATGCCGAGAATATTGACGATTGAAGACGACGAATTGATCGCTCACGACATCGTTCGCACGCTCAGCGCGAGCGGCTTTTCCGTCGATGTGGCGCGCACGGGCCGGGAAGGCATGGCCAAAGCAATGGCAGGCGACTACGACGTCGTGACGCTCGATCGCATGCTGCCCGATCTCGACGGCTTGACGATCGTCGCGACCATGCGCGGCGTGGGCATGGAAACGCCCGTGCTGGTGATGAGCGCGATGTCCGATGTCGATCAGCGCATACAGGGCCTGCGAGCCGGCGGCGACGACTATCTGACCAAGCCCTTCTCGCCCGAGGAAATGTTCGCGCGCGTCGAGGTGCTGTTGCGGCGGCGCCCACGTCATGCGAAAGCTGAAACCATGCTGCGCAACGGCGCGCTGGAGCTGGACCTGGTACGCCGCAAAGTCACCCACCGCCAGCGCGAACTCGATCTGCAACCCACTGAATTCCGTGTACTCGAATTCATGATGCGCCACACCGGCCAGGTGCTCACCCGCACGATGATTTTCGAAGCCGTATGGGGTTGCCGCTTCGACCCGGGCACCAACCTGATCGACGTGCACGTGGGGCGTTTGCGCAAGAAAGTCGAAATGCCCGGCGAGCGTCCGTTGATTCGCACGATTCGCGGCTCAGGTTATCTGTTCGGCTGACCGACACATTCCCGTTTTCACAGACAGGCATTAGCGCTGCATGCAGCGCTAATGCCGTTTGCGCAGGCCTATCGAGGCAATCGCCGGTCAAACGCCGCTTCCTAAAACTAGTTTCATCTGTTTAGCCCGCGCCTGTTAGGCCTCGCTCCCCAGAATGCCGTTACCGGAGCGCGCCAACGGCGCGAGTCCTCTTGCCACACTCCCGCGCAGATTCAATCGCGCCTCTGAACGGAGCAGCCTTCGATGTTGAAAATAGTCCGGTTAGCGTTGACCCGGCCCTACACGTTCATCGTGCTCGCGATGCTGATCCTGTTGATCGGCCCGCTTGCCGCGTTGCGCACGCCGACGGATATCTTTCCCGACATCCGCATTCCCGTGATCAGCGTGGTTTGGAATTACGCCGGCCTGCAACCGGACGACATGTCCGGGCGCATCGTCACCTATTACGAACGCACGCTCGGCACCACCGTCAACGACATCGCCCATATCGAGTCGCAGTCGTTTCGCGGCTACGGCATCGTGAAGATATTCTTCCAGCCGACCGTGGATATCCGCACCGCCACCGCGCAGGTGACTTCCGTCTCGCAGACCGTGCTCAAGCAAATGCCGCCCGGCACCACGCCGCCACAGATCCTGAACTACAACGCTTCCACCGTGCCGGTGCTGCAACTGGCGCTGACCAGCAATACGCTCGACGAACAGAAACTCGCCGACTACGCGACCAATTTTATTCGCCCGCAATTGCTGAGCGTACCGGGCGTGGCGATTCCGACGCCGTACGGCGGCAAGACGCGTGAAGTGCAGATCGATCTGGATCCGCAGGCCTTGCAGGCGAAGAAACTTTCGGCAAACGACGTTGCCACCGCACTCGCGCAGCAGAATCAGATCATTCCGGCGGGCACCGAGAAGATCGGCCGCTTCGAATACAACATCAAACTGAACAACAGTCCGCTCGCGCTCGACGAACTGAACGCGCTGCCGATCAAGACGGTGGACGGCGCCACGATCTATATCCGCGACGTGGCGCACGTGCGCGACGGCTATCCGCCACAAGGCAACGTGGTGCGCGTGGACGGACACCGCGCGGTCCTGATGAGCATCCTCAAGAACGGTTCCGCTTCCACGCTGGACATCATCTCCGGCGTGAAGGCACAACTGCCGCGTATCGAGGCCACGTTGCCAGCGGGACTCAAACTCGTCACGATGGGCGATCAATCGACCTTCGTGAAAGGCGCCGTGAGCGGTGTGGCGCGCGAGGGCGTGATCGCCGCCGCGCTCACCTCGCTGATGATCCTGCTGTTTCTCGGAAGTTGGCGCTCCACGCTGATCATCGCGGCATCGATCCCGCTTGCCGTGCTGGCGGCGATTGCCGGACTCGCGGCAATGGGCGAGACGCTCAATGTCATGACGCTGGGCGGCCTTGCATTGGCCGTCGGCATTCTGGTCGACGATGCCACCGTTACGATCGAAAACATCAATTGGCATCTGGAGCAAGGCAAGGACGTCAAGAGCGCGATTCTCGACGGCGCCGCGCAGATCGTCGCGCCCGCGTTCGTGTCGCTGCTGTGCATCTGCATCGTGTTCGTGCCGATGCTGCTGCTCGATGGCATTGCGCGCTTCCTGTTCGTGCCGATGGCCGAGGCCGTGATCTTCGCCATGATCGCGTCCTTCATCCTTTCGCGCACCTTCGTGCCGATGATGGCGCAATACCTGCTGCGCGCGCATGCGTCGGGCGGCCACGCTTCCGGCGAACTGGCCGCGACGATGGCCCCGCATGGCGGCGATGCCCACGCGGCGCCCTCGCGAAATCCGCTGGTGCGCTTCCAGCGCGGCTTCGAACATCGCTTCGAACGCGTGCGCGGCGTTTATCGGATCGTGCTCGGCCTCGCACTCACCCATCGCAAGCGCTTCGTGACGGGCTTTCTGATCGTGGTCGGAGCGTCGTTCCTGCTCGCTCCGTGGCTCGGCCGCAATTTCTTCCCGGACATCGACTCCGGCGAAATCGCCATTCACGTGCGGGCGCCGGTCGGCACGCGGATCGAAGATACCGCGGCGCAATTCGATCTGATCGAAAACGCGGTGCGCCGCGCCATTCCACCAGACCAGTTGCGCAGCATCATCGACAACATCGGCTTGCCGAACAGCGGCATCAACCTGACCTATAACAATAGCGGCACGATCGGCCCGCAAGACGGCGACATTCTGATTTCGCTGAACGAAAATCATCGCCCCACCGCGGACTTCGTGCGCGCGTTGCGTGAAACCTTGCCACGCCAGTTCCCGGGCACGACGTTTGCATTTCTGCCGGCCGATATCGTCAGCCAGATTCTGAATTTCGGCGCACCCGCGCCAATCGATCTGCAGGTTGCGGGCCCGAACCAGGCCGCCAATCACCAGTACGCCAGCGAAGTGCTGCGCCGCATGCGCATGATTCCCGGCATTGCCGATACCCGTATGCAACAGGCGTCGACATATCCGCAATTCACCGTCTCAGTGGATCGTTCGCGCGCCGATCAGCTCGGCATCACCGAACAGGATGTCACCAACTCCGTGGTGGCGAGCCTGTCCGGCACGAGTCAGGTATCGCCGACGTACTGGCTCAATCCGAAGAACGGTGTGTCATACCCGATCGTCGCGCAGACGCCGCAATATCGCATGACGTCTCTATCGAATCTGAACAATCTGCCCGTCACGGGCAAGAGCGGCCAGGCGCAGATTCTCGGCGGCATTGCGACGATTACACGCGGGGTGGGCAATGCGGTGGTCTCGCACTACGACATCGAACCGCTCTACGACGTGTTCGCGACAACGCAAGGTCAGGATCTCGGCGCCGTGGCGGCGAAGATCCAGCACATTCTGCGCTCGACCGCGAACGACGTGCCCAAGGGTTCCATCGTCACGCTGCGCGGCCAGGTCCAGACGATGAATAGCGCGTTCCTCGGTCTGTCGCTAGGTCTGGTCGGCGCGATTGTGCTGATCTATCTGCTGATCGTCGTGAACTTCCATTCATGGAGCGACGCGTTCGTGATCGTCACCGCATTGCCGGCGGCTCTGGCCGGCATTGTGTGGATGTTGTTCGCCACGCACACGCCGCTCTCGGTGCCTGCGTTGACCGGCGCGATTCTCTGCATGGGCGTGGCGACCGCCAACAGCATTCTGGTCGTGAGCTTCGCGCGTGAGCGGCTGGCCATTAACGGCAATGCCCTCGTCGCGGCCATGGAAGCGGGCTTCACGCGCTTTCGCCCGGTCCTGATGACCGCGCTGGCGATGATCATCGGCATGGCGCCCATGGCGCTCGGTCTCGGCGATGGCGGCGAACAGAACGCGCCGCTCGGCCGCGCCGTGATCGGCGGCCTGCTTTGCGCAACGTTCGCCACGCTGCTGTTCGTACCCGTCGTTTTCAGCATCGTGCACCGGCGCGACGCCGCGGTTCACCGCCCCTCTCCAGACCCCTCTTCTTCCGAACCCGGAGTGCATCATGTCCACTGAGATCGAGATCAATTCGCCGAAACGGCTGCGTCACCTGAAGCTCGCCGGTATCGTCGCGCTGCTGGCAGCGGCGGGCGTCGTGGCAAGCGGCATTGCCAGCCGTGTGCATGCGAAGCAGGAACTGACCACTGGTCGGCCCAGCAAGCCGTGCCCACCGTGGTGGCCTATACCCCGAAGCACGATCTGGCCGCACCGACGCTGGTACTGCCAGGCCGCCTGTCCGCCTTCGTCAACGCGCCGATCTATGCGCGCGTGTCGGGCTATCTGCATGCGTGGTACGCGGACATCGGCACGCATGTCAGAGCCGGTCAGTTGCTTGCCGACATCGATACACCCGATCTCGATCAGCAATTGCAGCAGGCGCGTGCCGACTTGCAGAACTCGGTGGCCAACGAAAAACTCGCGGCGTCCACCGCGCGCCGCTGGACGCAGATGTTGCAGCAGGACTCCGTCTCGCAGCAGGAAGCGGACGAAAAGACCAGCGATCTCGTCGCCAAACAGGCGACCGTCGCCGCCAACGAGGCCAACGTGCGGCGCCTCGAAGCGCTCGAATCCTTCAAGCGTATTACGGCGCCGTTCGACGGAATCGTCACCGCCCGCACGACAGACATCGGCGCGCTCATCAATGCGGGCGGCGGCAATGGGCCCGAGCTGTTCTCGGTGTCCGACGCACGCCGGCTGCGCGTCTACGTGAGTGTGCCGCAAGATGAAGCGGCCGCCATCCAGCCCGGCATGAACGCCACGCTGACCGTTCCTGAGCGTCCGGGCGCGAAATTCGATGCGAAGCTCGTCGACACGGACGACGCCATCACGCCCTCTTCGGGCACCCTGCTCGTCCAGCTCGCGGTCGACAATCACGACGGCGTCCTGATCCCCGGCGAGTACACCGAGGTGCACTTCGCCTTGCCGGCCAATGCGCACGCGTTGTCGATTCCGGCGAGTTCGTTGATCTTCCGACAGAACGGTTTGCAGGTCGCCGTCGTCGGCAAGGACAATCGCGCCCTACTCAAACCCGTATCGATCGCGACCGATCTCGGCACGCATGTGGAGATCGCATCGGGTTTGAATGCCACTGATCGCGTGATCGACAATCCGCCCGACTCCATCGCGTCGGGTGATGAAGTGCGCCTGCAGAGCACCGCAAGCGGCACGAGCGGCACGAGCGACACTGCCCTGGCGGGCCGGCGCGCGACGGAGAGCACCCATGGATAAACGCCGTCTATGCATGGCACTGGCGGCCGCGGCGATGCTAAGCGGCTGCTCGTTCGCGCCGACCTATCACACGCCGGCGACCAGCATCCCGGCGACGTTCAAGGAAAGCGGCCCCTGGCAACTCGCTCGACCCGCCGACCGCGTGCCGCGCAATGCATGGTGGAGCGTGTATCGGGACCCCGTGCTCGACCACCTCGAAAAACAGGTGGCGGCCGCCAATCCGGACGTGGCTGCGGCCATGGCGCGCCACGACGAAGCCACGGCCTACCTCGCGCAAGCCCGGTCGGGTTTGTTCCCGACGATCGGCGCCGAAGCGTCCGTCGAACGTCAGCGCCAGTCGGATAACCGGCCGCTGCGTGGCGCGGGACAACCTTCCGCGTACGGCGCCAATACCGTCGATGTCGGCATCGCCTACGACCTCGACCTGTGGGGAAAGATTCGCAATGAAGTTGCCGCCGGACGCGCAGCGATGCAAGCCAGCGAGGCCGATCTTGAATCTGTGCGCCTCAGCCTGCAGGCGAACCTCGCGAGTGCCTATTTCAACTTGCGAGGACTCGACGCCCAACAGCAACTGCTCGGCGATACGATCGACACTTATCAGCGTGCTCTCAAGCTCACGCTAAGCCGGCACGCCGGCGGCATCGCGTCGGACCTCGACGTGTCGCGCGCGCAGACACAACTCGACACGGCGCGCGCTTCCGCCGACGACATCGCCGCGCGGCGCGCGCTCTACGAACACGCCATCGCGAGCCTGACCGGCGCACCCGCACCGAACTTCACGCTCGGCGCCGCGGCCGGTTCGGCTTACCTGCCGTCCATTCCGACCGGCGTGCCGGCGGCGCTTCTGCAACGGCGGCCCGACATCGCCGCGGCCGAACGACGCGTTGCCCAGGCGAACGCGCAGATCGGCGTCGCCAAAGCCGCGTTTTTCCCGGATATTTCGCTCGGCCTCGACGGCGGCTATCAGAGCGACACGCTCTCGCCCTGGCTCATGGCGCCAAACGAAATCTGGTCGGTCGGGCCGAGCCTCGTGTTCACGCTGTTCGACGGTGGCCGCCGGGCCGCGATGACCGAGCAGGCTCGCGCCAGGCTCGCGGAGAATGGCGCGAAGTACAAGGCCACCGTGCTGCTCGCTTTCCAGCAAGTCGAAGACAGCCTCGCGCAACTGCACCATCTCGGCGACGAAGCCACGCAACAGAACGCGGCGCTCATCGCCGCGCAACGCACCTTGACGCTTTCAATGTCGCGCTATCGGGACGGTGTCGTCAGCTATCTGGACGTGGTGACCGCGCAGACCACCGAACTCAACACGCAGATCGCCGCGCTGAACCTTGATACGCGGCGTTTGCAGGCTTCCGTGCGGCTGATCGAAGCATTGGGCGGCGGCTGGTCGGCCGAGGGCGCCAGCAGCCCGCATGACAATCGGGCAACGCAAGCGCGAGTGCAGGCTGCCACGGTAAGCGTTGCCGACGCCACGAGTTGACACTAACAACAGCGCATGAAGAAGTCGCCGGCTCGTTGCCGGCGAATCTTGCGTTTCCGTCGAGCGGGCAATCCCCGCGCTACGCTCAGAACCTGTGCCGCATTCCGACCGCGACCACGGCCTGGCGATCATTCGAAGAAGCCGCCAATGAATAAATCGAGGCATTGGCTAGCACTGCGATTCCGTCCGCGCCCGAGACGCGTTGATACACGCCCTCCAGATACAGATCGGTGCGGCGCGACAGCGCGTAGTCCGCCTGCAGCATGAACTGATTCCATCTAGGAGAGACACTCTTGCCGGCGTCACTGAAATGCCCATCGGTCAATGTATAAGAACCACCGAGCATAAACGCTGGGGTGACTGCATAGCGCGCGTTCAGTTCGTAGTTATTGAAGGTCAGCAGATCGCCGTTGAGCGTGGAATAGGCACCGCCTTGCGTGATCTGGTGCGGGTCGTCGAGCATTGTGCGCGTGAAGACGAGGCCGACCGTCGCGGCGCCGAACGTGTACCGCCCCGCCGCCCCCAGAATGCGTTGACGCGCGCCGGTCAAGGTCGCGTCGCCGTCGCTGCTGCTCAGCGCGCCGCCCGTATTAGTGGGCTGATTGACACCGCCCGGCTGATTGGCCTGCAGATAGGCCACGGCCAGATTGAACGGGCCGCCCGTCCATTGCGCACCAAGACTATAGGCGTTGTTGTTGCTGAAGCCGCCCGCCGCGTTACTGAACGCGTAGGCGCCGCCCAACGTAACGCCGTCATAGGTTGCGCTGCGCAACTTCACCGAATTGTTCATGCGCAGATCGTTGTTGAGGTTATCGTTATCGAATGGGTGATCTGCAATGTTGCCGCCGAAACCCGAACCAGTCGCGGACAGCGGTGCGACGAAATCCACCAGAAAGTCGTATTGCCGGCCCATTGTCACGCTACCCCACTGCGTACTCGCGATACCGACCCACGCCTGCCGGCCGAATTCATCCCCGCCGTTGGAGAACTTGCCACTGTCGATATTGAATC
Organism: Paraburkholderia sp. RL17-383-BIF-A; assembly: GCF_046028015.1. Classification (NCBI taxonomy): domain Bacteria; kingdom Pseudomonadati; phylum Pseudomonadota; class Betaproteobacteria; order Burkholderiales; family Burkholderiaceae; genus Paraburkholderia; species Paraburkholderia sp. RL17-383-BIF-A. Next base: position 94,245 of record NZ_JARESR010000017.1, on the reverse strand, counting down.
CGTTCTCGAGATCGAAGATTGCACTCAGTCCGCCGCCCAGATCCTCGTTACCGCGCAGCCCCCAACGATCGGTACTTACGTTGCCGCTTTCCATCATCCAGTTGCTTTTTCCGCCGGTGCCCGCCTTCTGGTTGCTGATGTAGTCGAGCCCCGTATCGAGCGTGCCGTAGAGTGTCACGCTGCTTTGCGCGTGCGCTGCCGCGCAGAAGGTGCCGGCCAGCGCGACGAGAGTGGTTGCCAGTGCTTTGTTCATGTCTGATTCCGGGTAAGAGAAGGCGCCGGTCCGCGCATCGCCAGACCGACCCCGCACACCGTGCGGGTAGCCGCAATGTAGATAGCCGCAATGACACACCCGTGATCAAAACCGGTCGCTCAATGAAACGTTTTTTATCTTCATGACATGCGTACTGCGGGCAACCCATTCATCGGCTAACAGACGCTTCAACGGATAAATATCTTTTCATGCACACACCGCCGATCCGCTAAACCCGGTTGTCTATCCTTCTCATCAACCGATTCGCGAGCGCACCCAGGTTCGCGCATCGGTCTCACCCAATCTGATTTGTGAGGATTACGACATGAAAACCCTGACACTCGCCATCGCTTTCATCGGTGCCACCGCAACGGCTTCAGCCTTCGCTCAATCGACTACTGCGGCAAACCAGCAGTCCGCCGCGCCCTCTATGCAAGTGGCCGCGAATAGCACCGCGGCGGTCAACGCCGCCGGCTCGTGGGTTCCACCTTATGGCCAGCCCACCGGTGAAAAGACGCGTGCTCAGGTCTACCGGGAAATGGTGCACGCGGAGAAAGACGGACAACTCGCGTATCTGAATTCGACGATTTACGCGCACTGAGATACCTGTAGTGCACGATCAAATTTCTCGCCAACGATATCGATGAATTTTCGCACCGCGATTAAACGATCCGCCCGTTTCGCCGCCGCCGCAGTTGCCGCCGGACTGCTGTTATCCGGTTGCGCGACGGCACCTTCTAGCACTGCCGACAACTGCGTCGGGCCACCCAGTTTTTGCAACATCTATTTCGGTTCCTGAAAAAAGAGCGCGCTAACCTTACGGCTAGCGCGCTCTTTCTGCCAACAGCTTCAGCCCTAGAACGAGTGCCGCACGCCAACCCGGCCGACCACCTGCTTGCCGTCAGACGACGGATCGAAGCCTGCAATTTGCGCCACTGCGCCGCCGCTCGCCTTTTGCAGGGCGGCCAATGCATACACGGCGGTGCGTTTGGACAACTCGTATTCCGCGCTCAGATTGAGCTGCTGATACTTCGGCTCCTGACCGGTCGCGTGATTCCTGCCATCCGTGTAGGTATAGCCCGCTGCGAGATTGAGCTGACTGGTCGCCGCGAAAGTGCCGGCGAATTCGTAGTTCTGGAATTTGACATCCTGACCCGCGTCGCCCTGCTGAAAATCGACGTTGGTGAAGTTACCCATTACCTTGAACTTGCCGAGTTGATACGAAGCACCCGCGGCAAAGATGCCCTGACTGCGCGCATTGGCCAGATAGTTGCCGTACACCGCATTGGTAAATCCCGAGCCGTTCTGATAACTCTGGATCGACTCCTCGGGATCGTTCACGCGCAGATAGCCCGCGCCAATGGAGAACGGCCCGTTCGTGTACGAGGCCGCCGCGCTATAAGCCGCATTATTCGAGAACTGCCCCGCCTGACCGCCGAACGAATAGAGCGCTTCGCCGGTGAAGCCGCCGATAGTGGGACTCGTGTACTTCACGGCGTTGCTGATCGCGAAGCCGTTATCGAGGTTATCCATGTCGTTGGGGTGGGAGAAATACCAGCCGCCATAGCTATCGTTGAGCGAGAACGGTTCGATCAGATCGACGATCGGATCCCACTGCCGCCCGAGGGTGATAGTGCCGGCCGTCTGACTGGCGATTCCCACGTAGGCATTACGCGAGAAAGCGAGTCCGCTGCCGAGGCTGCCATTGGTCGAATTGAAACCACTCTCAAGATCGAAAATGGCGGACAGGCCACCCCCGAGATCCTCCTTGCCTCTGAGCCCCCAACGGCTGCCGGCGCTGACACCACTGGCCATTTGGTAGAGACGGTTGCCATTGACGTTGCTGGCAAAGTCGATACCCGTATCGAGAATTCCGTAGAGAGAAACGCTGCTCTGCGCATGCGCGGAGGATGCGATGCCGACGCAAAACAGTGCCCCGACCAGACGCACCAGCTTCATCTTCTGATTCATGAATCACCTTTCATTTTTAATTGAGGATGCCTGACAAAAGCGATCACACTACGATGTATGCGACCACGCCACGAATATATCGGGATCAGAAAGCACCACGCCTGCAAGACAGACTTTCAATTAATGCGTTGGATTTTCATGAACAGATCATTGACTCAGGCCGTAATGGCGGATCGGAGAAAACGGAAGGAATGAGTGAAAAAGAGACCAACCTGTCACCGGCGTCAAACCGAAACCTGATACCCAAACCGACTGACCGTCTCAATCCTGACCTCGGGCAAATCACCCAAAAGTTTTCTCCTCAATCGGGAAACGACAAGATTGACACTCGAAGGATCGACATCCTCCTTCTCCGGCCAGGCATACCGAATAAGCTGATCCCGTGCCACGGGCGCATTCACCTGCCTGATCAGACACTCGAGCAGCAGAAACTCCCTACGAGTAACAGCGACCCTCCGCCCCCCAAAAACAAGCTCCCGCGTAGCCGCGTCGAGAGAAGGTTCATCGGCAGCATTCAGAACAGGAGAAAACGAAGTGGGACCAGAACCGCCAAACGCCACCCGTGCCACGCCAATACGCTGCAAAGCCTGCAACCGCTCATGCATTTCAATGAATGAATAAGGTTGACAGAAACAGGCATCCGCGCCGGCGCGCAAGACCTTGGTGCGATCCTGGGCGGTAGCCGCTCCCAGCACGGCGACGATCGCCGCGCCACTGCGCGCCGCGGCAAACTCCCCAATGAACTGCAGCAGGGTGGGATAAAAACCAACTTCCAGCACCATCAAAACGATCGTGTCGAAGGGTTCCTGAGTCGCGAGAAAGACCCCATCGCGCAGATCATCGGCACGCTGCAAACTGTGCGCGCTCTCCTGAAGCGCCTTGAAAAGCCACGCAGCTTCCGGATGAGCAGGACCCACGAAGAGAACACGCATTCACTACCCTTCAGGAACGAGAAGAAGAAACAGGACTCACGCCAACGTGCTCGACCAGCATTCGATGGATATCCGGGTGCCTGGTTGCGCATTGCCGATCTTCATGGTGAAGTCGTGCACCCGCATCACCGCGGAGACGATGCTCAGCCCCAGTCCGGAGCCGGCCAGATGCCGCGTGCTCTCGCCGCGATAGAAACGCTGCAGCACCGCATCGCGCTCGCCGGCGGCAATGCCTGGACCGTTGTCGACGATATCCACCCGCGGCCCGGCTGCCGTCTGCCGCAGTTCCATACGCACGAGGCCGCCCTCGGGCGTGAACTTGATGGCGTTGTCCACCAGATTGCTCAATGCTTCAAAGAGCAACGCGCGGTCGCCGAAAATCGAATCCACCGGCTGGACATGGACAGAAAGCCGGATCGAACGACTCTCGGCAAGCGGCTCGTAAAGTTCGCCGACCTCGGTGATCAGCGTCTCGAGTTGCGTCTCGCCAAACCCGCCGCGCCGCTGCAATGTGCCGATCTCGGAGATGCGCAGCATGGCGCGAAACCGGTCGAGCAGCGCGTCCGTTTCAGTGCGCGCGCGATCCACCAGTTTCGCGAGCGCGGCATCGTCGAGCGTTTCCGTGCGCTCCGCCGCGTGCGCAAGGAGGGTTCGCACATGCGCGAGCGGTGTGCGCAGATCATGCGCGATGCCGTCGCACGCACCCTTCACTTCGTTCATCAGACGCTCGACTTCGGCAAGCATATGATTCACCAGATGCGCAAGCATATCCACTTCGTCACGTCCGCCGATCGGCAGACGCTGCGCGAGATCACCCTGCGCGATGCGCTGCGTGACGCGCCGGATCGCTTTCAGCCGGCGCATCTGCCGCACGCTCATCGCGAGGCCGCCGGCCACGCCGGCGAGCAGACAGAATACGCCGCCGCCCACCAGCGCATTGATGATGGTCTCGCGAATCCGCAGAATGTGCGTGAGGTCGCGCGCTATCACGAGCGTCGAGCCGTCCTTACGCCGCTCGGCCATGGCGCGCACCACCGGCGCCTGATCGTTGCGCCCCAGCGCAAGCGTCAGATCGAGCGTTTTGCCGCTCCGGTTAGTGGGCAACGCGGCCGGATACGCGAGCACGTCGCCGGCCAGCAGACGGCCGTCAGCGGCAAACAGACCGTAGTAATTGGTGTGCATGCGCTCATGTTCGATGCGCCGGTGAATCGCATCCGCGAGGTCCGAATCAGGCAGCGAATCGAAGTAGATCAGTTGCCAATCCATCACCACATCGGTCTCGCGCTCCATGTCGCCGGTCACGGCCCAGCCGATGAAGCCCAGCAACAGCATCACGGAAAACGAAAAGATGACTGCGTAGACGGAAAGCAGGCGAAAGGTGGTGGAGTGCCAGCGCCGCCCGAGCGCGGACTGAGCCGGGAAGGAAGTGTCCATCAAAGTGTGCTCATGCGAGGATATAGCCCGAGCCCCGCACGGTCTGGATCATCGGCGTCACGCCGGGCGGGTCGATTTTCTTGCGCAGGCGCCCCATGTGCACGTCGATCAGATTGGTGCCCGGATCGAAGTGATAGCCCCATACCGCTTCGAACAACATGGTGCGCGTGATGGTCTGCCCCGCATGGCGCATCATGAATTCGAGCACGCGGTATTCGGTGGGCAACAGGGCGATTTCCTCGCCGTCGCGCTGCACCTTGCGCGAAATCAGGTCGAGTTCGAGCGGCCCGACTCTCAATTGAGTTTCGAGTTGAGCAGTCGAAGTCTGACTGCGGCGCAGCAACACTTCGAGCCGCGCGGTCATCTCTTCGGGGTCGAAAGGCTTGGTCAGATAATCGTCGCCGCCGGCGCGCAACCCGCGCACCCGCTCGTCCACGTCGCCGAGCGCGCTTAACATCAGCACCGGCGTCTGGATGCCGATGCTGCGCATGGTGGTCAGTATCGTCAGACCATCCACGCCGGGCAGCATGCGATCGAGCGTGATCACGTCGTAGTCTTCGCTAATCGCGCGGGCCATGCCGTCCCGGCCGTTGGCCACCCAGTCCACGGTGAAGCCACGGCTTTTCAGTTCACCGACAATTTCATTCGCGGTAATTTCATCGTCTTCGATCGTCAATACTCGCGACATGATCATTGCATGCGCCGCAGCCAGCTCAAACGATGCAAGCGGCCGGCGCGACAGGTTATCAGTAGAAGGACATGATGCCATATTCGGCTTGCGCGTTCTGAGCACGGGAGTGCGGCCGACGCATGCCGGCGCATCGCCCAAATGCCTGCATGCAGGCTACGCGAGCGGGGTTAGCGGATGGATATCCGCTTCATGAAGAAAAATTTAAGTTCACCGCGAGGCCGTGAAAGTCCGGAAAACCACGCGACGATAAAACAAGTTTCATTTTCCCGACGCTTTGCCGGTAGGCCGCTTCCACTAGCCTGATGTCAGCCCGCAACTCCTCCTCGCGGGACAAATGAAACCTTCTCGTGGATAAATCGGAAATGAAACTCGCAACGAAAACCCTGCTCAGCGCCCTTCTTCTGATCGGCAGCGCATCGGCCATGGCGGCGCCGCATCTCACACCGCAGCAATGCAACGACTACCCGTTCAAACAATTGAAAGGCGAAGTGACGCACAAGCAATTGATGCGCGAGCTCGGCGAACTCGAAGCGGTCGGCTACCAACCCAGCGACGATGACGACAACTACCCGAGCGACCTGGAACAAGCTGAACAAAGGCTGCAAACCGAGTATCGTGCGGACTGCATGCCTGCCGCACCGCACGTGTCGGCGAGCAATACGCAGGCGCCGGCCGGCGCTGCCCCCGCTCCGGCGGCGCATCAGCCGGCCGGTTGAGCGCGGCGCCGCAGGTGGACCATGCACGTGGACCATGCAGGTGGACCAATCATAGGTGGACAACGCGCAGGCGGCACGCCGTCAGGCGGTCGGCGATTCGTCGAGTGGCGCGCGTTCGAGCGAAGCACGGCGTGCCCGCCGCGCCTCGCGCTTGCGATGCAGCTCCGCAAGCCGGCGCCGGCCATGCGTGAGCGACGCGACCGCATGAAACGCGACCGGCGCGAACACCAGCCCGAACACTGTGGCAGCCAGCACCCCGCCGAATACGCCCGTGCCGATCGAGCGGCGGCTTTCCGCGCCCGCGCCGCTCGACACCACCAACGGTACGACGCCGAGCAGAAACGCCGCCGAGGTCATCACGATCGGCCGGAAGCGCGCACCGGCCGCCTCGGTCACCGCGCGCGTCAACGGCAGGCCGCGTTGATACAGATCGCGGGCGAACTGCACGATCAGAATCGCGTTCTTCGCCGCAAGGCCGATCACCGTGATCATGCCGACCTTGAAGTACACGTCGTTGGGCAGGCCGCGCAACAGCACCGCGGCAACCGCGCCGATCACGCCAAGCGGCACCACCATCAGCACGGCCAACGGGATCGTCCAGCTTTCGTAGAGCGCGGCGAGCGCCATGAATACTGCTAACAACGAGAGGCCGACCAACAGCGGCGTGAGTTTCGCGGCCGAGGTTTCCTCGCGTGCCGCATCGACCCAGTCGTACTGGACGCCGACCGGCAGCGCGGCGGCGAGCCGTTCCATCTCCGCCATGGCTGCGCCGGAGCTGTGACCGGTCGCCGCGTGACCGCTCACGTCGAGCGACGGATAGCCGTTGTAACGCGTCAGCATTACGGGGCCGATCGTCCACTGACGCGTCGCGATAGCCGATAGCGGCACCATGCCGCCCGTCGAGTTGGGCACCGCGAGCGCCAGCAGGTCGTCTTCGGTCATGCGCGCGGCGGCGTCGGCGGCGATCATCACGCGGCGCATGCGGCCACCCGCCGGGAAATCGTCGATGTAGGTCGAGCCAAAGGTGCTGCCGAGCACGTCCGCGATGCGATCGAACGACACGCCGAGCGCATACGCTTTTGCGCGGTCAACGATGAGTTCGACGCGCGGCGCGTCAGGTAGATCCTGAAAGTGCACCGAGGCCAGCACCGGACTCGCCTTGGCCTGCGTGAACAGTTGCTCGCGCGCGGCCTTCAGCGCGTTGAGCCCCACCCCGCCGCGATCTTCCAGTCGAAACACGAAACCGTCCGAATGCCCGACGCCCGGCACTGACGGCGGCAACTGCGCCTCGACATTGCCATCCAGAATCTGGTCGAACTTTGCGTTGAGCCGGTCGCGCAAGGCTAGCGCGTCGACATTGCGCTTGCCCCAGTCCTTCAGTTCGACAAAGCCCATCGCAACGTTCTGACCGCTGCCCGAAAAGCTCCAGCCGATCACACTCGTCACGTTGGCGATGGCGGGCTCGGCGTGCAGAATATTTTCCACGCGCTCGACCACGGCCAGCGTGCGAGCCTGCGTGGCGCCCGCGGGCAACTGCACCATCACCTGCAACTGGCCTTCGTCCTCGCTCGGCAAAAAACCGCCTGGCATTTGCCAGTAGAGCAAGCCGCACACGCCCACCAGCACCGCGTAGACCGCGAGCATCGGGCCAATACGGCGCAGCGTGCGCGCGGTCAGCCCGCGATAGCCATGCGCGGCGCGATCGAAGCCGGCCGTGAAGCGGCTCGCCGCGCGCGCCGCGAAACCCAGCACACCGCGACGCGCATCGCGTTGACGCACCGATTGGGTATGCGCCTTCAGCAGGTTCGCGCACAGCGCGGGCGTCAACGACAAGGCCATGAACGACGACACCAGCATCGACGCGATCATCGCCACCGCAAACTGCCGGTAAATGCCGCCGACGCCGCCGGGAAAAAACGCCATCGGCACGAACACCGCTGTTAACACCGCCGTCACGCCTATGATCGCGCCGCCGATCTGCGACATGGCCTTGCGCGTGGCTTCCCGTGGCGGCAAGCCCTCTTCTTCCATCACGCGATGTACGCTCTCCACCACCACGATCGCGTCGTCGACGAGAATCCCGATGGCGAGCACGAGGCCGAACAGGGTGAACACGTTGATCGACAGACCGCAGGCGTACATGGCGAGAAACGCGCCCATTAGCGTGACCGGAATCACCACGGTGGGCACCAGCGTATAGCGTAGATCGCGCAGGAACAGCCACATCACGAAGAACACCAGCACCACTGCTTCCGCGAGCGTGACCAACACCTCATGAATCGCGATCTGTACGAAATGCGCGTTGTCGAACGGGATTTCGATGGAGACGCCCGAAGGCAATCCCTTCGATAACTCGGCAAGCCGCGCGCGAATCGCGTTCGACGTTTCGAGTGCGTTGCCGCGCGGCCCGAGCTGAATCCCGACCGTCGCCGCGGCCTTGCCGTTCAGGCGCGAATAGAACGAGTAATTGTCGCGCCCGACTTCCACCCGCGCGACGTCGCGCAGGCGCACGGCCGAGCCGTCCGGCCGCGCCTTCAGCACGATCTGGCCGAATTCCGCGGGCGAGATCAATTGCCCCTTCACGTTCACCGAGGCTGTGAGTTGCTGGCCCGGCACGAACGGCGCGTCGCCGAGCGTACCGGCCGTGACGGTCGCGTTCTGCGCGGCAATGGCGGCGTTCACTTCGGCGGCGCCGAGTCCGTATTCACGCAGCTTCATTGGATCGAGCCAGATACGCAGCGCTTCGTCGGCATCCCACAGTTGAGCCGAGCCCACTCCTGGCGCGCGCTTCAGTTCGCGCAACACGTAGCGGCTCAGATAGTCGCTCAATTGCACGGAGTCGCGCGTGCCGTCGGTCGAGGTGAGCGCCACCAGCATCAGAAACGTGTTGGCCGCCTTGAACACGGTAATGCCCTGCTGCACGACCTGTTGCGGCAAACGCGGTTCGACCTGCTTGAGCCGGTTCTGAATGTCGACCAGCGCGAGATCGGGATTGGTGCCGGGCGCGAAAGTCGCGTCGATCTCGAGCTCGCCCAGGTTGTCGCTGGTGGTTTCGTAGTACAGCATATTGTCGGCGCCATCGAGACTCCCCTCGATAATGCTGCCGACGTTCGCGTCCACGACTTCAGTCGAAGCGCCCGGATAGGTGGCGGAAATCACGATGCGCGGTGGCGCAAGACGCGGATACTGCGCCACCGGCAGTTGCGGAATAGCCAGCGCGCCCGCCACGACAATGGCGAGCGCGACGATCCATGCGAATACCGGGCGGTCGATGAAGAAGAATGGCACTCAATGAACCCGTTCAGATGGTCTGGAGGCTCGGTGCGTCGACAAGGCGGGCCATGTGCAGCACGTCCGCGAGTACGCCGTCGCGTATCGCAAAAGCGCGCGAGAAGCCCTCTTCGACAAAGCCGAATTTGCGGTACAGCGCGATGGCTGGCGCGTTATCGGAAAATACCGTGAGGTCGATACGGCGCAAACCGAGCGAGCCATCCGCGCAGTCGATCAAGGCTTGCAGAAGCGCCGAGCCGACACCGCGCCGATGATACGCGTCGTGCACGGCAAGTCCCAAATGCGCGCAGTGCGCGCGACTCGGCCGGTGAACCTCCAGCCCGGCGTGGCCGACCACGCAGCCGTCGAGAACAGCGCACACGTTCACGCCGCGTTTGAGGCGCCGCTCGTACCACGCCGCGAGTTGTTCAGGACTGCGATAGCCGACTGACAGGGTGCCACGCCGCACACGAGGCAAGCTCATGATCTCCGCGAACGCATCCATGTCGGACGATTCGAGCGCGCGCACCATAATACATTTGTCATGCGCTCCGCCGTCCGGCAACCTTTCTTCTTTCATGGTCTTATTCCGCTGCGAAATGGGCGGCCGGTGCCGGCGACATCCACGGCGCCGGCTCACGCAACCGTGCCATGAAATAGCAATCGATCAACGCGCCGCGACGCAATACCGCACCGCGCTGATGTGCTTCGATTTCGAAGCCGAACTTGCGATACAGCGCGAGCGCCGGGTCGTTATCGGTGAAGACATGCAGTTCGAGGCGGCGCAGACCGAGCCAGTTGTCAGCCAGGTCGATCAGTTCGGCCATCAGTACTTGACCGATGCCGCGCCGCTGCCATGCGTCGTGCACACCGATGCCGAGCGAAGCGGCATGCGCGCGGCGCCCCTTTAAAGGTGTGAGTTCCGCTTCACCGACCAGCGTGTCGCCGATCACCGCGGCGATCGCGATTTCCGGGGCCGCGAGTTTTTCGAGGTACTCGCGCGTGCTGGCCACCGTCCGATATGGCATATGCGGATTGCCGTTCACCACGCCTGGCAACTGCAGCATGGCGTGAAATTGCTCCGTGTCGGCCACGCGCAACGCACGCAGCGTCAGCCCCTCGGGCAAGCTCTCAGGTTTCGATTTTGTTATTTCTTGTTGATCCATAGGCGGCTCATAACGTCAATTCGAATGACTTCACCAGAATGCCGGGCAATTGCATCCCACCCGTGGCGCGCTCGCCCCATGTCGAGTCGCTCAATAGCAGTTCGGCCTGCGCGCCGAGTTGTTCGAGTTCGCTGCCGAGCAAACGGTAAAGGCTGTCGTCGAAACGCATGGCCTCGAGTGGTGCGACGATTTCGCCGTTCTCGACCCAGAAGGTCGCAAAGCGCGTCATGCCGGTGAGGCGGCAATTCATGCGGTCCGAGAAGTTCACATACCAGAGGTTGCCGATATAGAGCCCGGTACCGAGTTTCGCCAGCACGTCTTCTTCGAGCAGATCGCCCGCTTGCATAGAGAGTGCGGCCGGTGACTCGCCGGCGAGCGCCCCATTGGGCGTCAAGCCGTATTCGCGCGCGCTGCGTGCGTTGGTCAGCCGTTCGGCACTGCGGCCCGCCTGAATCAACGGGACGCTGTCGCGCAGATAGCCGTCGTCGTTGAAGCCGGGCGTGATACCGAGACTCAGATCCTCGCTGATCGTCACTCGCGGGTCGACTACGACTTCTCCCACATGCAGCTTGTACAACTCGCTGCGTGAACTGGCCTGGGCGCGTGCGGAAAAGCCGCTCCATGCGGCAACACCGAGCAGTTCCGACAACGCGGCGGGCGCCAGATAGGAACGGTAGCGTCCCGGCGCCAACGCGCGCGGCGTGCGAGCGAGCACAGCAAGGCGGCTCGCGGCCTGCTCGACTTTGCGCGAGAACACGGCGTCGCTCCAGTCGTCGCCGGCGTAGGTCGTTTTGATCGCGCGGCCGCTCGGGTCGTACAACGACCAGCTGAAATTGAAGTTGTCCACCTCATACCAGCCGCGACTGCCGCTCGTGGACGCGAAGCCGCGCACGATCGTGCCGCTCGCGTAAAAGCCCACGAAATCGAGCCCTTGCGCACTGTCCGCGACGACCCGCGCCAAACCGTCAGGGTCCGGCAGCTTGCCGGAACGCTGGGTGGTGCGCTCCCATTTCGACGTGTCGAACAGCAGATGCGGATCGTCCGCCGCGTCGCGCAGCCCTGCTCGCAACGTGGCGAGCGCCGCGCTCACTTCGTCGAGATCCTGTTGCAGATCGCCGCATACGGTCAGCGTGGAATAACCCTGACGCGCGCCGTCGATCAGGCGCAAGGTCAGCTTGCCTTGCGACACGCTGCCGGTTTGCCGTACCTTGCCCGAATTGAATCGAATAAAGTCGGACTGCTCACCCGCAAACGAACTGAGCGTGGTTTCGCCACCTTGTTGCAGGCGCTCGATCGCATCGGCAAGCGCGGTGAAATGCCGCTGCCAATCCACCGACGTAGCGGCGCGCGAGGAGATGAACTGGCTCATCATGCGCCTCCGAAAACGTCGATATTGCTGAATACGCAGGCCGGCGACGCATGGCCCACGCGAATGATCTGCGCCGGTTCGCCCTTGCCGCACATGGGCGTGCCATACACTTCACGCGTAGCCGCGTTGCCCACCGCACTCAGGCTGCGCCAGAAATTCGCGGATATACCGCGATAATTCGGCTGTTTCACGACCTGCGTGAGTTTGCCGTTTTCGATCAGTTGGCCGAACTCGCAGCCGAACTGGAATTTGTTGCGATGATCGTCGATCGACCATGACGTGTTGGTGCGCATCAGAATGCCGTGTTCGATGTTGCCGATCATCTCTTCCAGCGAACTCTCGCCGGGCTCGATATTCAGATTCGCCATGCGGTCGATCGGCGGCCGGTTCCAGTTCGACGCGCGCGAGTTCGCCACGCCCGGCATGCGTGCGCGCTGCTGCGACAACGCGCCGCCGAGCGGACGCTCCAGCACGCCGTTGCGAATCAGGTACTGTTTGTGTGCTTCGGTGCCGTCGTCGTCGAATGCGTAGGCTGCCGCTTCTTCGCGCAGTTCCGGGTCGAAGGTGACGTTCAGCAACTCGGAACCGTAGCGGTACGAACCGAACATGTCCTGCTTCACGAAACTCCAGCCCGCGAAATTGCGCTCGTCGCCGAGAATGCGGTCGAGTTCGAGCGGATGGCCGATCGACTCATGAATCTGCAGCATCATCTGGTCAGGCATCAGCAACAGGTCGCGCTTGCCTGCCGGGCAATTCGGCGCGGCCAGCAGTTGCAACGCCTCGTTGGCGACACGTGCGCCCGAGCCTTCGAAGTTAAAGCGCGCCAGCACTTCCATGCCGCCCTGCCCGAGCGTGCCGTAGTTGCCGCCGAGCGTGCGCACTTGCGTGTCGCCGTTTGCGTGCGCGGCGACGCTCAATTGCGGCATCACGAAGCGGAATTGCTGGTCGATGCGAACGCCGTCGCCGGTCATGTAGAGCTGATCCGTGTGGATGATCTGTATCGCCGCCACGCGCTCCACGATTCTTCCGTCGAGATTGGCCGCGGCGCATTCGGCGCCCAAACGGTCGAGCCACTCGGCGCGGCTCGGCAACGCATGCTGCGCATTCGGCGACACATACTCGCCACTCGCCACCGGACGCGCGACTTCGCGGTGGTCGATCAACGACAAGGCCGCGCTCGCTTCCGCGCGAGCGGTCGCCATATCGAGCGCCGCCTGCAAACCCGCCGCCGACAGGTTCGCGGTCGCGGCATAACCCGCGCCGGCGCCCACCCAGGCAATCAGCATCGCCCCGCGATCGCGCACCGTGCGCAGCGGCTGCGCGATGTCGTTGCGGATCTCGTGATCGTCGATCTGTTCGTCGACAATGCGCAGCGACCAGAAGGCCGCGCGGCTTTTCAGCGTACGGGCGGCCTGCGCCCAACGTTCGTCAATCATGGAGTTTTCCCGTGTGCGTCTGTGCGGCGCGCGGCTCCGGCACATTGAGCGACGACGCCAGCAGCGACTGCGTATAAGGATGCGACGGTGCGTGCAACACGTCGAGCGTGTCGCCGGTTTCGACGATGCGTCCCGACTTCATCACGATCACGCGATGCGCCATGGCTCGCATCACCGCCAGATCGTGCGTAATGAACAAGTAGCTTAGCTTGTACTTTTTCTGCAGATTTGTCAGCAGATTCAGCACCTGCTTCTGAATCGAAACGTCAAGCGCGCTAGTCGGCTCGTCGAGCACCAGCAATTCCGGTTCGACCGCCAGCGCTCGCGCAATCGCAATGCGTTGCCGCTGGCCGCCGGAGAACTCGTGCGGGTAGCGCAGCATCGCATCGGCGGGCATGCCGACTTCTTCCAGCAGGCTGCCGACGCGTGCGCGCCGCGCCTTCGCGTCCACTTCCGGCCGATGCACGGCGAGGCCCTCGCCGATGATCTGCTCGACCGTCATGCGTGGCGACAGCGAGCCGAACGGGTCCTGAAACACGACTTGCATGCGCGAATACAACGCACGGCGCGAGCTCGCGGTTTTGAGCGTGGATAGCGGCATGCCGTCGATATGGATATGCCCGGCGGCCGGCTGTTGCAGGCCGAGCACGGTTGCGGCCAACGTCGATTTACCCGAGCCCGATTCACCGACAATGCCGAGCGTTTCGCCGCGCCGCACGCTCAGATCGACATCCTGCACCGCGCGGAATGTCGAGCGCCCGAACAGGGAACGCCAGCCTTTCGCGGACGTGCGGTAGTCGACGGCCAGCCCCTGCACTTCCAGCAACCGGCGCGCGCCCTGCTCGATCGGCGCCACCGCGCGCTGCGGCTCGCTGTCGAGCAGGCGCCGCGTGTACGGATGCTGCGGACTCGCGAACAGCGCCTGGGTCGTATTGGTCTCCACCAGCACGCCCTTCTCCATCACCGCGACGCGCTGCGCGAAACGCTTCACCAGATTCAGGTCGTGCGTGATCAGCAGCACGGCCATGCCGCGTTCAGCCGCCTCCTGTTCCTGCAACGAAATCAACAGATCGACGATCTGCTGGCGAACGGTGACGTCGAGCGCGGTAGTGGGCTCGTCGGCGAGCAGCAAACGCGGGCGGCACGCGAGCGCCATCGCGATCATTGCGCGCTGCCGCTGGCCGCCGGACAGTTGGTGCGGAAAGCTGTCGATACGCCGTTCCGGTTCGGGAATGCCGGTGCGCCTGAGCAGTTCGATGCCACGCTCACGCGCCGCATTCGGCCGCAGACCTTCGTGCAGACGCAAACTCTCGGCAATCTGTTTGCCGATTGTAAAGAGCGGATTGAGCGCGGTCATCGGCTCCTGAAACACCATCGCGACATCCGCGCCGCGTAAGCCGCGCATCTGCTGCTCGGTTTTCTGCAGCAGATCCTCACCATCGAGCAGCATGCGGCCGCTCAATTCGGCATGCTCGACGAGCCGCAAAATGGACAACGCGGTCACGCTCTTGCCCGAACCCGATTCGCCCACCAATGCCACGCGCTCTCCGCGTGCAATAGACAGGCTGAGTTCATGCACCGCCACCTTGTCGCCAAAATGCACGGAGAAACGGTCGATTTCCAGCAATGGCCGATTGGTCGGCGCTTGAGTGTTGGTCATCGCGGACCTCCGCCGAAAGCCGAACCGCGCGAGCGCGTATCCAGCGCATTGCGCAATGCGTCGCCCATGAAAGTCAGCAACAGCAGCGTGATCACGAGCGCGGCAAATGCCGACATGGAGATCCACCACGCGTCGAGATTGTTCTTGCCTTCCTGAAGCAGTTCACCGAGGCTCGGCGTTGGCGGCGGCACGCCGAGACCGAGAAAGTCGAGGCTGGTCAGCGAGAGAATCGCGGCGCACATGCGAAACGGCAAAAAGGTAATCACCGGCGTCAGGCTGTTCGGCAATACATGGCGCCACATGATCTGCCAGTTGCTCAGGCCCATGGTGCGCGCCGCTTTCACGTAATCGAGCGAACGATTGCGCAGGAATTCCGCGCGCACGTAGTCCGACAGAACGAGCCAGCCGAACATAGACAACAGAATGAAGAGCAGCCACAACGTGGGCTCGAAGATCGACGCGAAAATGATCAGCAGATACAGGTCCGGCATCGAACTCCAGATTTCGATCAGGCGCTGGCCGATCAGATCGGTGCGTCCGCCGTAAAAGCCCTGAATCGCGCCAGTCAACACGCCAACGACGACACCGGACACCGTGAGCGCCAGCGCCATCAGCACCGACAGGCGGAAGCCGTAGAGCAGCCGCGCCAGCACGTCACGCCCGAACTGATCCGTGCCGAGCCAGTTGCTCGCGGTGGGCGGCGCCGGATACGGATGCGCGGCGAAATAGTCGATCGTGTCGTAGTGGAAATGATTCGGCGGATAGACCGCGAAGTTGCCGTTCGATTCGAGCCGCGAACGGATATACGGGTCGAGGTAATTGGCACGCGCCGGAAAGTCGCCGCCGAACAGCGTCTCTGGATAGTCCTTCACGATGGGAAAATAATAGTGCCCGTCGTAACGCACGATCAACGGACGGTCGTTGGACAACACCTCGCCGAGCAGGCTGATGACGAACAGCGACACGAAGATCACGAGGCTCCAGTAGCCCAGACGCTGCTGCCTGAAGCGCAGCCACGTACGCCGCCACGGAGACGGCGACGCCGCGTGCGCCGCGCCGGCCGCGTCAGCGGTCCAGGCGGTTGAATTGGATGCGGGGGTCGACGAGGACATAGCAGACGTCAGCAATGAGTTTGGTTACGAGGGCAATCAGCGTGAACAGAAAGAGCGAGCCGAGCACAACCGGATAATCACGGCGAATCACCGAGTCGTACGACAGTTGGCCCATGCCGTCGAGCGAGAACAGCGTTTCGATCAGCAGGTTGCCGTTCAGAAACGCGCCGACGAAGGCTGCGGGCAAACCGGTGAGCAACGGAATCGCCGCGTTGCGCAGCACGTGTTTCCACAACACGTCGCGCTCCGGCGCACCCTTGGCGCGTGCCGTCAATACATACTGACGGCCGATTTCCTCCAGAAAGGTGTTCTTGGTCAGAATCGTGACGATCGCGAAGTTGCCCACCACCGAAGCCGTGACCGGCAGCACGATGTGCCACAAATAGTCGAGTACTTTGCCGAATGCACTGAGGTCGTTGAAGTTATCCGACGTGAGGCCACGCATCGGAAACACCTGCCAGAACGTGCCGCCACCGAAAAGCATGAGCAGCAACACGCCGAGCACGAATCCAGGAATCGCATAACCGGCGAGCACCAGCACGCTCGTGACGGTATCGAAGCGCGAGCCGTTGCGCACCGCCTTCGCGATCCCCAATGGCACGGATATCAGATACGTCAGCAGCACCGTCCATAAGCCGAGCGTGATCGAAACGGGCAACTTCGATTTGATGACGTCCCACACGCTGTCACGTTGATAGTAGGACTGACCGAGATCGAACGTCGCGTAGCGCTTGAGCATCAACAGATAGCGTTCGAGCGGCGGCTTGTCGAAGCCGAACTGCTTCTTGATCTGCTCGATCTGCTGCGGATCGACACCCTGGCTGCCGTGATAACCGCCCCCACCCGCCCCCGCCTCTCCGCCACGGCCAGCGCCGTGGCGGAGTTGCGTCATCACCTGCTCGACCGGCCCACCCGGCACGAACTGCGTGACGACAAAAGTCAGCGTGACCACGCCGAGCAGGGTCGGCACCATCAACAGCAAACGTCTGAGAATGTAGGCAAGCATGCTGTTCCTCAGTGGGCCGCAGCCGTGGATGACCCGGAGGACTGCGCCGCCTGGGTGGTTTGAGTGACGGGTGCGCCTGGTTTTTTCGCGTACCAGTAGTCGATCACCCATTCTTCGTATTGGTACGTTTTGGGAACGATCTTCGGAAAGCCGATCGTGGTCTTGTAGCCGATGCGCGCGCCTGGCGCGTAGTACTCCGGCACGAGGTAGAACGAATAGATCAGTACGCGATCCAGCGCACGGGTCGCCGCTTGCAGGTCGTCGAGATTGGTCGCGGAAAGCGCCGAGTGAATCAGCGAGTCGACCGCTTTCGAACGAATCCCCGGATAGTTTTCCGAACCGACCTCGGACGCGGCCGCGCTACCGAAACGGCGCGTCAGTTCAGCGCCCGGAATCGTGACCGGCGGATAGATGAAGGTGGTCATGTCGTACTCGAAATTGTCCAGCCGCTTCTGGTACAACGCGCTATCGATTTCCCGCATATGCGCCTGAATGCCGAGCATGCCGAGCGCCTGCATATACGGCAGGATCAGTCGATCCATGCCGGGCTGATCGTCCATGATTTCGATCGTCATCGGCGTGCCGTTGGCGTCGCGCAATGCGCCGTCGCGATAGTGCCAGCCGGCTTGCGCCAGCAGATCACGCGCCACGCGCAAATTGCCGCGCAAGGAGTTCGGCGCGATCGTGTCGGGCTGTTTGAGCATCGGACCGAACACTTCCGGCGGCACGCTGGCTCTCAATGGTTCGAGCAACGCCAGTTCCTTCGGACAGGGCATGCCGGTCGCGCCGAACGGACTTGCCGCGAAATAGCTGCTGGTGCGCCGGTATTGCCCATAGAACATCATCCGGTTCATCCAGTCGTAGTCGAATGCCATCGTCAGCGCGTGGCGCACGCGCGGATCCTGAAACATCGGCTTGCGTAGATTCATGAGCAGTCCCTGCATCTGCGCGGGACCATCGGCGAATTCGCCCTTCTTCAACAGGCCATTGTCGAAGTTCTTGCCGACGTATTTGCGGGCCCACTGCGTCGCGCTGTATTCGACGATAACGTCCGCGTCGCCCGCCTTGAAGGCTTCGAGTTGCGTGTAGTGGTCACGGTACAGATTGAACGTGATACTTGCGAAGCGATACATGCCGCGCCGCGACGGCAGATTCGCGGCCCAGTAGTCGGGGTTGCGCCGATAGGTGATCTGCTTGTCGTTCTTGCGCGACTCGATCAGATACGGACCGCTCGCGATCGGCGCCTCGTTCGCGATCTGATCGAAAGGCAAACGTGTGCCGTCCGCACGCGCGCCCCACTTCGGCGAGAAGATCGGCAAGTCGCCGGCGATCAGCGGCGCGTCGCGCTCGGCATGCTTGAATTCGAAGCGCACGGTCGCCGGGTCGACAATCACGGCGCGCTTGATCACCGAGAACTGCGCGTTGAACAAGGGCGACGCCTTGGAACTCGTCAGCGTATCGAACGAGTATTTGACGTCGGCCGCGGTAATCGGATCGCCGTTCGAAAAACGCGCGGAGGGGTTGATGTGGAACGTGGCCGAGCCGAGGTCCGGCGCGACTTCTACGTCGTCGGCAATGAGCGGGTATTCGGAGGCGAGTTCGTCCCAGCTGCGCTGCATCAGCGTATCGAACATCAGATGCAGAATGTCCGGCGCGGGCGCGCCGCGCACGAGAAACGGATTCAGCGAATCGTAGCTCTGCAGTTCGTCGAAGTTCTGGAAGCTGAGCTTGCCGTCGCTCGGTGCCGTGGGATCCGCATAGTCGAAGTGCGTAAAGCCGGCGGGATATTTGGGCTCGTCGTATTGCGCAATCGAGGGCCGCGCCTGCGCGCAGATCGCGCTCAATGCCAGACACGCACCGGCGCACAACGCGATCCGCGCGGCGGTGCGAAGCCGCGGCACGGGCGCGGACGCTGCCGTGGGCACGGCGCGCGGCCGGCGAAACTTCACAAGTCTCATCTTCGGAATGCGTAAGGACGCGCGCCGGCTTGACGCCGGCGCGCGGTAAGTCGAATCGGCGCGAGTGACGGCCCGACGCCGTCGCTCCCGTAGCTTTCCCCGCTTGCGCTACGCTGCTGCTTACCGCCCGCTGTCGCTCGTCGTGGTGCTGAGCGAGCATTGTGCACGGGGAACACCAATGTACGTCTTTAAACGTGGTTTGCCGCTCCGGAACGGGAGACCCGAAACCGGAGCGGCCGACCCACTAGACAGACTGCGGATGAATCACAACCATCAAAGACTTCAGAAGCGGTACGACGCACCGACCTGGAAGAAACGGCCGATATTGGTGTACAGCGACTGGTCGTAGCCCGTGATATCCGGCGTGGCCTGCCATTCGACGTCGAACGGCGGCTTACGATCGAAGATGTTGTTGATGCCGCCGTAGATCGTCCAGTTCTTGAAGCCGCGATACGTAGCCATCAGGTTGAACTGGCTATACGACGCCACCGACAGCGTGCCACCGTCGCCGAACTCGGACGCCACCGCGTTTGTGTACGGGCCGGTGTACTGCCACGTCAGCGTCGTGGTCAGCTTGCGGTAATCCCAGGACAAGCTGGTATTACCCTTCCAGCGCGGATTGGACGCACCGAACGGCTGCAGCAACGCGAGGTTGTTGCCGGCGAAGTCCTGCGTGGGCGCACCCGGGCTGTTCAGCTTGAAGTGCCACACGTAGGCCCAGTCGCCTGCCAGCGTGAACGTACCGTACTTCGTGCCGACCGACTTGCGGAAGTTCATGTCGAAGCCGTCGGTGTCGAGCGAGCCGAGGTTGACGAACTGTTCCTTGATGTAGGCCACCGTGCCGTCCGGATTGCGAATCACGTTCGACGGGTTGTTTGCGTCCATCACCGCGTTCGGATCGTTCGTGCCGATCACGCCGTCGATGTGAATCTTGTAGAACGCCGCACCGATATCCGTCGACGAATCCGGCGAGAGCTCGAAGCCAATGTTGTAGTTCTTCGTGTGCTCAGGCTGCAGCGCCGGGTTGCCGTTGACCTGTTCCGTCGTGAAGTGCTTGGTCGGCGTGCCGCTAGGATCGTTCGGGTCCACGAGATTCTGGTGGGCGAGATAGGTTGCCTGCGAGTTCTCGACCAGAGTCGGCGCGCGGAAGCCACGGCTGTACGATGCATACGTCGTGAGCATCTTGACCGGCTGGAAGCGCAATGCGAAGCTCGGCGAGAATGCACCGCCAAAGTCGCTGTAGTGGTCGTAACGGCCCGCTTGCGTGAACGTCAGGTTGTG
The DNA here is from genome assembly GCF_046028015.1 of Paraburkholderia sp. RL17-383-BIF-A. Classification (NCBI taxonomy): domain Bacteria; kingdom Pseudomonadati; phylum Pseudomonadota; class Betaproteobacteria; order Burkholderiales; family Burkholderiaceae; genus Paraburkholderia; species Paraburkholderia sp. RL17-383-BIF-A. Next base: position 73,990 of record NZ_JARESR010000017.1, on the reverse strand, counting down.
AATGATCGGAATATCGACCTGATAGTACACGGCGGCCACGTTGCGCTCGCCGTCGACCGTCTGCACGTTTGCCGGCGCCGTGACCCCAAGCGCGCTATACGTGCGCGAGTTGATCAGGTTACTTTCGTGACGGAATTCCGTACCGAAACCGACTCCGACCGGGCCACCAGGCAGATTGAACAGGTTACCCGTCGAGGTTTTCGCCGTAACACTGTCGAGCTTCGAGATTGCCTGTTCATAGTCGTTCTGGAACACGCCGTTCAAGCCGTTCGGCGTGGCCGACGGGTTCGAGAAATTGAACACGCCGTTCTGCAGAATGTTCTCGACGCCAGCCACGTTCAGCGCATTGCCGTAGGTCGTGTCGACCGTGCTCTGCGAATGGCCGTAATCCGCGGACCAATCCCAGTCGCCGAACTTGGCGGTGGTAAACGACCCCTTCACGCCGGTCATTGCACGCCAGAACGTCGACACCGTATCCGCCGAAACAGTGTTCGGGAACGTGTAGTTGATCTGCGTCGGCACGCCGAACGGGTTGTACGGGTTGGTGCCCGAGACCGTGCGCGACAGCGGCAACGCCGAACCGGTAGCCGGGTTGAACGCGTTCGTCTGGCTGCTCAGCACTGCCGGACCTTCGTTCTGCACGGTTTCGTTGCGGCTAACCCACAAATCGGCGTAAGCCTGCACGTCGTCGTTGATCTTGAAGGTGCCGCGCACTTTAGCATTCAGGCGTGTGATCGCCGGCATGAGCGAGGTGGCGCTCGCCGGGTTCGATTTACACGTGGTCGCGCCGTTCGCCGACACGCTGCCCGGAGGGCAAGGGCTGAGCGCCGATTTGGTGCCGTCGGCCGAGGTCCAGTACGACTGCTGGTTCGGACCGAGCGGGCCCGCGAGACCGCCCGGGAACTGGCTGAAGTCCTGATTTGCGGTCATGTCGCGATCGGCGAGCGACGAGCCGGTGTCGCGATAGTAGCTCGCGGCGGCCGTCACGTTGAAGCGGTCGCCATTCAGATCGCCAACGCCGCCGAGCACGCTGAAGTTACCCTGCGCGTCGCCCGGATGCTGCGCCTTGCCGAGCTGGCCGTCGATCTGCAAGCCCTGAAAGTCCTTCTTCGTGATGATGTTGACCACGCCTGCAATCGCATCCGAACCATACACCGAGACCGCACCGGTCTTCACGATGTCGATGTGATCGATCATGTTGAGCGGGATCGAATTCACGTCGAAGAACGTGTCGGTGAAGTTCACCGCCTTGCCGTAATTCGCCACCCGTTGGCCGTCCACCAGCACCAGCGTGTACTTCTCGCTCAAACCGCGCAATGCAATGCCGCCACCGCCTTGCGCGGAGCTGTTCATCGTCGTTTGGCCCCAGCTGCTCCCTGAGTTCGCGGACGTGCCGCGCAGGAAGTCGGCCACGGTCGTATAACCGCTTTGCTGGATTTCCTTGGGCGTGATGGTCTGGACTTCCGTATTGCCAACCTTGTCCGATGTGCGGATCAGCGAGCCGGTCACTTCAAATTTCTTGAGTTGCTGAACCCCTTTGCCCGCCGGCGTCGCGGTGCTGCTGTCCGCGGACGGCGTGGCAGCAGCGCCTGTCGCCGGCGCGCTTTCCGTCGTTGCGCCCGCCGCTGTGCCGGTGGTGGCCGGCTGGCTTTGTGCAAACGCCGGTACGGCGATTGCGGCCGACAATGCCAGTTCAGCCCAGACTATTCTTCTAATGGCCAGCGCCAATGCCCTTTGTTTCATTTTTCCCCTTCTCGCTCGTCAGTAAGGCCACAGCAATATGTGATGAGAGGTCTTGTGAACCTCTCCACTCGATATACGGCGATCTTGCGCCGCGCTCCGTTAAAGCAACATCAAATAACTCAGTGTTGGACTACTAATTTATTGCAATCGAAACGCGCAGCGCTTTTCAAATTGTTGTCATCTCTACCGCCACGCGAGTGGATCCCGCCACTCGCCGGCCCTCAATTCCCAAATCTCGGGTACAAACTTAAGTAATGCTTACAAATACACATTGAGTGCTCTTTGCAAAAGCATGACCTGCGGCACTAAAACAATCGTGGCGTCCCTACCCAAACGATCACCGCTTCTTCACGTGCGGTATTGGACCAGGAGTGCGGCACGGTAGATTCGTAATGCGCAGTGTCGCCTGCCTGCAATACGAACGTTGTGCCTTCCAACGTGAGCGAGATCTGGCCGCTCATCACATACAGAAACTCTTCCCCTGCGTGCGTCGTGACTTCCGAGGGATTTTGTCCCACCGGCATCCTGACGAGAATGACTTCCAGCTTGCTGCCAACCGACAGATTCGTGAGCCGCCCAAACAGATTGGCACTGCCGTCAAATCCGAAGTACTTCAGGTCACTGCCTCTACGCACCGACTTGTCTTCGGTCGGCGTATCGACGAAGTACTGCACCGTGACACCTAACGCTCGAGCAATACCTACTAACGATGTAATAGAAGGTGTTGCGTGACCCCGTTCCACTTGCGACAGAAAGGGCTTGGAAATGCCCGCAGTCTTTGCCACTTCATCCAGCGTGCGCTTGAGCCGTTGGCGAAGCGCGCGGATTTTGCTTCCTATAGAGATTGCAACGTGTGCCTTGTTATTGAGTGGCAAAACCATAGCAAGACAGAATCCCGTAGTCAAAAATAGTTTGATATATACAAATTATGTTTCATAGAACGCAACATCCTCCCTCGACCATTCCCGACAAGCCTGCCGGGATGCCGCTATGGATAACTCGATCTGTGTGTTTTCCAGAAGACTTCCGCCTCCTCCGAATGCCTGGCGGTAGTTGCGAGTGCAACCACGCTCAGACATCGGAGACGGTCCACATTCCTTACGACGAGCGCGCTCCCTCGCGCCCGCCATGAGGACACCTCGAGCGCGCCTCGTCAGATGAAACATAACGGGAACAGAGTGCTCTTATTTCGACGCCACCAGCACCCACAAACGGGCGAGGTCGGCTGAACCATCGGTGCCCTTCACGGCACGGAAGGTTTGTACCGCACGCGCTTTATCGCCGGCCACGTAGTACGCCTCACCCAGATGCAGTTGCGCCTGGTCCGGGTGGTCGATCCCACCCTTCGCGATTGCCGCGTCCATGGCAGCGAGCCCCTGTTTGGCCTGCCCGGCGAACACCTGGTTGAATGCCATGTCGACAGGCGCAATGGGATTCGCCGGATCTGCAGGTGCCTGCGCCCGTTTTGCCGCCAATGCCTGAAGGCGTTTCTCGCGATCCGCTTGTGCGTCGCGCCCCAGAACGCCCGATGCAAAGCCCTGATCGATGACCTGCTTGCCTTCAGCCGTCGTACCCGCCACGATCGCGAGCTGGGTCATTTCCATGTAATCGTCGGCGCTCGAGAGCGAGCCGGTCGCGCGGCGCAACCGGTACGTGTCGATATCGAGCTTCGACGAATAGCCCGGCTTGCTGCGAATCGCCGAGAACAGATCGTCCCAGTAGGACTGTTTCGGATGATAGGCAACCAGCTTTTCGAGCGTGCTGCGATACGTGGCATCGTCCTTCACGCGTTGCGCACACGTGCCGAGCAATTGCAGTTGTGACTCGTCAGGCGCGTGACCGGCACGCACCTGCGCATCGATGCCCGGCCTGAGCAGGCTCACCACGCTCGCGCAATCGTTCGACAGGTAGTACGACTGAACCAGCAGCGTACGCATGTCGGGATCGCTGCCACCGGACTTCAGATAGCGCTGCGCGACCTTCGCCGCCTGCGCATAGTTCTTCTGCTGGAAGTAGATGCCGGCCAAAGCCGCGGACGTACGCTGCTCGTCCGCGCCGCTCAACTTCCCGGAACTCAACAACGTTTCGTAAGCCTGAGCGGCGACACCGGACTCGCCGGCCGCCGCCGCTGCCGCACCGCGCATCTGTTCGATCATGGTGCTTTCATACGGCGTCTTGCCGGACACGGCCGCCGCCTGATCGATCTTCGCCAGCGCGTCCTTGTACTTGTGCGCGCGATACAGATCCTGCGCGGCATTCAGCGGTTTCGCCACGTCCGGCCGCAGCGTGTCGGCGGCATGAGCGGCGAGCGGCAGTACGAGAGCCGCCGCCATGACGACACGCCTGAAGCGTTGTTGAATGGTTTGCATTGCCCTTCCCTATTGCATGTACTGCTCATTACCGATCAGGCCGATTTTCGTCGCGCCCAGTCGTTGCGCGGACGCCATCACCTCCGCGACATCCTTGTACGGAACCAGCTTGTTCGGCCGCAGATGAATTTCGGCCTGAACCGGTTCAGCCGCCACTTGAGCGAGCCTGGATTCGAGCGCAGCACGATTCGGCACTGGCTGACCGTTCCACGTGGTCGTGCCGTCGAAGTCGATATCGATCTGCACTACTTCAGGTTGCGTGATCGGTGGCGGTGGATTGCCGACCGGCAGGTTCATCTTGATAGCATGCGTCTGAATCGGAATCGTGATAATCAGCATGATCAGCAACACCAGCATCACGTCGATCAGCGGTGTGGTGTTGATATCGACCATCACGTCCGGTTCACTGCCGCCGCCCGACGATACATTCATTCCCATTCTCGGCTCCTGTCGATCGGACTTAGTGCTTTAGCACTTAGTCCGATCCCATGCAAAGCTAGTCGATCGGACTTGGTGCTTTAGCACTTAGTCCGGTCCCATGCAAAGCTGTCGACCGGACTTGGTGCTTTAGCTGTCGGCCGGAGTTAGCGCTTTAGCGCTTACTCTGGTCCCATGCACCGCACTTAGTCCGATCCCATGCAAAGTTAACCACCGCGCGCTGGCGGCTCCGTGATAAACGAAACCTTCGCGATACCGGCACGCTCGCACTCGGTAATGACCCGGCCGATGAATTCATAACGCGCGCTCTGGTCGCCCCGAACATGCACTTCCGGTTGCGGCGTCATGACCGACACGGTCTTCAGGCGTGCCAGCAGCGTAGGCGCATCGACCTGCTTCTCGTTCCAGAAGAAATCGCCGTCACGGTTGACCGCAATGACGATACTCTTAGGGGTGGTCTGCAGTGGCTGGATCGTCTCCTTCGGCAATTGCACCGGCACCGTATGCGTCACGACCGGAATCGTGATCAGAAAGATGATCAGCAGAACCAGCATCACGTCGACGAGCGGCGTGGTGTTGATACTGGAGATGACCTCGTCGTTGTCGTCCTGCCCAACGCTCATTGCCATGACGGACTCCGCTTATTGAACCAGCGACGCTTCGCGAGCCGCGGCGCGCGCCGGGCGGCGGCTGCCGGCCAGCAAGACGGTATGCAGTTGCGCGCCGAATGCACGCACACGCTCCATCACCGACTTGTTGCGGCGAACCAGGAAGTTGTAGCCGAGCACGGCGGGCACCGCCACCGCGAGACCGATGGCGGTCATGATCAGCGCCTCACCCACCGGGCCCGCGACCTTGTCGATCGAAGCCTGGCCGGCAATGCCGATCGCCGTCAGCGCGTGATAAATGCCCCACACGGTGCCGAACAGGCCGACGAACGGCGCTGTCGAACCCACCGTACCGAGGAAAGCCAGACCGTCTTGCAGACGATTCGACACGTTGGTGATCGCACGCTCGACCGAGGTATCGATCCAGGTATTGCGGTCCACGGCTTCGAGCAGCGCTTCGTCGTGGTGCTCGCCAGCCTCGATAGCCGTTTCGGCGATGAAGCGGAACGGCGACGCTTCGTCGAGACGCTGCGCGCCTTCAACCAGTGACGGCGCGGTCCACAATTGCTCATCGGCGCTTTTGGCCCGGCGGTTGGCGCGGAACTGCTCGACGAACTTGATGATCATGATGTACCAGCTACCCATTGACATGAGCACCAGCAGAATCAGCACGAAGCGAGCGACGAAGTCGCCGTTCTTCCAGAGTGCGCCGAGGCCGTATGGGTTATTGACGGTTTCGGACGTGGCCGGCGCCGGCGGCGGGACCGCTTCGTCGGCGGCCGAACTCGCGGTTTGCGGCGCGGCCGTGGCCGGCGCGGCAGCTGACGCCGAGGCGTCGCTGGCCTGTGCGTGGGCCATTTGCGGTGCAACAAAGGTATCCACCGTAGTTACGGCGATCAACATGCTTGCCGCCAGTGCGGCGAGAGTACGCTTCTTCATGCCTGCTCCAAGTTCATTAGTACAACTTCCAAACTAAGACTGATAAATCGCTACCGGTACCGAACAGCCTGTGAATTCAGTTCAGGTTAAACGAGAACGGAACTTGCACACGGACAGCCTGGCCTTGGGAAACGCACGTGAACTGCTTGACCGCGTTGAATGCAGCACGATCCAGCGAGGAGTCGTCTGCGGATTTGGCAACACGTTCATTCGTAATATGGCCCTGCGGGTCGACGACGAATTCAATGAGAACATCACCCGTTACGTTGTTTTCCTGCGCTTCCTTCGGGTAGCGAATCGACGAACGGATCTGATCCGAGTTCGGGCACACGACGCCGACTTCTGTACTCACGGGCTTGCTCGGCGCAGGCGGCGCCGGCGGTGCGGGCGGCGCCACGGCAGGTGCCGAGACAACCGGTGCGGCCTGATGCGCAATGGTCGGCTGCGGCGGCGTTTGCACCTGCACTTCGGGCGGCGGCACGAACGGCGGCGGCGGCGGCGCGAATTTCGGCGGCGGCAATTGCACCGTGGGCAGCGGCGGTGGCGGTGGCGGCTTTACCGGCTCGATGATCTTCGTTTCGATAGGATGTTGAATGACCTGCACGACCTTGGTGGCAAGGCCATTGATCAGTGCGTAGATCAGCACGATATGCAGGAGCAGAACGACTGCGATGCCGCCAAAGCGGCGTACTGGGTTTTGCTGCTTGCTGCGCCCAAACTCTCGTGGGCGCCCTGGCCTCTCCATACGGGCCGTTGCTGCCGGAAATTGCCCTTCGACTTTCGTACCCACCTTTACTCCTCCGGCGTGAACCGTTCATTTCTATAACTGCAGTGCGCTTACATACCGCAAACAACATTCACTTCAATCATCCGGCGAACGACTACCCTTGGTTCGCAGTCAAAAATGGACGCAGCACTCCCCGGCCTCGATCCGACGAATCGGACGTGACTCAAGGAGGCTGCGGCCGCATGTCATGCGAGCCTGAAAGCCGATCTAAGTAGAACTACTAATAGATTAAATTTGAACCGCCAACTTCTGCCTTGCATGAACGCTGGAGACAACCTGATCGATGTGTGTCGTAACGCCTGGAACTTTTTGCGCGAACGTCACATGCGTTTCATGGGAGGCAAAGATAGCAGGACAAAAAATGTCCGGTCAAACTTTTTTTGATGGCGGCATACTTAGTTTAGAGAGATAACTCTAACTCGCCGCGAATTGGCGCCGCTTTAAAAGAATAAGTGTATGTCGAGCAGATAAGCATTCGACGTTTTATGCCCGAGAATTGGGATTTCTCTGCACTTACAACGTGCACCGATGCACTTGAATCTGCCGGCGGCATGCTCGTCGACAACGCCAGGAAGTCCACCGGGCAAGCCTTTCCGCGCGGGCGCACAGTAATTCGAGCGGATCGCGATCAGTTTGTTTGTCTGGATGGTGAGTCGCCGGGGCGAGACCGCCGCCGATGGCGAGACGATAGCAGAAGGAAAGCAGCGTTTAAAAATACTTTTAGCGCTATTTACGACACTCTAAATACGCATTCCAATTACGCCTTAACCTTAATTACAAATTAATTCCAATAAATTACATTATGCCAACAAACCGGACAATGATTGCGGGTAGGTTGAATTCGCATGGCGCGTTTCGGCACCTGGCGCCGAACGAGTTGCGCATATCAGCAACGTCTGGGGCGAGCTTGCATGAACTGCCGGAGTTCAACGAACGGAAAAAGAGAGCGGCGCAAAGTTGATTGCGCCGCTCTCTGTTGCATCAACCGTTCGTACCTTCGCCCGTTACCATGAGGTCGTCGTTCCGCGATCGCGCCAGAACGGGCCGCAACGCAGCGCCTGTATGACTCGCGGCAACGCGAGATAGTCCTTCGGGGTCCGTAGCAGCGACAATCGACCCACCGCCGACCCCACCTTCCGGACCGAGATCGATGATCCAGTCCGCCTCGGCGATCACATCGAGATCGTGCTCGATGACAACGACACTATGGCCGCCGTCCGCGAGACGATGCAGAACGCGAATCAGTTTGGCCACATCCGCCATATGCAGGCCCACGGTTGGTTCGTCCAACACATATAGGGTGTGTGGCGGCTTCTGTCCGCGCCGGGTAATGTCGTCGCGCACTTTGCTCAGTTCGGTGACGAGTTTGATGCGCTGCGCTTCGCCGCCCGACAACGTGGGCGAAGGCTGACCCAGTGTGAGATAACCGAGCCCAACGTCTTTCATCAACTGCAATGGATGTGCGATGTTCGAGATGGGCGCGAAGAACTCGACGGCTTCGTCGATTTCCATGGTCAGCACGTCACCGATATTCTTGCCGCGCCATGTGACCGCGAGCGTTTCCGGATTGAAGCGCTGCCCGTGACATACGTCGCAAGGCACCTTCACGTCGGGCAGAAAGCTCATGCCGATGGTGCGCACGCCCTGCCCCTCACAGGCCGGACAACGGCCTTCGCCGGTGTTGAACGAGAAGCGCGAGGCCGTATAGCCGCGCGCACGCGCTTCGAGCGTGCCAGCGAACAGCTTGCGGATCGCGTCCCACACGCCGATGTACGTGGCGGGACACGAACGCGGTGTCTTGCCGATCGGCGTTTGATCGACTTCCAGCACGCGGTCGATGCTCTCCCAGCCAGTGATCGCATCGCAGCCTTGCCAGGCATGCGTCACATTCAAGGGCGCGCGCGGCGCCGTGCGCGCCAGCACGCTGGAGCGCCGGTTCGCAGCGGGTTTCTCCTCGGCCGCCGCGCGCGCGCGGCGCGTGGCCGGCGACGACAGCACCGAACGTCCGACGGCATCCAGCAAATTCGTCATCAACACGTCGCGAGCAAGCGTCGACTTGCCGGAACCGCTGACGCCGGTAATCGCCACCAACCGCGAGAGCGGAATGCCGACCGTAACGTTGCGCAGGTTGTGCAGTTTGCCGCCGTGTACCGTCAGCCAGTTTTCCGGCACAGCGGCCGTGCGCTTGCCCGGCGCGACCACTTCGCGGCGCGGCTGCAACGGATGCACGATGGGGTGGGCGAGAAACTGTCCGGTCAGCGAATCAGGTTGCGCCGACAGGTCCGCCACGCTGCCCTGTGCCACCAGCGTACCGCCGCGCTTGCCCGCGCCCGGCCCGATGTCGATGATGTGATCGGCACGCCGGATGGTGTCCTCGTCATGTTCGACGACCACCAGCGTATTGCCCTTTTCACCCAGCTTGCGCAAAGCGTTCAGCAGAATCTGATTGTCACGCGGATGCAGACCGATGGTGGGTTCGTCGAGTACGTAGCACACGCCTTGCAGATTGCTGCCGAGTTGCGCGGCAAGCCGGATGCGCTGCGCCTCGCCGCCCGAGAGGCTTGGCGCGGCGCGATCGAGACTCAGATAACCGAGCCCCACTTCTTCGAGGAACTGCAGGCGGCTGCCGATTTCACTGATCACGTCGCGCGCGATTTCCGCGTCGCGGCCGGTCATTTCCAGCGTGTCGATCCACGCGCGCGTGTCGGACACGGTCCATTGCGCGACATCGACAATGGCCTGCGCGTCGAACGTGACCGCGCGCGCGGTGGGATTCAGACGCGTACCCGCGCAATCCGGACACGGTTCATCCACGAGACCTTCGGGTTCCTGCTCTTCCGAAGGCAGACTCTGTTCGCGGCCGCGATTGTCGTCGACCACGATCGTGTCGTCGTATGCCGCGCGCTGCTCACGCGTGAGCGCGAGGCCCGTGCCGACACAGGTGGTGCACCAGCCATGCTTGCTGTTGTACGAGAACATGCGCGGGTCGAGTTCCGGGTAGCTCGTACCGCACACCGGACACGCGCGCTTGGTGGACAGCACCTTCACGGCACCAAGGCTGGCCGTGGGACGGCCGCCGCTGATCGCGTCGTGCAAACCGTCGAGCGGCGCCAGCAGATGCATCACACCCTTGCCGACCTCCAGCGTCTGATCGAGCGCCTGACGCAATTCGGTTTCATGGTCCGGCGAAACGACGAGGTCAGCCACCGGCAATTCGATCGTATGCTCGCGGAAACGGTCGAGCTTCGGCCACGGGTCCACCGGCACGAACTCGCCATCCACGCGCAGATGCGTATTGCCGCGCGCTTTCGCCCACTTGGCAAGATCCGTGTAGACGCCCTTGCGATTCACGACCAGCGGCGCGAGAAAGCCGACATGCTGTCCCTTGTGATCGCGCAGCAACTGCGCCGCGATCGACTCGACGCTTTGCGACGTGACCGGCGTGCCGTCGTGAATGCAATGCTGCAAACCGAGCTTCACATACAGGAGACGCAGGAAGTGCCACACCTCGGACGTGGTCGCCACGGTACTCTTGCGGCCGCCGCGCGAAAGCCGCTGCTCGATCGCGACAGTCGGTGGAATACCGTACACGGCGTCGACCTCGGGCCGCCCCGCCGGCTGCACGATGGAACGCGCATAGGCATTCAGCGATTCGAGGTAACGGCGCTGCCCTTCGTGAAACAGGATGTCGAACGCGAGCGTGGACTTGCCCGAACCGGATACGCCGGTAATGACGTTGAATTTGCCGTGCGGAATGTCCACGTCCAGCGCTTTCAGGTTGTGCTCGCGTGCATTGACGATGCGCACCACGTCCTCGCCTTCGATCGCCCGGCGCGCACGCGCGGCGCTCAGCGCCTTTTGCAGCGGAATGCCTTGCGACGCCGACTCTTCCGCCGCGCTCATGGCGCGGTCGTATTGCAGCAACGCTTCGCCCGTATGCGATTCCGCACACGCCTTGACGTCTTCCGGCGTGCCGGCGCACAGCACTCGCCCGCCCCCGTCGCCACCTTCGGGACCGAGGTCGATCAGCCAGTCGGCGGCGCGAATCACGTCGAGGTTGTGCTCGATCACGATCAGCGAATGACCGCTTGCGAGCAGTTTGCCGAACGCCTGCATGAGCTTGGCGATGTCGTCGAAATGCAGGCCGGTGGTCGGTTCGTCGAACATGAAGAGGCGTTTTGCGACCGGCTGCTTCGCGCTGCGCGCGGTTCGCGCCTGGGCCGATTCCGCGAGGAACCCGGCGAGCTTGAGCCGTTGTGCCTCACCGCCTGACAGCGTGGGCACCGGCTGGCCGAGCTTCACATATTCGAGGCCCACGTCGACGATCGGCTGCAGCACGCGCAACACTTCGGCGTCTTTGGCAAAGAAGGTGATCGCTTCGCTCACCGTCAATTCCAGCACGTCGGCAATGCTCAGCGCGCGCGCCGGTTCGCCGCGCTCGATTTTCACTTCGAGCAGTTCCGCGCGATAACGGCGACCGTCGCAATCGGGGCAACGCAGATACACGTCGCTCAGGAACTGCATTTCGATATGTTCGAAACCGGAGCCGCCGCAGGTCGGGCAGCGGCCGTCACCCGAGTTGAAGCTGAACATGCCCGGGCCGTAACCGCGTTGTTGCGCGAGCGGCGCCTTGGCGAACAGTTTGCGGATTTCGTCGAACGCGCCGACATAACTGGCCGGGTTCGAACGCGCCGTCTTGCCGATCGGCGATTGATCGACGAACACCACGTCGGTGACCTGATCGGCACCGCTCAGGCTTCTGAATGCGCCCGGCGATTCGGTGGCGAGTCCGAAGTGCCGCGCCATGGCCGGATACAAGACGTCTTGCAATAGCGTGGATTTGCCGGAACCCGACACGCCCGTCACGCAGACGAGCCGCTCCAGCGGAATCTCCACCGTGACATCGCGCAGATTGTGTTCGGTCGCGCCTTCGAGCACGATGCGCGGCGTGGCGGCATCCACCGGCCGCTGCGACCAGTGCGCCGCGTCGGCCACATGCCGGCGGCCCCCGAGGTACTCGCCGGTAAGCGTGCCGGACGAACGGATAGCCTCGGGCACGCCGTCGTAAATGATCGAACCGCCGCGCTCGCCCGGCCCAGGCCCCATGTCGATCAGACGATCCGCCGCGAGCATCACGGAGGGATCGTGTTCCACCACCACCAGCGTATTGCCCGCGTCGCGCAGGCGATGCATGGCTTCGACGATGCGGTTCAGATCGCGCGGATGCAGACCGATACTCGGCTCGTCGAGCACGAAAAGCGTCTTGGTAAGCGACGTGCCGAGCGCCGTGGTCAGGTTGATCCGCTGCACCTCGCCGCCGGACAGCGTGCGGCTTTGCCGGTCGAGCGTCAGATAACCGAGGCCCACGTCGCACAGATATTTGAGGCGCGTGCGTACCTCGGCGAGCAGCAGTTTGAGTGCGTCGTCGAGCAACGCGCTCGGCAAGCTGATTTCGTCGAAGAAGCGCCGGATGCGCTCGATCGGCATCAGCATCAGGTCATGCACGGTCAGACCCGGCAACGCTTCGAGTTGCGCGCGCGTCCAGTCGACGCCGCGCGGCAGGAAGCGCTGCGCGGCCGGCAGCACGTCGTCCGCATTCGCCTTGCTGCCGAGGCGCCACAACAGCGACTCCGTTTTCAGCCGCGCGCCGCCGCAGGTTTCGCAAGGCGTGTAGCTGCGGTACTTGGACAGCAGCACACGAATATGCATCTTGTACGCCTTCGATTCGAGATACTCGAAGAAGCGTTTGACACCGTACCAGTGGCTTTGCCACTTGCCGTTCCAGTCCGGCGACCCGTTGATGACCCAGTCGCGCTCTGCGTCCGTCAGTTCGCCCCACGGCGTGCCGCGGCGGATGTCGGCTTTCGCCGCGTAGCGCATCAGATCGTCCTGGCATTCCTTCCACGCCGGCGTTTGCATGGGCTTGATCGCGCCATCGCGCAGCGTCTTGCGCGCATCGGGAATCACCAGGCCGAGGTCGACGCCGATTACGCGGCCAAACCCACGGCAGACTTCACACGCGCCGTACGCCGAATTGAAAGAGAACAGCGCGGGCTGCGGGTCCGCATAGCGCAGATCGCTTTCGGGACTATGCAACCCGGTGGAGAAGCGCCAGATTTCCGGTTCGCTTTCCTGAGCTTCCGGTCCTTCGGACGACGCCGGCAGCACGTAAATATTGACGCGCCCGCCGCCACGTTTGAGCGAGGCCTCGATCGCCTCGACCGCGCGTTGCTTGTCCACCGAACTCAGCCGGAAGCGGTCGGCCACCACGTCGAGCAGCTTGCGCTTGCCGGTCGGCGAATCGACTTCGCGCTGCGCCTGAACGCGCGTATAGCCGCTCGCCGACAGCCACTGCTCGACTTCCTGCTCCGACGCGGATTCCGGCAGTTCGATCGGGAACGTGACGACGAGCCGCGGCTCGTTCTGCGCGGTGCGCTCGAGCAACTCGGCGTAGATCGTTTCGGGCGTGTCGTGCCGCACCTGGCGGGCCGTCTGGCGGTCGAACAGTTCGGCCGCGCGCGCGTACAGCAGCTTCAGGTGATCGTTGAGCTCCGTCATGGTGCCGACGGTGGAGCGCGAACTGCGCACCGGGTTGGTCTGGTCGATCGCGATGGCGGGCGGCACGCCGTCGACACGGTCGACTTGCGGCCGGTCCATGCGGTCCAGAAACTGCCGGGCGTAGGCGCTGAATGTTTCGACGTAGCGCCGCTGCCCTTCCGCGTAAAGCGTGTCGAACACGAGGCTCGACTTGCCGGAGCCGGACGGGCCGGTCACGACCGTCATTTCGCCGGTTCGTACGTCGAGGTCGACGTTCTTGAGGTTGTGCTGGCGCGCGCCGCGAATCTTGATAATGCCGTTAGATGCCAATTTTTCGACCGCCTGAATGAGTGGGCTACCTCTCACGGACGCCTCGCGACCGCGCAAGTTCAGTGCAGCGGGGCCGGCGGAGACGCACGCGGAGGCCCAGCTTGCAACGGGATACTATACTGTATATTTATACAGGTTTGGCCCGCAAGTCACAATTTCAAGTGTCTTGCCAGGAGCCGTCGGCGGCCAGGACCTGCTGTTCCGCCAGCACCAGCCTACCCGATCGGGCGTTACCGTGACCGGTCAAGACGCTATCCGAGACAACGCCCGAAACGCCGTTCCCACGGCCGGCGGTGGTTCGCGGCTCCGCGCGCCGCAGGGCCGCCGCTAACGACTGCAACGCGCGCATTCGTTGGGATCAATCACGGGAAGACGGTAATCGACTAGCGCGCCATTCCAAGCTTGCGCCCGATTGACAAATTTGCACAAGTCGCAGCCGCGACGCGGATAGTCTGAATCCCCTTTGATGACCAAAGAGGAATGCATGAGCAATTTGTACGCGTCGGAGCAGACTTACCCGAGATTACCCGGTTGCAAACGTTCAAGCCTCGCACTTGCTTTCAATGGGCATTCGCTAAGGATGACCGGTGGCAAGCGCTCCTACTTCTACTGGGCCGTCAGGTCACCCTTCGCCAGACGGTCGGTTCGACTATTCTTTGGACAGACAGCAGAAAAGTCAGGAAGGCCCGATCCCCGAAGGAGACTATTGGCTTCAGCCGTCGCAGATGTGGACCAATCGCTGGTACAACGTCGCACCGACCGCAGCATGGGGAGTTCACAGGATTACTATCCATGTATTTCCAACCACTATGACGTTTAAGCGTGGCGGCTTCTTCATTCACGGCGGCACGCACCCGGACAGTGCCGGCTGTATCAACCTGCATGGTGGAATGGAGAACTTTGTGCGCGAACTCCAGGACGAAGTGAAAGCCGATCGAGACTGCTTCATCCTGCTAAAGGTCCGATACTCAAAATGATCAGAAATGGCCCAGGACGCATTTTATCCGTTGTTGTGGTGTGTGCCGTCCTGCTTGCCACAGGCGCGCTCAACGTATGCAATCTGACGGAGGCTTATGGCAGCGGCGCACCTTACTATTCCCGATCGATAAACATGGACAAGTGGACTGATCCGTTGCCCATACTTGGCGCCTTGGACGCCGCGGTGCTATTCGCGGTCGTGCTCTGGGCATTGTGGTGGAGACGCACCGGCGACCGGACGTAGACTGCGCCTCTGAAGCGCCGCTACACAGACGCGTTAGCGCCGGCGCGCCACCCTACGGTGCGGGCGGACTTGCTGCAATCGGCTCTTGACATCAGAGCCCGGCGCGACGTGCCCGCCTATCCGCAAACACTCTCAGCGCTGATCCGTTGCGCCACCGGAACCCCCTCCAGCCTCGCGCTTTCCCCCAGCGCATACGCCACGCAGCGCCTCGCCAGCACCTCGGTCGGATCGACAAGCCGCACTACCCGCCCGCCCGCGCAGGCCAGCACGGCATCGCGCAATAGCAGCGGCAACTCGGTACAGCCCAGCACGATCACCTGCACGCCTTGCGCCACCAGATCGTTCACGGCCACGGCGAGGTCGTCGCAGCATTCGCCCGAGGTAAAGCCGGCCTTCGCGCCCTTCGGTCCGTAGACGGCGCGCATCAGTCGCGCCTGAGCCTGCTCGCCCGGCGCGATCTGCACGAAGCCACGTGCTTCGAGCGACCGTTCGTAAACGCGGCTCGCGAGCGTGCCGGTGGTCGCCAGTACGCCGACTTCGCGCAGACCCGGAAAGGTCTCGTGCAGATAATCCGCGGTACAGGTCAGCATATTCACGATCGGAATGCCGAGCGAAGGCTGGATCCGCTCGACGAACGCATGCGCCGTATTGCACGGAATCGCAATCAGGTCCGCGCCCCCCTCTTCGAGCGTCTTGCAGGCGGCGTAAAGCGCGAGCGTCGGATCCTCGCCGTTGCAGAGCAACGCGGCGGTGCGATCCGGAATCTGCGGATTCTGCTCGACCATGATCTTGATGTGATCCTGATCGCATGCGGCCGGAGTGTTGCGTACCAGCTTGGCCATGAAATCGACCGTCGCCGCGGGCCCCACGCCGCCCAGCACGCCTACCTTGAAGCGCCGCTCCGGCTGCGAATATTGGGCCGCGGCGACGTAGCGCGCGTAGACCAGATTGACGTCGACGAACGGCACTTCGAGCAGCCCGAGCGCGGGCGCGACCAGCGCGATCTCAACCAGCCCGGGCAGGATGATCTCCGCGCCCTGCGCAATGAGATCCGCGCACGCCGCGCGCAACAATTCGACCGGGCGGCCAAAAAGGCGGCCATTCCTGATGCCTTCGTCGCTAAAGACTGCGCTCGTCACACAGTCGAAACCCGCTTCGTTGCGCGGATACAGCACGTCGAACTGCGCGGCGCCGAAATAACGCTCGAAAAGGCCGTTATCGCGGATGGCGTCCGAAGTCAGCACGCCGATCCGTCGCACCGACGGAAACGCTTGCCGCACATGCGCCTTCAGCGCCGTCATGATGTTGGCGACAGGCACGGCAACATTCGCCGAGAGTTCGTCGATGAAGGTATGACTCAGGAAGCACGGCAACACGACCGCTTCGACACCGCGCTTTTCAAACGCGCGTAGGGTATCAAACACATGAATCTTGAACTGGGCGCTCACTTCGCTCTGCGAGGCGGGTCCCTGCCAGGACTGCTGCTCGAGCACGAGATCGAATGGACGCGCCGCGCCGTGTCGCTGCCAGGCAGCGTTCATTCTGCACAGGACATCGGCGCTGGCGAGTTGCGCCGCACCGGTCACGACGCCCAGCGAACGATAGCGATTCATGATGACTTCCCGTGTTTTTCTTGCCATCCGCTTTGATGGTAGGCGGCTTTGGCGCCACTGAGGATGACATTATGTCGGGGGAGTATGACGTGGGGTTAACCACGAAGCGCACATTTCCTCGCGTTTCCAGGCGTCGACGGCACGGATATCCCGCTAGGCCGCTTCGACGACGCCGTGCGCCGCCACGCGCTTGCGGCGCTCCAGCGTACTGATGCACACCAGCGACACCCCGGCCAGCACGCTATAGAACACGGCCAGCGGCCACCAGGCGCCCGGATATCGATGCGCGAGCAACGTTCCGATCAGGGGCGTGAGGCCGCCGGCCAGTGCGGCGCACACCTGATACGACAGCGAAATCGCCGAATACCTGACACGCACGGCGAATGCGGTCGACATGAACCCGGCCATCACCGCATACGAGCTCGACATGCACATCACCGCCAGCGCAATGCCGATCACGATCGCCACCGGCCGCCCGGTCGAAACGAGCGCGAACATGGGATACGGCGAAAGCATCGCCAACGCCGCCGCGCCCTTCAGGAATCGTCCCGTACCGATGCGTTGGGCGAACCATCCCGAACCTAGTTGCGTGAACAACTGGATGAACGCCACGACGAACAGGCAATCGAGAATCAACGATCGATCGAGGCCGAGGGTCTGCGTCGTGTAATTGAGCATGAAGGTGTTGACGAACCACGCTCCGGCCACACCGATCACGTTCGCGCCGAGGCACAGCAAGAGCGTGCGCCACGCATCACGCACGACTTCGGCGACCGGCAGCGCGGCCACTCGCCGTTGCGCCTTCAGTGCCTTGAATTCTGGTGATTCGTCAACGCCCACCCGGACCAGCAAGCCGACCACCAGCAACACCGCGCTCGCGAGGAACGGCAGACGCCAGCCCCAGGTGAGGAACGCATCCTTGTCCATCGAGGCCACCGCGCGAAACGCGAGCAGCGACAGAATCAGCCCCGCTGGGCTGCCGAGTTGCGCGAACGACGCAAAGAACGTGCGCCGTCCTTGCGGCGCGTGTTCGCTCGCCATCAGCACCGCGCCGCCCCACTCGCCGCCGATCGCGATCCCCTGCGCGACGCGCAGCAGCACGAGCAGCACGGGCGCCCACACACCGGCGCTCGCATAGGTCGGCAGGAAGCCGATGCCGACAGTACCCACGCCCATGATCGCCAGCGTCGCCACGAGCGCTTTCTTACGGCCGATACGGTCGCCGAGGTGGCCGAACACCAGGCCGCCGAACGGTCGCGCGAAGAACCCGACCGCGAACGTGCCGAACGAAGCCAGCGTGGCGAAAAACGGATCGCTGCCGGGAAAGAACAGCTTGCCGAAGATCAGTGCGGACGCCGTGGCGTAAATATAAAAGTCGTACCACTCGATCGTGGTGCCGACAAAAGCCGCGGCTGCGGCGCGCGTGGGTTGCCGGCCTGCGGCGTGGACATCGGGCTCGCGATTCATGTCTCTGTCTCCTAGGTCTTTCTTCTGGATGGCGCGGCTTCTTCGTGCCATCACCGCTCACTGCTGCGCTGATGCTGGGTACCCGCCCGCTTTGAGCACGCCGGCTTCGAACAGACGCTGCTGGGTCGCGGAGTCGATACCCAATCTATCGAGCACGTCGCGCGTATCCGCACCGAGCGACGGCGGCGCACTGCGATACGTGGCCGGCGTGCGCGACAATTTGATCGGCGAAGCGGTGCCGCGATACTCGCCCATCTCAACCACCATGCCGCGATGCAAGGTATGCGGATGCCGTGCCACGACGTCGACGGTCTGCACCGGCCCGCACGGCACGCCCGCGCTGATCAGCGCGTGCGCGAGCGGTTCGCACTCGTGCGCGGCGAGCAGACTTTCGAGCGCGGCCTTCAGCGGCTCGCGATGCGCGCAGCGGCTGCGGTTGTCGACGTAGCGCGGGTCGTCGGCGAGGTCGGGTGCGCCGAGATGCGCGCACAGTTTCGCAAACTGCCGGTCGTTGCCCACCGCGAGAAAGATGGGCGCGGTCGCGGTCCGATAGCTGTCGTACGGCGTGATGTTGGGATGCGCGTTGCCGCTGCGCTGCGGCGTGCGGCCCGAGCCGAAATAGTTCGGCAGATGCGGATGCAGCAGCGATACGCCGCAGTCGTATAACGCAATATCGATCGACTGGCCACGACCGCTCTGCGCGCGCTCGGCGAGTGCGAGCAGAATGCCTGCGAGCGCGTTCAGGCCGGTGACCATGTCGACCACCGGCAAGCCGACGCGTGTGGCCGGCCCGTCACGCTCGCCGTTCACGCTCATCAGGCCGGTCATCGCCTGAATCGCGGCGTCGTAGCCGGGCAAACCACCGAGCGGACCGTCGGGACCGAACCCGGATACGGCGCAATGAATCAGCTTCGGGAAGCGCTCACGCAAATCGCGCTCGTAGTCCATGCCCCAGCGCGCGAGCGTGCCGGGCTTGAAATTTTCGACCAGCACGTCGGCGTCTTCGAGCAGCTTCCAGAGAATCGCGCGGCCTTCGTCGCGTGAAAGATCGACCGCGATGCCCTGCTTGTTGCGGTTCACGCCCGCGAAGTACCACGCGGTGTCGCCATAAAAAGGCGGCCCCCAGCCGCGGGTTTCGTCACCGTCCGGTGGTTCGAGCTTGATCACCTGCGCGCCGTGATCGGCGAGCGCCTGCGTGCAGTACGGGCCGCCGAGCACACGGCTCAGGTCGATGACTTTGATGCCCTGCAGCGCGCCTTGCTTGCCGTCGTTCACGTGTGTGGTCATTGCGCGCTCCCTGCCGGCAAGAGTTGCAGCGCCTCTTCAAGCGTCACGCTGCGGCCATTGACCAACGCATCGATCACAGCGCTTTCATCCGATGCCGAATGCAATGCCAGCGGATCCACGGGCAACAGCTTGTGCCGCACCACCAGATGAGCGAGCGCAAGACGCCGGTAATCGGGTGCGAAATGCACGCCTTCGCAAGCCATCAGCACGGCGGCGCTCGCGTGATACAACGCGGTGCCGGCCTGGCGAACCCATTCGTCGCGACCGGAATCCGCCACCCTGGCCAGCGCATCGCACGCACGCGCGAGCGTCGAGCGCAGCAACGCGAGGCTGGCCGTCGGCAAACCCGCCGTGCCAAGCAGATCCTGCAGATAGGTGCGCAACGGTTCGAGCGCGCCGTCGCGTTTCGCCGCGCGCGCGATGTCGAGTGCGACGATGTTGCTCGTGCCTTCCCAGATCGAGCCGAGATGCGCGTCGCGCACGAGCCGCGCGTCGCTCCATTCTTCGATATAGCCGGTGCCGCCGCGCACTTCCATCGCGTCGCCGGTCACGCGGCGCGCGTCGCGGCAAGCGCGGAACTTGATGAGCGGTGTAAGGATGCGCACGCATTTAGCCGCCTGCCGGTCGCCTGCGTCGGCCTGTTGCAGCAGCTGTGCAATGCGCATGAACATCGAACGCGCCTGTTCGGCGGGCAGCATCATCTTGAGCAACTGACGCTGCATCAACGGCATATCGATCAGCTTGCGGCCGAACGCTTCGCGATGGCGGGCAATGTGCAGCGCTTCCGTCAGCGCACGGCGCATCAAACCCGCGGCACGCACACCGTTAGACAAACGCGACATGTTGATCATGTCGGCCATCTGATGAAAACCGCGCCCCACTTCGCCAATCAGATAGGCCACCGCGCCGTCCAGCACGATCTCGCCGCTCGCCATCGAACGGCTGCCGAGTTTGTCCTTCAGACGCACGATCCGATAGCTGTTGCGCGATCCATCCGGCAGGGTCTTCGGCAAGAGGAACAGACCGAGTCCGTTGATGCCGGGCGGCGCCGTGTCCGGACGCGCGAGCACCATCGCGAGATCGGCGTCGGCGTTCGAGCAGAACCATTTGTCGCCGTAGAGGCGCCACGTTTCTTCGCCATTCGCATCGGTCCCGAGCGACGCACGCGTGGCAATACGCGCGACGTCCGAGCCCGCCGCCTGTTCGGTCATGAACATCGCGCCCTGAAACAGCGTGTCGAAATCGCGCGAGGCGAGCATGGGCAGAAAGCGCGCGACCAGCTCTGGCGCGCCGAACTTGCGCAGCGTGCGCGTGAGCGAATCGGTCATGCTCACGGGGCAGCACAGGCCGAATTCTGCCTGCACGAACAAAAAGGTCAGCGCGTACTTGACGAGCGGCGGCGGTGACATTGCGCCGTCGTGCGTCTCATGACTCATCGCGGCGAGTCCCAACTCCGCATATGCCACGCGTTCCAGCGCGACGTAATCGGGATGCTTGTCGATGCTTTGCACTGCTTCGCCGCGCCGCGTGCGATGGTTCAATTGCGGCGGATGCTTGTCGGCGGACAGCGCCCAGGCGTCGAGTTCTTCGGAGGCACGCTGGCCCAGCGAAACGAACTGGCCCTCGAGTTCGTGAAACAGCGTGTCGCCGAGATGCAGCTTAAGCAGACGCTCGAAGTCGGGATCGCTGGTGAAGAAGTTGATGCCCCGGCTGTCGGGAATGTTGGACGAGCCGTGTGCCGGCTGCGCGTCGTCTTCGCTCATGCTTGTCTCCATGCACGATAGTGCTAGTGAAAGGAGCATATGAGCGCCGACGATAATCGTCTAATACAAACTATATCCGGTACGATAGACACAGATTATCGATAAGAAACCGGGAGACAGCCATGGACCTGAAACAGTTGCGCTATTTCGTGGCGGTCGCCGAGGAGTTGCATTTCGGCCGCGCAGCCAAGCGGCTCTTCATTTCGCAGCCCGCCCTCAGCTTCGACATTCGCAAGTTCGAGGAGCAACTCGGCGTGCAGTTGCTCGCGCGCACCAACAAAACCGTGTCGCTGACCAACGCCGGGCAAGTGCTGCTCGGCGAAGCGCGCCGCCTGTTATTGCAGGCGAGCGAAGCGCAACGCATGACCGTTCGCTCGGCGCATGGCCTCGCCGGCCGCTTGCGGATCGGCTTCGTGAATTCGATGCTGTACCGCGGAATGCCGCAAGCAGTGAAACGCTTCGAGGCCGATTACCCCAGCGTCGAAATCGTATTGAAGGAGATGAACACCAGCGAGCAGGTGCACGCAATCCAGCGGATGCAGATCGACATGGGGTGCGCGCACTGGGGCAATTTCCCGTCCGATGTCACTTCCACGCCGATCTTCTCCGAGCCGTTCCTGTGCTGTCTGCCCGCCGCTCATCCGCTCGCGCGCAAACGCAAGGTCGATCTGCGCGCGCTGGCGCAGGAACCGTTCATTCTGTTTCCGCGTACCGTGTCGCCGCACTATCACGACCTGATCATCGCGCAGTGCGTGGGAGCAGGATTCAGTCCGCTGATTCGCCATGAGGCACGCTTGTGGCAGACCGTCGTGACGATGGTCGGCTTCGACATGGGCGTTGCGCTGGTGCCGTACACGTTGCGCCAGGTGCAGGATCCGCGCGTGTGTTTTTTGCCGCTAACGGGCGAGACGCTGTCATCGCAAGTGCTTCTGTTGCGCAGAAGCGGCGACGCGGAGCCTGTCGCCGAGCGCTTTGTCGAGTATCTCAGCGATGCTGGCGGTGCGCCGGGAGCCACGCGTCACTCGTCCGCTTCGCGGCGTCCTTCGTAGGCCGTTAGCAGCTTGTGGGCGACCATATCCACCGCGGGTTTGACGAGCCCGTTCTTGTCGGTCCAGACCTTGGGCGTCAAGGTGCCGCTCAGCGCTACGCTGTCCGCGTCGCTCAACGCGAGCAGCGCGGTTTGCACGTCGTCGTCGAAGGCAATTACGTTGACGAAAATCGTGTCGCCGTCGTTGGTGGTCGCGCGCACCTTGCAGGTCACGAAACGCCTGCCGTTCTGCCCCGTGCGGATCTGCGCCTCGCCGTACAACCGCCCGCCCACCAGTCCATCGATCATTGCCCTGCTCCTTTTGTGCCGTACCGTGCAAAAGCAGAATCGCCCCGCACGGCGCGTATGATCCCACGAGAAGCCGCGCCGCCCGCATAAAAAGCCGCGCGATTGCGTGCGGCCCGGCGTATGGGCTGACGCCAGACGTTCAAGCCGCCGCGCGACGCGGGCTGAAGATGTCGCTCAACCACTGCGCAAACACCCGCACTCGCGACGACAACTGACGGTTCTGCGGATACAGCACGGACACCGGCATCGGCGGTGGCGGAAAGTCCGCAAGAATGATTTTCAACTGGCCCGCTTCCAGTTCCGCCGCGACCCGGTATTGCGGCACCTGCACGATACCGAGCCCGGCAAGCGCCGAGCCGGTATAGAGTTCGGTGCCGGTCACCGACACCGCCGACGGCAGCACCGTCGCCACGATTCGCCCCGCCACGTTGAATTCGAGCGGTACGGCCTTGCCCGTTGCACTCGACACATAATTGACCGCCCGATGCGCGGACAGCGCCGCCGGATCGGCCGGCTCGCCATAGGCTGCGAGATACGCCGGACTCGCGACGGTGACTTGCGCTAGTTGCGCGACGCGGCGGCCCACCAACGTCGAATCCTGCAGATTACCTGCTCGCAGCACGCAATCCACGCCCTCACGAACCAGGTCGACGAACCGGTCATCTTCGCCGATCGTCAATTCGATCTCGGGAAAGCGCGCGAGAAACGCCGGCAGCACGGGCACCACGAAGTGCCGCGCCAGCGTGCCCTGCAAATTCGCCCGCAGCAGTCCCTTGGGCGCGAGGTTCGAAAACGAGCCCTCCGCCTCTTCCATGTCGGCAATCAGCCGCACACAGCGGCGGTAGTGCGCCTCGCCGTCGTGGGTGAGGCGCACCGTACGCGTGGTGCGTTCGAGCAGCCGCGCGCCGAGCCGCTGCTCCATGCGCTTCATCAGGTTGGTCACGGTGGCGCGCGGAATCTGCAGATCGTCCGCGGCGCGCGTGAAGCTCTGCCGCTCGGCGATCCGCACGAAAACGCGCATTTCCTCGAAACGATCCATGTTCAGTGCCTGGCGGGCGGGCTGAGCGCCCATTGTTAAAGCAAATGGAATGATGATGGCCAGTCTAACCGGATTATCTATGGGCGAAAAGCGTCCATGATTCAGCTCATCTACTCACTGGACCAAGGGAACGCCTCATGAACAAGCCTGCCCATACTCAAGTCGCCATCGTGACCGGCGCATCGCGCGGCATCGGCGCGGCGGTCGCGCAACGTCTGGCCAAAGAAGGCTTCGCCGTCGCGGTCAATTACGCGTCCAGCTCGGCCGAAGCCGACGCACTCGTGGCGGAACTCGCGGCTGCCGGCGCGCAAGCCGTTGCGGTGAAGGCCGACGTATCGAACGCCGACGACGTGCGCCGCCTGTTCGAGATCACCGAACAGCAACTAGGCAAGGTGGACGTGCTGGTCAACAACGCCGGCGTGCTCAAGACCATGCCGCTCGCCGACACCAGCGACGCGCTCTACGACCAGACCTTCGACATCAACGTGCGCGGCACTTTCAACACGTTGCGGGAAGCCGCCGCCCGCATGAACGATGGCGGACGCATCGTCAACTTTTCGAGCACAGCACTCGCGCTGAACATGCCTGGCTACGCGATCTACAACGCGACCAAAGCGGCGGTCGAAGCCTTCACGCATGTATTCGCCAAGGAACTGCGCGGCCGCAACATCACCGTCAACGCGGTGGCGCCGGGGCCCATCGCGACGTCGCTGTTCCTCGACGGCAAGACTGAAGAGCAGATCCAGACATTCGCGAAGATGCCACCGCTGCAACGCCTCGGTCAGCCGGACGATATTGCGTCGGTCGTGGCGTTCCTCGCCGGTCCGGATGCGGGCTGGGTGAACGGTCAGATTTTGCGAGCGAATGGCGGCATCGCCTGAAGCGTCCGGCCACTGTCACTACCGCGAACTTTTCACCGCTCCGGCCGAACTCGCGAGGCGATGTCGAACCGGAGCGCCCGCCATGCAGCGCGTTTCCGAATGAGCGCGCTGACTTACACCGCCTTCGGATTACGTTCCGCGAATCCTTCCTGATGCCAGTACGGATAAGCAGGACGCACGGCGCTCGCCGCGTCGAGCCTGGCCACCTGCTCAGGCGTGAGATTCCAGCCCACCGCGCCCAGGTTCTGCCGCAATTGCTCCTCGTTGCGCGCACCGATCAGCACCGTCGACACGGTAGGCCGTTGCAGCAGCCAGTTCAACGCAATCTGCGGCACGGTCTTGCCGGTTTCGCCGGC
Source organism: Paraburkholderia sp. RL17-383-BIF-A (assembly GCF_046028015.1). Lineage (NCBI taxonomy): Bacteria > Pseudomonadati > Pseudomonadota > Betaproteobacteria > Burkholderiales > Burkholderiaceae > Paraburkholderia > Paraburkholderia sp. RL17-383-BIF-A. The sequence goes on along the minus strand of NZ_JARESR010000017.1, from coordinate 49,275 downwards.
TATCTCGTCGATCGCGTCGAGCACGCGGAACAGGTACTCGTCCGGAACCGGCGGCCCCATGTCGGCGGTTTTATGCAAGCGGCTCGAATCGGGCAACGGCTGGCCGCGCTTGATCTTGCCCGTGAGACGCCCCCAGCCTAGCGGACTCCACACCACCGCGCCCACGCCTTGATCGACGCCGAGCGGCATCAGTTCCCATTCATAATCACGGCCCACCAGCGAGTAGTAGGTCTGATTCGCGACGTAGCGCGGATAACCGTAGCGGTCCGCTACGTCCTGCGACTTCATCAGATGCCAGCCGGAGAAATTCGACACGCCGGTATAACGGATCTTGCCGGCACGCACCAGATCGTCGAGCGTCGAGAGGACTTCGGCGACCGGCGTTCTGGCGTCGAAGCCGTGCAACTGGAACAGGTCGATGTAATCGGTTTGCAAGCGCTTGAGTGCGGCGTCCACCGCCTGGATCAGATGGAAGCGCGACGAGCCGACGCTGTTCGGCCCATCGTCGAAACGGAAGGTCGCCTTGGTCGAGATGATCGCCTTGTCGCGCTTGCCCTTGAGCGCTTCACCGAGCACCGACTCGGACGCGCCGCTCGAATAAATGTCCGCGGTGTCGAACATGGTGACGCCCGCATCGAAGCAGATGTCGAGCAGCCGACGCGCCTCGGCGACGTCGGTCGCGCCCCACGCCTGAAAGAATTCGCCCTTGCCGCCGAATGTGCCCGTGCCGAAACTCAGCACCGGCACCTTGAAACCGGATGCACCCAGATGTCTGTATTCCATTGATGAATCTCCGTGGCTTGACCGTCGATAAACGGACGATCAGTCTACGCGCGTCCGCGCAAACGCGCCGGCAGCACGAACGGTGTCGCTATCGCGAGTGAGCGGCGCCCATAGCCGGTGCGCTCCACGCGGCCAGCGCGTCGCGCGCGGTCTGCATCACGCTGTCCCAATCGCCCAATGCGGGTTGCCTGAACAGCCTCGCACGCGGATACCACGGCGTATCGGCGCGCTCCAGCATCCAGCGCCAGCAGGTGTCGAAGCGGTTCAGAATCCAGACCGGCTTGCCGAGCGCGCCGGCCAGATGAGCCGTGGACGTGTCCACGGAAATCACCAGATCGAGGTTTGCGACCAATGCCGCCGTGTCGGCGAAATCGCCCAGCTCTTCTGTGTAATCGACGATGCGGCCACTCAACCCGGCGTTATCGAGTTGCTGTGCCGCCGGCCCTTTTTGCAGGCTGAAGAACCGCACGTCCGGCACATCGAGAATCGGCGCAAATCGCTCGATCGCGATCGAGCGGCGCGCGTCGTTCTTGCGAAGCTCCGCGACATGCGGCCGGTTTCCACCTGCCCACACGAGTCCGACTTTCAGGCGGCCGTCGTCTGCCACGTGAATTCGATCGTGCCATTGGCGAGCCGCTTCGGCATCCGCGAAGAGATAAGGCGTGGCAGACGGAATGCTGTCGAGATCGGTTTTGAACGCGAGCGGCAAGCTCAGCAGCGGACAGTGGCAATCGAATGCCGGCAGCGTTTGGCCGGCTTCGATCAACTGGTCCACGCCGTCGAGCGTGCACATGATGCGCATCAATTCCGGCGGCACTTCGAGCACGACCTTCGCGCCGAGCTTCGACACCAGCGCGGCATATCGGCAAAACTGCAGCGTATCGCCGAGGCCCTGCTCCGCGTGTAACAGAATCGTCTTGCCGTCGATCGAAAAGTCCCCGCGCCAAAGGGGCTGCGCAAAAGTGCGCCGGCTTGCCTTGATCCGGCTGCGCTCCCAACGCCACTCATATTTCTGCCAACCGGATTCGAATTGCCCCATTTGCAGCAGACATAACGACGCGTTCCAATGCGTCTCGGCAGCCGCGGGATTCGCGGCCAGTGCGCGTTCGTAACTCGATAGCGCCTGCGCGTGCTGGTTGAGATCGATTTGTGTGAGACCCAGATTGTTCCAGGCATCGGCGAACGCGGGGGCCAATTCGAGCGCGCGACGGTAGCTTCGTTCGGCTTCCTCCGGCTGGTTCAGGTCGCTGAACGCATTGCCGCGATTGCTCCACGCATCGGGATAATTCGGCTGCAATGCGAGCGCGTGATCGCAGCTCGCGAGCGCATCCGCGGGACGGCCCAGATCGCGCAGCACGCAGGCGCGGTTGTTCCAGGCCTGCGCGAAATCCGGCATCAGCGCGATCGCCCGATCAAAACTGCCGAGGGCGTCGAGCGGCCGGTTCAGGCCGGCTTGCGCGTTGCCGCGATTGTTCAGTGCGTCAGGGAATTTTGGCTGCAAGGCCAGTGCGCGATCGGCACTCAGCAGTGCTTCGTCGAAACGCTGCAAGGCGTTTAACGCATAGGCGAGGTTCGAATGAATCGGCGCCTGCTTTGCGTTGACAGCAAGCGCTTTCCTGAGCAGTTCGACGCCCTCTTGCAGACGGCCCGCTTGCAGTGCCAGCGCACCCAGCAATTGCAGCGCGTCGAAATGACGGGGTTTGAGTTCGAGAATCTCGCGATAGAGTTCTTCGGCCTCGGCGAATGCGCCGTTCTGCTGGAGCCCGACGGCTTGCCGAAGCATATGGTCCAACTGTTGTGGCAGATTGGCAGGCTTGCCCATGCGGAGAGCTTTGATCGAATGCGCGTGAAAATCGGGGAAGCTTTCGGAGCGCGCGTCGCGCGAGGTCACACGCGCAGCGAACTCCGAAAGAGCGAAGCCGATTATCGCCGAAAACAGCGCATTCGAACTGTCAAGCGTCGCGTCACGTCACGCCGCGACGTGACGCGTAGCAAAACGTTTGCCGCTTACTGCGCGGTAGTCGACAGATGTTTGCGCTTGGCGAGATCCTGTGCCATTGCGTAGTGCTCCTGGATAGTCGGCAGCGCCTTCTTTGCCGCGTCCTTCAACTGTTCGTCGCGGCCCGAAGCGATTTCCGCCTGAAATGCGGACAGTGCTTTCTGTTCGCCGGCGAGCGCGACCTGTTCGATATAGGCCTTGTCGAACTCGGCGCCACGCAGGTTATTGATGCTCGCGAGCACGGCCGCGTCAGGATCGTTCTTCGGCACATCGACCCCGCGCGGGCTGGCTGCGCGCAGCGCGTCGGAGATTTTCGCGTTGTCGGTGGAGACACGTTCGGCGAACGCCTTGACGTCGCGGTCGGTCGAGCGCGAGGTGGCGATGCGTGCGGCGTCGCGCTGCGTTGCGACGGCCTTGGTGCCGTCCGCGATGAACGTCTGATCGGCGGCATGCAGACGGCCGGCAGCCGCTGCGGGTGCTGCGGGTGCTGCGGGCGCGCTTTGCGCATTGGCCGCAGTGGCGACGACGAGCAGACCAGCCATGCAGGCGCTGCTGAGGGTGGCGAGAGGCAAGCGGATCATACGTTCTCCTTGAGGTGGAAGCGAAACAACGGCAATGCGTGTGCGCCTCGGGGGTCATACCGGCTGCACGATTACCTTTCAGCCAGCTTTCCAGTCACTGACGGCGCCACGCTTTTATCGCTGTGCATTCTAGGAGCCACGCTGCGCACCATGTGATACGACGCTGTCGCTTCTGTAACCGCAGGTAACCTTCATATGAATGACCTGGCGGGCGTGTATTGCGACCAGCGGGTTCGCGCCCCTTCGTGTTCAGGTGGTGGCTCGCCTATAGACTGCGTGTTAACCAGAGAATGCGAGGAAAACAGCGTGCAATCGCTGAATTTTCCGCGCGCCGCGCCGATAACAGAAAGGTAGGGCGCGCGCCAGGGACTCAACGTAACGGTTGTATGGCGCATCACACGCACCGCAACCTTGGAGAGATGCAATGGCAGTAGAACACCGATCGAGCGACGAACGCAGCAACCTGACGAGTTCCAACAAATTCGAGTTGTTGCTATACCGGCTGGGCTCCGTGCCCGGCAGCGACGCGCACGAGCTTTACGGCATCAACGTCTTCAAGGTGCGTGAAATCTCGACGATGCCGGCGGTCACGCCGATCGCCGGTTCGTCGCCGTTCGTAATGGGCGCGGTGGACATTCGCGGGCAGATCATCCCTGTGATCGACTTGCCGCGGCTGATGGGCTGCGAGCCGACGCGCGGTCTGAACATCTTGCTGGTGACGGAATTCGCGCGCTCCACGCAGGCGTTCGCGGTCGAGGAAGTCGACGATATCGTGCGGCTGGAGTGGAACCAGGTGTTGTCCGCCGAGGGCGCGGCCGGCGGCAATCTTGTCACGAGTATTGCGCGGATCGACGGCAACACGGGTGATTCGCGGCTCGCTCAGGTGATCGATGTGGAGCAGGTGTTGCGTGACGTGTTTCCGTCACAGCATCCGAGTGTCGATCCTGCTTCGGTGGGAGAGGCGTTGGGTATCCGGCGTGGAGCGAAGATTCTTGCTGCTGATGATTCCGGGTTTGCTCGCAAGCTCATCGAGCAGGCTTTGAGCGCGATTGGGGCTGACTTTGTCATGACCAAGACCGGGGAAGAAGCGTGGAATACCTTGCAGCAGGTCGCTCGGGAGTCCGCGTCTAATGGAACGCGGGTGAAGGATAGTATTGCGCTGGTTTTGACCGATCTCGAGATGCCTGAGATGGACGGGTTCATGCTGACCCGGCAGATCAAGGCGGATGAACGGACCCGGGATATTCCGGTCATTATTCATTCTTCGCTTACCGGGGCCGCTAACGAGGCGCATGTCAAGAATGCCGGGGCTAATGGGTATGTGGCCAAGTTTGCCGCTGCTGAGCTGGCTAATGCGATTCGGAATGCGCTGGGGGTGGTGCCTTCGGCTGAAGGTGTTGTTTGAGTTTTCTTTTGGGTGAGGCGATGCCTGGTAAACCCTCGAACAGCCTGATCTGCAGGCCGCAAGCGCCTTGTATTACGGATGGCCTTCTGCTTCTTCGGTAACTCAGGAAAACGAGGCGTTTTTTGGGGTTCTGGTCCACTGCATTTCATAGCAGCGCAGGACGACGGGGAAGGTCGCCATCGGCATGTCCTGTTCGTGGACCGGCAGACTCAAACGATCATGCTAAAGCAAGAGCACTAGCGTTGTGATGAAATTTAACAGGACATTGGCTCACCGAAGCTGGCAATCCAACCAATGCCGGTAGATGGCTTGCGTGGCAATTGTTATTCTGCGCACTCTCACCATTTTGACATTTCCAGAAGATCCGTCAGAAATTTATTCTGCGCCTTGCGGACGTTGTAAACACATTCGCCATAGAGCGCTGGAAACATGGAACCATCTGAACTTCTCTCCCATCCCGCGCCTGCGTCGCGCTGCAATTCACAGAATTTCAGTGCATTGTCTTGTGCAGACATGTATGCGTCCAGTAGCTTCGCGTGAGAATTCGCCACTGGTATCTTCGCACGAACATTTTCATAAATCTTCTTGTTGTTCCTGGCTAAATCGGCGCTTAGATTGCCATAACATAAGGTGTCTCCGTATCCGCCGCCGAGATGTTTTAGACACTCTTGATCCGGGTTCGCCATGACCACGTTGCAAAGCCCCGCGAAGACAACGCAAAAAATAATCGCTTTGCTAATGAGAGGCATCGTAGACCCCCGACGCGAAAAGACGTGCCTCCGAATATCGCCTATGCGGCAAGCCGCGATTGTGTCCCACTCGGTAGGTACAAATGAAGTCAGACATTGCCCGGTAGTGCCCAGTGTTCACTTTCTGGATTATGCCTGTTGCGCCGTCGCCCGCGCCGCAGTTATAAACGATGCTAACGAGAGCATCATATTCAAATTGAAATAGCGGCACCATTACATCACTATTCAGTCTTCTTTCCATTCGTTCGACATCCCGCCTCTTAAAGCCCCGCGCCCGCTCCAGTGATATTGACTGTCCAACCTGGATATGGTCTGTGGGTAATATCCGGTGCCCGCACCCAACCGTTGGAATGCCGGCGTTATCCAGATACGCTTGCAAAACAAAACCCTCCGTGACGTAGTGCCCTTGAAAGTTCACGCCGTTCAGTAGCCCCGACTCCCATACAGAAATAAAGGAAAGGCCACCACTACTGACATTCCACGGCTTGGCAAATCGGTCCGTGTACACCGTAACAGAGGAATTCGGATCGGTGTTGGTTGTTGCGGTTGCCAGTGCATCAGGCATTAGTGCTCCTCCTTGTGGCCGAGGTGGATTCGTATGGATTGCGCGCTATCCGTATGATGGCGACTAGTTCGGCCCTGCGAATCCGTTACACCGTGGACGCGGTCGCCCGATGGCAAGAACACCGTGTAATACGTCTTCGGTAGCGCGCTACCAGCCGCGTCGAGTAACGAAAATTGCTCATCGTAGCGATCGGGCTGCTTGTCGGGTGTTGCACCGTTCATACCAGGGGGATTCACGCTATGCGTGAATTCTTCGGCCCGGTCATCGCACCACGACTCGCCGGCGAGGCTCGCAGTAACGTGAGGCGGAGTTGGACATTGGCACAGGACGATATCCCCGTCGAGCGCGGAATCCGGCCGCCGCTGCTCAACGTGTCGCCGACCACTGCAATGCGTCGTCTCATAGTTCGTCTACGCTTGGCGGAGTTAAATCGTGTTGGCGGGCCAATCTTTGAACAGATGCAATACCTCTTTGTTACCCTTGCTTTCCATATGCCGTCTCCCGCTTGTGATTAACAAGACCATCAAGACTCGCGGCAATGGAGCGCAGTCCCTATAAGACTGGTCCGAAAAAGGAAATGGGCATGCGCGACGCATATCTCAATCTATTTTTTTGCGCCTCGCTTCCAGGACACCACAGGACAGGCTGCCACGACGTTTCATTCAACTCCCCGCCGTAGCCACTGACAGACATTTCGTCTTTTCCTGCGTCTCCGGTAAATCGTCTCTCAATTGAACCAGAGCGGTCTGATGCACGTTACGGCTTTAAACGATCAGTTTTGGATCACAGGCAATTCCACGAGAACAGTATCCCGCTGCATCCTTTCTGGCGTTTCTATGCGAAGCATCGGTCCAAGCGGCTTTGCACCGCCGGCTCATATGCGGATCCCCCGCACAGTCACGGTAATAGTGCATCTGGAATCATCAGAGTCCTCGCACCTTCACCCTCAATGACAAGGCAGTCATTCTTTCGACGGCGCCGCGCGCGCCGTAGCGACCGTTCACTGGACCCCGTGCTCCGTTGATCGTTTAAGCATGACCGAAAAAGTCAGCCGGCTCGTTTCAATGCCCATGGTGTTCAACATCTTCGGTCTATGAAACGCCGCAAGTTTCGTGCGTTGCTCCAGCGTTCCAATGTCGAGCAACGCCAGCAATTCGGCGACCACCGCGTACAGGATGCCGACGTTACCATCCTCGATCTTCACCGCGATACCCAGTGCGCCGCGTGCGCCCACCCTCTCCGTCTGCGCCGATGCCCGCACACCTATCGCGTAGCTGCCGTCCGCGCCAACCTTGCCGACCATCGCGCCATCGAAGGCTTGCATCAACTGCGTGCAGAAGCGGCCCTCGCCCGCGACCAACTCGGGATAGGTCGTCATCGCGCGGTAGATTCGGGCAAGCGCTTTCGTGCGCGGTGTGGCAGCCGCCTCCTTCGATACCTCGTCCTGCGCGGCAGCGAGCTTCGCGAACAAACGTGCCAGGCGATCGAGTGGAAAGGCCGGTGTCGGGAGATTGCAGCCGTCCGTGGCCCATTGCACTGCATCGTCGGGTAAATCGCATACGTCCGCGACCGTGTGTTTCACCCGCACCTGCAAAGGATGCTCGGGTCGCTCGTAACCCGCTATCGCCGCGCCGATCGACTGCGCACCCGCCAGCATGCCCGCATGTTTGCCGGAGCAGTTGCTGCATACAGCGCCCGGTTTGAAGTCGCGCTTGAGCCAATCGACGTACACCGCGTCGGATAGCGGTGCGTGGCCGCCGCAACGCAAGTCCGCTTCGCTCGCATGCGCCTTGGCCAGCATGTGTCGCGTGCGTTCGATGTGGCGCGGCTCGCTGCTGTGCGAGGCGCACATCAACGCGAGATCGGCTTCGTCGAAACCGAACCGCTCCAACGCGCCGGTTTCCAGCACCGCCAGCGCTTGCGCCGGCTTGGCCGCCGAACGCGCCAGCGTCACGCGCGACGGATCGCCGAATGACGCCAGCAAGCGCCCATCCGCGTCGACCACCGCGACGTGAGCCAGATGCGTGTTCTCAATCGAATCGCCGCGATAGACAGTCGCCGCAATCGGCCCGGTAGTGCGCAAGCTCATGCTCATTCTCCTCGTGATCGGTTTAATCGTTGCGGCAGCATCGAATCGTGGATGACGCTGGCGATTCTACGTTCGCCTCGCTCGCGGACCAACACAGCGTGGCAAGTTCCCGCTATTCAGCACGCGCGCAATGTTTGTCATGCAGTATCAAGCGCATCGTGAAGATGCTCGACGAGATAGTCGATCAATGCCCTCACTTTGGGCGGCAAAAATCGGTTCGGCGGATACAGCAGCCACACCGAGCCCACATACGCGCGCGCTTCGAGTTTCCATTCCGGCAAGACCTGTATGAGTTCGCCGCTCGACAGCGACTCCGGGACGGCGAACTCCGGTACGCATGCAATGCCGAAATCCTGCAGCGCAGCTTCAACCCGCGCGCCGGCATGATTGGCGATGTAGCGCCCTTTCACATCGACACTCTGTGTCTCCGTGCCGCGGCGAAAGCGCCAGCGGTTGTCGTCGGCAGTCTCGCCGAGGTAGATGCACGCGTGTTTCAGCAAGTCGCGTGGCTGCGCGGGCGTACCGCGTTCGCTCAAATACGCCGGCGACGCCACCAGCAACCAGTGCACCGCGCCCAGTCGGCGACCCGCGAGACCTTGCGGCGGATGTTCGGTCAGGCGGATCACCAGATCGACATCGTCGGCGAGCGGGTCGATGTCCTGATCGGCGAAAAGGAGTTGCAGGTCCACCTCGTCGTAAGCGCGCAGAAAGCCCGGAACGAGCGGGTGAATCACGGACTTCGCGAACTGGGTCGGCGCGCTCAAGCTGACCCTGCCTTGCGGTTTGCCGGCCAGTTGCCCCGCCGCGTCGACCGCACCGGACGCGGCGCTCACGATGTCGCGGCAGAAGCGCGCCACCTGAGCGCCCGATTCGGTGACCCGCACCGTGCGCGTGGAGCGCTCGAGCAAGCGGGTCGCCAGCGCGTCTTCGAGCCGCTTGATTTGACGGCTGACTGTGGACGGCGTGCTGCCGAGTTGCCGCGCCGCCACCGAGAAATTGCCGGCATCGACGACACGCGCAAACACCGCCATATCCGGCAGCAAGGCGAAAAGCTCCGTTGGGGTCATCGTCGGGGTCCGTTGGGGTCCGTGAGCGGGAGCGGTCTATTAATGCATTCGCGACATAAACGCTGTGCGCGATGACCCGATTATCACGCTTGACGCAAAGTTCGACAATACGGGCTCTTTAGCTCGAGGTTCGCCATGTCGAAACAGGAACGCCTGCTCATGCTGTCCGATCTGATGCTGCTCGCTGTCGCCGTGGTGTGGGGCACCAGTTACGGCGTGGTCAAGAGTGCGCTGGAGTTTTATCCGGTGCTGGGTTTGCTGGCGCTGCGCTTCGGCATCACCTTCGTGATCCTGGCGCCGGCTCTGCGCCACCTGCGCGCTGCGGACGCCCGCACGCTGCGCGGCGTGTTCATTGCCGGCGCGCTGCTGCTGGGCATCTTCCTGTGCGAAACCTTCGGGATCCTGATGACTCGCGCAGCCAACGCCGCCTTTTTGATCAGCCTATGTGTCGTGCTGACGCCGATAGTCGAATGGTTGCTGCTCAAGCGCCGGCCGAGCCGCGTCGAATGGCTGGCGGTGGCGCTCTCCCTGCTCGGCGCATGGCTGCTCGCCGGGGACGGCGCACTCAGTTTCAATCCGGGCGATGCGCTGATTCTGTTCGCCGCCCTGCTGCGCGCATTGACGGTGTGCGTGACCAAACGCGTGATGCGCGATTCGGCCCTGCCGCCTTTGTCGGTGACCGCGGTTCAGTCGGGTGTGGTGGCGTTCGGCAGCGCCGCGGCCGCCTGGCTATTCGCGCCGCAACAGTGGCAGCCGATGCCCGCGATTGCGGGGCACGCTGCTTTCTGGGGCTATGTGGGCTATCTGGTGATCGCGTGCACGCTGTTCGCGTTCTTCGCGCAGAACTTCGCGATCAAGCGCAGCAGCCCCACACGCGTCTCGCTGCTGATGGGCAGCGAACCGGCGTTCGGGGCGCTGTTTGCCTGCCTGTGGCTGGGTGAACGAATCTCTGTGACCGCCTGGGTAGGCGGCGCATTGATCGTCGCGGCATCGATTCTGGCGACGGTGCGATGGACCGCACTGCGCGTGAGCGCCGCGCGGGCCTGAAACAACGGCCCGCGCCAAAACCCACGTGTGCCGATCAGCGCGATGCAACGCTGCCGCGCTCGCTCACCACTTCGCCTCGCTGAAACACATACTCGAGGCGTTCGCCCTGCCCGGTCAGCACGCCGATGTCCTTGAGCGGATCGCCGTCGACCACGAGGATGTCGGCAATCGCGCCCGCCTTGATGACGCCGAGCTTGCCGCTCGGATCGACGATCTCCGCAGCGATCGTCGTGACCGAACGCAAGGCTTCCAGATTGCCGAGCACGTCGGCGCGAATGCGCAACTCGTCGCTCTGAAACGTGTGCATTTCGCCGAGCAGGTCCGAACCGAAGCCCATCGGCACGCCGGCATTCGCATAGATCTGCAGCGAATCGCGCCCCGCTTGCCGCACGGTTTCGATCTTGGCGATCGAGTCGGCCGGCAAGCCATAATCGGCGCCGTGTCTGGCCAGTGCATCATACGTAACCAGCGTCGGCACCACGAACGCGCCGTGTTCGCGCATCAGCTTCGCGGCGGCTTCGTCGACGAGGTTGCCGTGCTCGATGGTGCGCACGCCGCAGCGAATCGCACGCGAGATCGCGCGGCCCGTGTACGCGTGCGCCATCACGTAAGTATTGGCCGCCTCGGCCTCGGCGACGATCGCGCGAATTTCATCCTCGGAGTACTGCGTGTTGCCGATCGGATCGGTCGGCGAAGCGACGCCGCCCGAGGCCATGATCTTGATCTGCGTGGCGCCCTTCTGAATCTCTTCACGCGCGGCAAGCCGCACCGCATCCACGCCGTCGACCACGCGCGCAATCGCGCCCGCCCGAAAACAGCACGAGCACGGTTCGAGCATGTCGCCACGCGGACGGAAATCGCCGTGTCCGCCCGTCTGCGAGAGCGCCTTGCCCGACGGGAAAATACGCGGCCCCGGAACCAGCCCGCTTTCCAGCGCCTGCGTCAAACCCCAGTCCGCGCCGCCCGCATCGCGCACGCTCGTAAAGCCGCGGCCGAGCATGGCCTTCAGAATCGGCAGCGCGCGAATCGCGGTGAGGATATTCGGCTGCGCCGCGTTCGTGCCGAGGTTCGCGCGCGAAGCCAATACGTGCACGTGACAATCGATCAGACCAGGCATCACCGTTTTGCCACGGGCATCGATAACACGCGCGTTGGGCAGATCGACGGGACGATCGGTGACTTCGACGATATGGCCGTTTTCGATCACGACATGCTGATGCTCGATCAACACGCCCTGGACCAGATCGAGTAGGTTGCCGCCGCTGATTACCGTAATGCTCATTGATATCTTCCTGACTTGATGAGGAAATGCGTCCGGCCAACCTCAGCCGGACCCGCCGCTTCAGGTGCCGGCCCGGCGCGGATCGCGCACGAAGAACGTACCCACCAGGCTGATGGTCGCGGCGATCATCACGTAGATCGCGGGCGCCATATTGCTGCCGGTCGAAGCAATCAGCCACGTGATGAAGAACGGCGCGAAGCCGCCGAAAATCGTCACGGCGAAGTTATAGGCGACGGAGAGGCCCGTCGACAGCACCTTGGTCGGAAACAGCTCGGAGAACGCAGCGAGGATCGGGCCGGTATAGGTCGCGATCAGCACGCCGAACACGCCCTGGAACACCATCAGCGAAGCGAGGCCCGGTGCCCGGTTGATATAGGCGAACATCGGCCAGGCGAGCAGCAGGATCGAGACAGCGGCGCCCGAGAGAAAACGGCGGCGGCCGAAGCGGTCAGCGAGTTTGCCGACTACCGGCGAGAAGCACATGATCATCAGACCGCCGAGCATGCCGGCAAGAAAACCGGTGGATTGCGGCAAGTGCAGTGTACGCACCGAATAGGTCGGCATATAGAACAGCAGCACATAGGTGCAAACGGTCCACAGAATCACCATCGAAAAGCTGGCGAACGTCTCGCGCGGAAAGGTACGGAACACTTCGGCAAGCGGCGAATCGTTTTTGGCTTCTTCGGCCACCGCGCTGAACGCGGGGGTTTCGTCCATGCGGCTGCGAATGAAATAGCCGACCGGCCCGATCAGAATGCCGATCAGAAACGGCATTCTCCAGCCCCACGAATGCAGCGAGTCCGCACTCAGACTCGCCGTCACGAACGTGCCGACCGCGGCACCCAGCAACACGGCAAAGCCGATGCTCGCCTGGATCCAGCTCGAATAGAACGCGCGCTTGTCCTGCGGTGCGTATTCCGTGAGGAACGCGGTCGCGCTGCCCATCTCGCCGCCGGCCGAAAAGCCTTGCAACAAGCGCGCGACCACGATCAGCACCGGCGCCCACAAGCCGATCTGGTCATAGGTCGGCGCGAGGCCGATGAGCGCGGTGCCGCCCGCCATCAACAGAATGGTCAGCGAGAGCGCCGCCTTTCGTCCGACTTTATCCGAGTACACGCCGAGCACGATGCCGCCCACCGGACGCATGAAAAAACCCACGCCGAAGGTGGCCACGGCGAGCAGCAGCGAGGTCAGCTCATTGCCGGTCGGGAAGAACAGCTTCGCGATGATGACCGCGAAAAAGCTATAGACGGTGAAGTCGAACCACTCGAGCCCATTGCCGAGCACCGTGGCGATGATGGCGCGGCGCCGCTGCCGCGCGAGCGTATCCACGGAGAGTGGAAGGTTGGATGAAAGCGTTCCTTGCATGGTCCCTTTCCTCATCTGGCTGCCTGTCGGCGATAGTGTCGCATCGCGCCACGCCATGATCGAATGGCGCTTTCGCTTGCATAACCCCGATGCTAGAGAGACCTGATTTGTTTTCGAAACGAAAGATTCGCATGCATGCATGCGTGTAGCGCATGCATGCCTGTTTCAGCCCGGCGCCCTGCCCGTCTGTGCTTCGGCCTGTTCGAACACCCAGCGCGTGAAGAGGCGCGCCGCCTGGTTCTGCGAGCGGTCGTTCGGCGACACGACGTAATAGCCGCCACCGTGACTCGCCGACGCCTGCGTGGCGCGCACCAGCAGTCCTTCGCTCAGGCATGCGTCGATCATGTGCCGCCAGCCGAGTACCACGCCCTCGCCGAGAATCGCCATCTGCACGAGCTGCGGATAATGATTGACGACCACCGCCTGCGGCGCAGCCGGCATCTGCAGATCATTGAGACGGAACCATTCGGACCACGACATCCATTGCCGCTGGCCGTCTTCCTGCATCAACAAGGTTTCGTGCACGAGATCGGCGGGTTGCAGCACGCGGCCGGCGAGATATCCCGGCGAACATACCGGGTACACGTCTTCGTCGAACAGGCGGCGCGCGGCGAAATGCGGCTCGGCGCGCTGGCGGATGTAGTACAGGCCCACATCGAATTCCGCGGGCGATAGCGACGCGAGCCCGTCGCGCACGATCATTCTGATCTTGACGTTCGGGTGTGCCGCGCGAAACGCGCCGAGCCGCGGCGTGAGCCACAGCACCGCGACGCCGGACGAACACGCAATCGTCAATTCCAGATCGCCGTAGCGCTTCATCACATCCAGCGTGGCCTCGGAGCAATTGGCAAGTAGCCACTGCACGTGCTTCGCGTATCCTTCACCGGCGATCGTCAGACGTAGCGCGCGGTGCTCACGCACAAAGAGCGAGCGGCCAAGGAAGTCTTCAAGTTGCGCGATCTGGCGGCTGATCGCGCTCTGCGTCAGATGCAGTTCCGCGGCCGCTTTAGTGAAACTGGCATGCCGTACGGCCGATTCGAATGCGACCAGGCATTGGAGCGGAGGCAATGGGGCAATGCGCATGATGAGAGGAGCCGAGTGACGATGTCATCATCATAGCGGGTGAAGCCCCGTGCCGAATCATGCGCACGCAGGCGTCGCGCGAGCCGCGGCATATCCTTGCGCCGGCTGCGGCGATCAGTGGCTCGGCGCCAGTTCCTGTTCACGCTCCAGCGAGCGCGTGCGCCTGAGTTCCGGGAAAAAGCGCATCCACAGCAAAGCAACCGCGATAGTCGCCACACCGCCAACCAGGACAGCCGGCTGCGCGCCCCACCACCCCGCCGTCACACCGGACTCGAATTCGCCCAATTGATTCGACGTCCCGATGAAAAGCGAATTGACCGCGCTGACGCGCCCCAGCATTTCGTCCGGCGTGCGCAGTTGCACGAGCGACAGGCGCACTACCACGCTGATGGTGTCCGAGGCGCCCAGCACCATGAGCGCGGCGAGTGAGACGAAGAACTGATGCGACAGACCGAACACAACCGTGGCCGCGCCAAACGCGATCACGCCGCCGAACATCGCCGCGCCGGGGCGGTTGCGCAGCGGGAAATGCGCGAGCCAGATGGTGCCCGCGAGCGCGCCGATGGCCGTACCCGAGCGCAACAGCCCGAGGCCGAGCGGCCCCGTGTGCAGGATATCGCGCGCGAAGACCGGCAGCAGAGCGGTCGCGCCGCCGAACAGCACGGCAAATAGATCGAGCGACAGCGCGCCGAGAATGACCGGCTCCTTGCGAATGAAGGCAATGCCCGAAAAAACCGAGTCGAGCGTGACGGGCGCGCGGTTCGCCGGCCTGGCCCGCAGTGGAATGCCCCACACGGCCGTGGCGGCGGCGGCGAACGACAGCGTGCAGGCGAGATAGGCCGCGCCGGGGCCAATGCCGTAAAGCAGACCGCCCAGCGCCGGACCCGCGATCTGCGCGGTCTGATTCGCGGACGTAGCCCAGGCCGTCGCTTTGGGCAACTGTCCGCGCGGAACGACGCCCGGCAACAGCGAAGCCACCGCGGGCGACTCGAAGGCGCGCGCCGCGCCGACGCATGCGGCCAGCACATAGATGACCGGCGCGCTGATCCAGCCGCCGAACGTGCCGACGACGAACAGCAATGCTGCGACGCTTTCGAGGCTCTGGCAGATGGCCGCGATCCGCCGGCGGTCGTAACGGTCGGCGACATGGCCAACGACGAGCGTCAGCACGAACATCGGCAGAAATTGCGCGAGGCCGACGAGGCCCAGTGCGAAGGCGCTATGGGTGAGCGCGTAGATGTGCCAGCCCATCGCCACGGCGAGCATCTGGAAGGACAGCGACGAGAGGATGCGGGTGCACCAGAAACGTTGAAATGCAGGCTGTTTCGGCAAACTAACGGATGAGGAACCGGATGGGTCGGCGGGCTCTGGCGGCATGAGTATCTTGGTCTTGATTGGGCTTGCTTGGGCGGCAGCCAGTTTAGAGCAAGATGATCGGTTTTGCTGTACGGCCCCGCGCGGCAAGTCTTACCGTGGTGACATGACGTGGCCGATCGAGGAGAATCGGCAGCACGGGCAACGCGTTGCGGCGCGACGGCACTCCGTCTTCAGGCAAGCACGGTCGGGCGCGCCCGGGTAAACCGGGATTCCACGAACAGATAAGAGAGACCTCCGAGCGCCGCCGTCATCAGGACGCCGGTCAGTGCCGCGACCAGATAGGCGAGCCTGACATCTGTGAAGTTGTTTTGCGCGGCCAGCACGATGGCCGGATAAAAGGGCAAATGCCAGATGTACAGGCTATAGCTTGCGCGCCCCATTGCCGCAAGGGGCTTGAATTCCAGCGCACGCACGATCATTGAGCGCTGGGAGGAATGGATGACCCGGTACATCATCAACGCGAGCGAGACCGCCAGTAGGGTATAGCCAAAAGTCTGAAGCCACGCCAGCGTCTTGAATGGGACGTCTGCAAGCGCCAGGGCAAACCAGATCGATATGAAGATCACCGCGCCGAGCACCGCCGCCGCTGCTGACTGCCTGCGGCCAATGCGGGCCGGCACGAGTGCCAGCAGGCAACCTGCCGCGATCGAGTCGATCCGGCAAAGCGTGAATGTATAGATGCCGTTGTCGGATATCCCGGCGAAATGGCATATCACTCTGAAAGCTATCGCGATCAGCAACAGCGCCACCGCCGGGCGAAAGTACGAGCGACAACGGGCGACGAGAATGGGGAATACGAGGTAAAAGTGCCACTCCAACGCCAGTGTCCAGAAATGCGCCATGGAGAAATGCTGATCGGCAAGCGCGACCCGGTCACCCAGCAGCGACTGCAGGCTGGCTGTGAATGTCCATAGCAGATACTCGTTTTTCAATACCTTGCTATGCGGATCGAGCAGTAGCGCGACAAGCGTGAATATCAGCAGGCTTGCGACGTAGGCCGGCAGCAACCTGATTGCACGGCGCCGAATGAATGTCGAGTATGACGCGACCGAGTCGACCGGCCTCTTCAATAACGTGGTGGTGATCAGAAAGCCAGAGATCACGAAAAACACGTCGACGCCGATCCAGCCCGTCGACGCAATACGCACGATGGCGGGCCATGCACCGTCGAGCCCCGCGAGGCGGCTGGAAAAATAGCTCGTGTAATGAAACAGCACGACCAGCAGCATTGAAATGGCCCGAAGTCCGTCGAGGCCGGCTACGTAGCGCAAAGAGCTTGCGTCTCGAATGCTGTGTGTTTCCATCCACGCATTCTACAGATTACAGAAACGCGCGGGATTGTAATATTCAGAAACGATCGTACGATTGTGCGTTGCGCAATATCGCTCAGGTCATCGAGCCCGAATCAACGTTTCTCTCATCGCGCCCCCGCGGCCAGACTTCCCTCTGCCCACTGGACCCGAAGTTCTGCACGAACTGCTCGAAACCCTGGATCGGAAGCGGCTCGCAAAAAAAGAAACCTTGATAGGCATGGCATCCTGCTACGGCAAGAAAGTCTCTCTGCGCTTCAGTCTCGACGCCCTCGGCGATCACGCCAAGATCGAAGCTGCGCGCCAGCGCCACAATGGTTCTCGCAATGTCGGCGTCATTAGGGTCTTCCAGAATATCGCGCACGAAAGAGCGGTCAATTTTCAACTGGTCCAATGGCAATCGTTTCAGGTAAGACAACGACGAGTATCCAATCCCGAAGTCATCCAGCGAGAAAGTCACGCCGCGGGCCCGCAGGGCGTCCATTTTTTCGATGATGTCCTCGACGTTTTCAACGAGAACACTTTCGGTCAGTTCCAGCTTCAACCTGTCCGCCCTCGCCCCTTTTCGATTGATGACTGCCAGCACGCTTTCCACGAAGTCCGGTTCGCGAAATTGCCGGGCGCTGACGTTCACTGCGATCGACAGATGCGCCATGGACGGCTGCGTTGCCCACAGCGCGAGTTGCGCACAGGCAGACTCCAGTACGGTTCGCCCAATCTCCAGGATGAGGCCCGTCTCCTCCGCCAGCGGAATGAACTCGCCCGGCGCTATCAGGCCGCACGCAGGATGCTCCCAACGCACGAGCGCCTCGGCACCCGCTATATAGCCGCCGTCCACGACTTGCGCCTGATAGTGGAGAACGAAACGGTTCTCCTCGATCGCGTCGCGCAGCCCTACCTCGAGCTCGGCCCGCTTCAGCACGGTGGTCTGCATTGCGGGATCGAAGAAGCACATGGCGTTGCGGCCACGCTCCTTGGATTTATACATGGCCAGATCGGCCTGTTTGAACAGTTCGTCGGTGGAGGTCTGCTCGCCGTTGAAGACGGTGACGCCGATGCTCGCGGTACTGCGGAACTGAACGCCATTGAGCTGATACGTTCTGCCCAGCACGGCGAGAATCTTTTCGCCTACCGCTTCGGTTTCCGCAGTGGCGGCCGCCTTGTCCAGACTCAGATTGCCGAGCACCACAACGAACTCGTCACCGCCCACCCGCGCGACGGTGTCTCCCTTGTTGACGCTGCTGGACAGCCGATACGCAACATGCCGCAGGAGCAGATCGCCTTTGTCATGTCCGAGCGTATCGTTCAACGTCTTGAAGTGATCGAGATCGATGAACATCAGCGCGCCGCACACGTTGTTCTCGCGGCTCGCCAACATCGACTCTCTCAGGCGGTCCAGGAGCAGCGCGCGATTGGGCAGGCGGGTCAGCGTGTCGTAGAAGGCCAGCTCCCGGATCTTCTCCTCGGACTTCTTGCGCTCGGTGATATCGCGCCCGCTCGTGCGAAAACCGACGAAGTCTCCTCTCGCATTGCTGATCGGAACCCATGACACTGAAAGCCAGAGTAGCGAGCCATCCTTGCGCACGCAACGAAACTCGAGATCGTCGCCGCGAAAGCCCTGAAGCCCTTTCTGAAACTCCGGCGCAACGCGCGCTATGTCGTCCGGATGGATCAGCGTGCGCGCGAAGTTAGGCATGGCCATGCATTCGTCGACTGTGTAGCCTGTGTAATGATCGACGGACGGATTGATCCAGCGCGGTTTCCCGTCCGGTCCCCACCAGATCTCCAGGTTCACCGTGCAGTCGGCAATCGCACGAAACTTTTCTTCGCTTTCGCGCAGCTCCCGCGTCATGGCCGAAGCCAGCCGGATAGCGCGCTCCCGCCCTGTCACCATGAGCCACGTCAGAAGGGCCAGCAACAGGCTCAAGCCAATGCCGGCGCCCGCAATCAGCATCTCGGCGTTGCTCCCTAGCCGGGAGCGAAATTCGTCGGAGGCGTTCATCGACAGTGTCCAGTCGCGCCCGTCCACGACCAGGTATTCGTTGGCCGAAATCAGCGCCGGCGCATGCCGGCTGCTCGCTGCCGAGGTGCGATACAGAAGCGCTGCGTCCGATGGCGCTACGCCGTCGTAGACGGCCAGCGAGACGCCGGCCGGCTGTTCGCCATAGAGGCTCGCCATCACATCGTGCATATGGAACGATGCATAGACCCAACCCGTAATGTGGGCCCGGCGCTGCGCGGCGTTCTCCTGCGTTTCGCCGGCGGCGTAGATCGGCAGGTACATGATGAACCCCGGCCGCCGGTCCGAATCCATGTCGACCGACAGATGCACCGTTCCCGAAAGCGCCGCCATGCCGGAGTCGCGCGCCCGCTCCATGGCGGCGCGCCGCACCGGATCGTTCCACGCGTCGAAGCCGGGCGAACTGCGTGCGAGGCCGACATAGGGCTCGCGCTGAACGACCGGCGCATAGTCCTCGCGCTGCCCCGCGGGCTCGATCGTATAGCCGGCGATGCCTTCCTCGCGCATTCTCGCCACGTGGCTCGCCTTGCGCGCCGCAGGCACCCATTCGACGACGCCGACGGCATGGACGCCGGAAAAATTCGCGTCCAGATTCAGCGCGCCGACATAGCGCCGGAACCTGTCGCGGTCGATCATTCCGTTCGCGGCGAACAGACTCTGCACACCTCGCAACATGAGCTCGTAGGTCGCCATGCGCTGTTCGACGCGGCTAACGGCATCGCCCAGAGTGTAATCAAACTGGGTGCGCAGTTCTTTGCTGGTCGCTTGCCGCTCGTGGTTCCATACCATCCACGTCACGCACAGCGACGCGCTCAACACGAGCAGCGGCAACAGGACGGTGCGCAGCCGGATCACGGCGTCGCCTTGAAGTTCACCATGGCATCGGCCAGTTCCGGCCTGAAGTACTTCTCAAAGATGCGGCGCACCGTCCCGTCCGCGCGCATTTCGTCCACCAACGCCCGCCACTTCCTGCGTTCGGCTTCCGGGAGCGATTTCTTCGACATGATCAGTCCGTGCGGCACGGAGGGATCGTTGAATTCGATGATCGTCGTCACGTCGCGGATCTTCTTCTCTTCCAGCGCGGGATAGTCGAATGGCTCGATAATCATGCCCTGGATATGCCGAAGAATGAGCGCCTGATAGAGCGGTTCGAGTCCCCCTGCCTGGCTTACCCGGTTTTCCGAAGTCAGTTTGTCGACCAGTTCATTGGCGGAATCGCTGTAGCGAAAACTGCGAATTACGCCGAGTTGGGCGTGTTCATCGCGCTGGAACTCCGCGACGTCATGAATACCCGCGTCTTTGCGCACGAGCAGATAATATTTGTTGCTGAAGTACCATGCGAACGAAGCATATTGGTTGCGCTCGTCATTCGCGATGCCGGAGAGACTGAAATCGAGCGCGCCCGACTCGATCAGCTTCCAGATACGCGCGCGCGACATCAGATTGACCTTGATCTGACAGCCGCTACGCCGGATCAACTCATCGGCGAAATCCTTGTCGATACCGCTATCGGTATCGAGCGAATAAAGCAGGCCGTGGTCGTGCAATCCGAGCGTGAATGGCCGGGAACAATCCGGCCCCGCCGCAAAAACGTTGCCCACGCAACATGTCGCCAATAACACACCGCCAAGCCAGTTCCGAATCACAGCGCCTCCGTAGCGGAATGTCGCATCATTTAGTTCTTGTCAATCCCCCGGGCCCGACGGTATGTCCTTGCCGCCGTTTCCTCGGGAAATCTGGTCTAGTCGCGCATTTTAGGATGCTTCTCAGCGGCAATGGGTCGTCGATGCGCAACGAGCGTTCAATTTTTGCTTTCGCAAAACCTCTGTACGCTCTAACGGCAACCATTTGTCGTTCTTGAGGACGAGCCGTCGCTTTTTCACGCTCGTCTCCGGCACCGCATTTAGCGAAGCGTCGACAAAATGTGCCCCTTCGCACGAGGTACAGAGACTTCACGCGAGTGGGTGAACGCATGACCAAACTTCAACGGCAAGGTTGCATGACGCTGCGCCATCTATTGGACCGCATGACGGGCCGCAAACGCAAAACCCCGTAAGCACGTGAACTTACGGGGTTTTTGATTCGGCTTCCTGGCACAGAGAGCGGGTTTCGCCGCCAGACAGGCTATTACCCGATCGACGAAAAACAAAATAGCTATTATCTATCAATGATTTATTGACAGCACGCCCCACGCGGGCGTGGGTGCTGCCGGTCGGCGAGCGCAACCCACATCGTCGCTCACTCCGGCAACGCGCTCAACCGGAAGAAGCGCAGCACGTCTTCGTCAGGTTGGCCGAACCAGGCTGTGTACATTGTCCGAAAATCCGCTGATGCGAATGTCTCGCTGAGTGTGCGATCAACCAGCAGCCGCAAATCGTCGTCTCCCCGCGGCATACCGATGGCGACAGGGAGATAGGTGAACTGGCGAGTGAGGACGCTCAACTCCTTCGCCGACGAACTGCTCTTTGCCCGCGCCAACAGGAGCGCCCGCTCTGCAAAGAACACATTGGCTTTGCGGTCGAGCACCTGTTGCACGCCCGCGTCGACACCCGCGACCGGCGTGACCGTTGCCGTGATATCGAACGACTGGAGCTTTCCTGCCACCCACCGCTCGGTGGGCGAACCTGCCACTACGGCAATGGTTTGTTGTGACAGGACTTGAGCCGGCGAGGCACGCCAGAACGGGCGGTTTGGCGTCTGGTTGCCGCTAAGTATTTCCCTCAGCCCAAGGGACGCGTCCGTTCGAAGAATCGCCCCGACGCCGCCGGGATAGACGGGAATCGAGAACGAAATCTCCTTTCTTGCAGTCAGCGTGTCGGCGTCGCCGCACAGCAAATCGATTCGCCCCTCCTGCACGGCGCGAAAGCGGTCGTTGACCGGCACCGGCACCCACTGCACCGCCAGTGCGGAAAGCCCAAGCGCGCCTTTGACATGGTCGGCGATCTTCTGGCATAGCGCCACGGCGTAGCCGGACGCATGACCCGCTTCGTCCTGATAGGCGAATGGCTGCGCATCACTCACATAGCCAAGATTGATTTTGCCCGACTGTTTGATTCGCGCGAGACTGCCCGCCGACGCATTCGTCACAACCACACCGGCGGCATGCGCCCGATGCGGCGTGAAAGCGGCCGCCATCCCGATCGCGATCACCAGCGCGGCTGTCCCCGCCGCCGCCGCGGCAGCCCGCGCAGCTCCGCGCGTGGCAGAGAAGCGCGGCGCGATAAACCCAAAGATCACGTAACCGATCGCCATCACCAGCATGCCGCCGAGCACGGCGTCCTTGCCCGCCGCATAAAGCGCGTAGACGGAGTAAAGCATGGCCACGACAGTCACAATCGCATTGCGCCGGTATACGGCAGGCTCCGTTCCGGCATTGCGCATCATCACGAACAGCGCCGACAGCGAAACGATATACGGCACCACATTCGTCACCACCGCGAGGTTGACGAGCGCCTCGAATTGTTCACTCAGGTTCGGCGAAATCGTGGACAACGCCATGAGCGACTGGACCGCGCCCATGATGATCATGCCGACGACCGGTGCGCCCATGCGGTTCGCCTTGCCGAACACGGCTGGGAACATGCGGCTGTCGGCCGCGTCTTTTGCCGTCTGCGCGAGCGTGAACTGCCAGCCCAACAGGGAGCCCACACACGCCATTGCCGCGAGCGCCATCACGATGTTACCCACCAGCGGGGTGAACATCCGCGCATACGCGAGACCGAACGGACCGGTCGACTTCGCCAGATCGGCGTTGGGCACGATGCCCTGGATTACGGCTGTGGACAGGATGTATATGACGGCCGCGCCCAGCGTTCCGAACAGGCTGGCCAAGGGCACGTCGCGCTTCGGATTCTCCACGGCAGACGAGTTCTGTACCGCCGACTCCATGCCGAGGAACGCCCATAACGTGAGCGAAATGCTCGAACCCATGCCCTCCACGAGCCGCATTCCCTTCGGGTTCCACGAATCCATGAATGTACCGCCGTGGAACCAGAACCAGCCCCCAATGGAGATGAATCCAACCGGCAGGATGACGCCCCACACGGTTACCGAACCGATCTGCCCGGTCAGTTTCGGGCCACCGAAGTTCGCGACGGTGGTAAGCCAAAGCAGGCCGATCACGCCCATGCACGTGGCGATCGGAGAGGCCGTCAGGCCGGGAAAGAACGCCGCGAGATAGCCCAGCGCCGAACTCGCGACCGCTACGTTCGCGATGGCAACCGACACAAAGTAAAGGAAAAACACCTGGAAGTAGCCCGACTTGCCGTAGGCGTCCTCCGCGTAGGCAGCCATGCCGCCCGCCCGCTGGTTGAGAATGCCCGCCTGCGCGAAGCCATAGGCAATCGCCATCGAACCCACCGCTGTCACCACCCACGACAGCAACGAAATCGCTCCGACTTTGGCCATGTTGGCCGGCAGCATGATGATGCCTGAGCCCATCATGTTAACGGTCACGATGAACGTCAACTGCATGACGTTCATTTTCTTTTTCGCTTCAGCCATGGCACCCACTCCTCAATAGGTTCCGCGCCGACTACTCGCGGACCACATAGGTGTAAAACCGGATCCGTCCGTTTTCTCTTTCCTGGTACACGCCCTGCACCTCGTAGTTAAAGCCCGGGAACCGGTTGAACGATTCCTGAAATGCGAGGAAGTAATCGAGCATGGGCGCAGCACGTTCATCCCAGCGTTCGCCGGGCACCACGACGCCGATTCCGGGCGGGTAGATCAGCGCCAGCGTGGCGGAAATGCGGTTCCTCACACTATCGAGCGGTACGTAATCCACTTCATTGGCGACCAGGGCGTCGTAGGCCTCTTCTGCCGACATGGCAAGCTCCGGGAAACTGGACGCACGAAAGCACAGCTTCTGCAGATTCCTGACGTTCGCTTCGCGGTAGAAGTTGTGCATTTCGTCGCAGACCTGACGCAGCGTATAGCCGGCATAGCGCTCGTGGTGCACGGCATACAGACTCGGCAGAACCTCTGCCAGCGACGCATCGCGGTCCCACAAGCTCTTGAATCTGACCAGTCTCGCAAGCAGCGTATTCAGCTTGCTTTCGTCCTCGGCCGGCGTCATCAGGAAGAGGATGCTGTTGAGATCGCACTTCTCCGGGACCACGCCCTCTTCTCTCAGATAGTTTGCAACTACCGTTGCGGGCACACCAAAGTCGAGATACTCGCCGGTCTTCCTATTGATGCCTGGGGTGAGCAGGGTCAGCTTGTTGGGATCGACCATCGTGTAGCCTTCGGCATACCCTTCGTAGCCGTGCCAGCTCGCGTCGGGGTTGAACGTCCAGCACTGCTGCTCGCGCTTGATGACATCGGTCGGAACATCCTCCCACGCGACGTTCGTCAGATCCGCCGTAAACCGGGAGTCCTTGACGTTCACCACATCGGGCACGAACGGGTCGAAGAACCATTGCTCCAGTGGCGTATCGCCTGTCGACGCATAGTGACGCGAGAACTCCCGGAATTTCTTGCGAGTCTCGATACCGAGTTCGATGCACCCGTCCCACAGCACTTCACCCGCCTTACCTTCGTGAATCTTCGCGTTGACGTCGATCGATGCAAATAGCGGATAAAACGGAGAGGTGGAAGCGTGAATCAGGAACGATTCATTGAAACGCTTATGCTCGATAAAACGCTTCTGACCACGAATGTGCTCGTCACGTTTATGGATCTGGGAGGCTTGCGAAAAACCCGCGCCTTGTTTGTGGACCGATTGCGTGGAGAAAAGCCCCGGCATGTCCGGCGTCAGACCTTTCAGGCGCATCGGGCTATGATCTTCGAAGAGCGGGTGAAACGCGTTATAGCCGATCCACGCCTCGTCCCACAGCACATACTCGCAGAGGTGCCCGATCTTCTCCATGACTTTGCGCACGTTGTAGATCGTGCCGTCATAAGTGGCGAGTTGAATACAGGCAAGGCGGAACGGCCTCTCCAACTTGCTGCGCTCCGGGTCTTTCACGAGGGGATTCGCACGAATCTGCTCGCGCAGCCAGCTTTCCCCCCAGGCGTCCCAGTCCACCGCACCGATCATCCCGAATGAATTGCGAGCCGTGGGCAAGAAGATCGGGATGGCACCTGCCTGAACCAGGGCGCCCTGGTGTAGCGATTTGTGGTTGTTGCGATCGAACAGCACCAGGTCGCCGCGTTTGAGCACGGCACCTGTCACGACCTTGTTCGACGTGCTCGTCCCGTTAAGAACAAAATACGTCTGGTCCGCGCCAAATATTGCAGCGGCGTGGCGTTGCGCTTCAGCCGCCGCACCTTCATGAATCAACAGATCGCCAAGGTCCACGTCGGCGTTGCACAAGTCGTTGCGAAAAATGCTCTCGCCGAAATGCTTGAAGAACAGCTGTCCTGCAGGCGACTTTCGATAGAACTGTCCGCCCTGATGCCCCGGGCAATCGAATGCGATATTGGCTTCAGCGTCGTAGGCCACCAGCCCGCCGAAAAAAGGCGGAAGAAGGCTCATCCCGTACTTGACCAGGCTCGCTATCACCTGTTTCGCGTAAAAGCCCGGCGACTGTTGTCCGAGATAGATATAACCCGTCACTTCGCCAAGCGCACCCGTCACCGCAAGGTTGGATATGCGGTGCGAGTCCGCAAGCGCCCAAAGAGGGGTTAGAAAACCCTGCGCACGAATCAATAGCGCCATCTTGCGGGCGTGCTCGAGGTTCTCGCCGTCCACCAGTGCGATGTACGCCCCGACCCCCGCATCTTCATGAATGTCGCGAATGAAGTTGTTCCTGACTTCAATCCGAAACCCCTCCGCCGCGATCAGATCGAGCAAGGCCTTGGTCTGTTCGTTGGTGTGATCGACGATCGCGACCACTTTTAACAGCCGATTGAATGGGACCGGAATGACGGGCGCCTTAACGGAGCGAGGAATCATCGCCAGTCTCCATAATTATGTGGGCCACGCTGGTGACGCCGCTCGCCGCAGCAGGATCGAAGCACACGTATCGCATGCTCGTATCCGGCTCCGGGAACCTCGAAGCAAACTCACACCGAGGAACATCTGAGCGTGCCCTTATGGAAGCACAGGCAGCAGGAACCCGTAATCGGACCTTGGTCTTACGGGTATGCCGACACTATCGGATAACTATGCATCGAGTGGAATCGCCATTGCATGACGAGGTCAAACATCATTCCTGCTGTTCGAAGCGGTCATGGATTTCATTCCGCACAACCGCAATTTCCCGTGTCCAATTCGAAAAGACATGGCGTCTGGATATTGCGCCGCTCAAGTCGTCAGAAGGCGCGCGCATATAGGACCTTAGGCCGATAGTAATCCGCCGCTTGCGATGGTGTACTGACAAAGCGGGCATCTCTCGGGACTCTCGCCTGAAAACCAGAATCTGTGCCACCCATCATATTGGAAAAGGAGCGGCCATGACCCAGTGGAGTGCGCGACTCTCTTATGGGATGTGCATGGGGTTCCTCGTTGTGCTGACACTTGGTTCCAGCAGTGCGCCTGCCCAGACTCCCAATCCCTCGAGCGATGTCGCCGGACAAGCCCAAGCGCAGCAGCCGACATTCAAGCCGGAGGAGATCGAGGCGCTAGTCGCGCCGATCGCACTCTATCCGGACTCCGTCCTGTCACAGGTATTGATGGCCTCGACCTATCCGCTGGAGATCGTGCATGCCGCGCGCTGGGTCAAGGCCAATCCGAAGCTCAAGGGTGATGAGGCCGTGAAGGCCGTGCAGGATCAGCCGTGGGACGTCAGTGTGAAATCGCTCGTTGCGTTTCCGCAAGTGCTCGAACCGATGAACGACAAGCTCGACTGGACACAGAAGCTCGGCGATGCGTTTCTTGCGCAGGAAAAGGACGTTCTCGATGCCGTGCAGCGGCTACGTGCGCGAGCGCAGAAATCGGGCAACCTCAAGTCCAATGAGCAACAGAAAGTGATGACGGAACCGGCCCCGGCTGGCGGGCAAACCACGCAGACCATCGTGCGTATCGAACCGGCAAATCCTGAGGTGATCTACGTGCCGGCCTACAACCCGACAGTCGTGTACGGCACCTGGGCGGCTCCGGCTTATCCTCCGTATTACTGGCCACCTGCTCCGGCTTACTATCCCGGCGCCGCGCTTGCCACCGGCTTCGCCTGGGGCGTGGGCCTCGCGGCCGCCGGCGCAATCTTCGGCAACTGCAACTGGGGCGGCGGAGACGTCAATATCAATGTCAACAAGGCCGCCAATATCGATCGCAACTTCGACCGCAGCAAGGCTCAGAGCGGCAAGTGGCAGCATGATGCGGGCCATCGCCAGGGCGTCGCCTATCGCGACAACGCGTCCCGTGAGAAGTACTCGAAGAACGTCTCGGGCGCCGACGCACGCGGCGACTTTCGTGGCCGTACCGGTGGCGCGACTGACCGCGCCGCGGGCTCCGACAGAGCTGGCGCCGGCAACCGTGCAGGCGGCGCGAACAACGCCGGCGGCGGTAACCGCGGCGGTGGGACAAATAACGCCGGCGCGGGTAATCGCGGCAGCGGAGCGAACAATGCCGGTGCGGGCAACCGTGGCGGAGGAGCGAATAATGCGGGTGCGGTTAACCGCGGCGGTGGGGCAAATAATGGCGGCGTGGGTGAGCGTGGCGGTGGGGCAAATAATGCCGGCGTCAGCAACCGCGCCGGCGGGGCGAATGTTGGCGGCTCGACCAATCGTGCGGACGTTTCCGACCGGGCCAGTGCGGGAGGCGGTCGGGCCGCCACCGGCGGCGGAGGCGGCGGTCGAGACAACGCCTTCCAGGGTGTAGGCGGTGGCGGCGCCTCGCAGCAAGACTTCAACCGGGGGCGCGCAAGTGCGCAGTCTTCGAGCTTTAGTCGACAGGGCGGCGGAGCGCGGGCTGGTGGTGGCGGTGGCGGACGTGGCAGGCGCTAAGGAGACAAAAGCATGAAGTCACCACTACGATTCCTCGCGGCCCGGCTTGGCGCAATCGGCAGCGCAGTTATCGTTGCGCTGACACTTTGCCTCGCGGCACCTCAGGCGGCATACGCGCAGAAGGACTTCAAATCCGCTGAAGATGCAATGACTGCATTTGGCGATGCGATTGCCAACGACGACGAAGCCGCCTTGAAGTCGTTGCTTGGCAATTACTTTCGGGAGCTCATTCCTCCTGTGGGCGCCGAGTTGCGAACCCGCTTCCTGACAGCCTGGAAAACGTCACATGCGATTCAGGCATCGGGCAGCGAACGTGCAGACATCAAGGTAGGCAATGACGGCTGGACCCTGCCCATTCCTCTCGTGAAATCGCCGCAGGGCTGGCATTTCGACACGCACGCCGGCGTGGAGGAAATGCGCTTGCGCCGCATTGGACGAAACGAGCTTGCCGTCATTCAGACCATGCTGGCGATCTACGATGCGCAACGCGAATACGCCAGCACGGACCATGACGGCAGTGGCGTGCTTGTTTACGCCAGGAAACTATCGAGTTCGCCCGGCAAGCGCGACGGCCTGTACTGGCCTACTGGCCCCGACGAAAAACCGAGCCCTCTTGGCGAAGCCTTTATCACGGCCGGCACGCGCAACCCATCGCAAGCGGGCTACTACGGCTATCACTACAAGCTGCTGACCTCGCAAGGCCCTCACGCCCCGGGCGGAGCGTATGACTATGTCGTGAACGGTAAGCTTTTCGGCGGTTTTGCCGTGATTGCCTGGCCGGTTCGTTACGGAGAAACCGGTATCAAGAGCTTCATGGTCAGTCACGACGGGCAAGTCTACGAACGAGACCTTGGACCTGATAGCGCGGCCAAGGCCGCCGCAACCAAGTCGTTCGATCCCGCTCCCGGATGGACCAAGGAGCAACCTTGATACGCATTCTGCTCGCCGCCGGGTGCTGCGCCCTCATCAGCCTGGCGGCCTGCACGTATTACGCAGTACCGGTCGCCGGAACAGTGGTGACGACGCCTGCGAATTACGATCGATCATTTGCCGCTGCCGCAGGGGCAATGCGCGACGAGGGACTGGCGCTCACCGTCGAGGATCCGGCCAACGGCATCGTCGTCGGGAGACTCGGCGGCGGCACCGTCACGACCCGCGTGCAACGGCAGTCCGACGGTAGTGTGCAGGTGCGCTTCGACTCTAGCGATACGCACGATCAGACGCTATTGCAACGCATCTCGCGCAGCTACGATCGTCGTATGGGCCGCTGAGCCAGATCGATGCAACGAGATGCGCGAGACAGCGCCCTACCCCGCGGCTATCGCAGCGTGGCGCGAGGCAGATCATGCGTTGTGGCGCTTGGACTGCATCAGTTACGGAGAAGCGCGAAGACTTACCTTCGTTAGAAGCATTACCCGCCCGCGTGACGGGCGAGGAAGTCCGACATGGCCTGGAACCGTCGATACAGCCTGATCAGCCACGTCAGGTCGTCGCTATGGATCGTACCCATTCTCGCCGTGATGGCCGCGATCGCTCTTAACAGGGCCATCGACAGAATTGGCTACTGGATGTCTCAACGCAGCGGCTTCGATCTGCAACACGGACTGCTTGCCGTGAGCGTCGAGGAAGCTCACGCAATACTCGATCGCATCTTTACGTTAAACCTCTCCTGCCTGGTGTTTACATTCGGCTCCCTGCTCGTTGCCATCCAGGTTGCGGGTGGCCAATATACTCCGCGCATCATTGCGACTACGCTACTGCGCGATAACGTGATCCGGTGGATCGTTGGGCTCTTCGTCTTTTCCTTGCTCTGGACCCACCGGACCATGGCAGAACTTGGGCAACCCTGGGCGGTCCCTCAGTTGCAAGTATCCATTGCAACGGTCATTGGGCTCGGCTCACTCGTCGCATTCATCGTGCTGATCGACTATTCCGCAAGACTGCTGCGGCCCGTCAGTCTCGTGGGACGCGTCGCCGAGCAGGGGTTTGCGGTCATCGAGGTCATCTACCCTCACCCTGCGTCGGAAGAATCGGCTCGCCGGCGCTTCACTACTGAACTGGCATGGACGTCACGCTCGCGCGCATTCGGGACCAACGGCCGGGCGGAGCCGGGCACGCCGGGGGCGCCCGATCGCATCGTCTATCACCCCGGTGGATCCGGGGTGGTGCTGGCGGTGAACCTGGCCGGACTTTCTCGCGAGGCGCAGCGAGCCGGCTGCATCATCGAATTCGCCGCGCAGGTCGGCGATTTTCTCGCCACGGACGAACCGCTCTTCTATTTGACCGGCAGCAGCGATACGATCAGCGACCGCCAGTTGCAGAACCTGGTCGCGCTCGGCTCCGAACGCACAATGGAGCAGGATCCCATGTTCTCGTTCCGCATTGAAGTCGATATTGCCCTGAAGGCCCTATCGCCTGCCATCAACGATCCGACCACCGCAGTGCTCGCCATCGACCAGTTGCATCGGCTGCTTCGCCTGGTCGGACAGCGGTCCCTGGCCAACAGCACGCTCAGCGACGCCAGCGGACGGCCGCGCGTCATTTTTCGCACGCCGGACTGGGAAGACTTCGTTCACGTCACGTTCCGGGAAATACGGCATTGCGGTGCGGGCAGTCTGCAGATCGAGCGGCGCCTGCGGGCCATGATCGTCAACCTGACGAACACGCTGCCCGAGTTCCGCCACCCGGCGTTGCTCCGGGAGCTTGAATTGCTCGACGCCAGCATCGTGCGCCATCATCACTTCGCGGCCGACATTGAGCTCGCCCGCGTCGCCGACCCGCAGGGGCTCGGCGGAGCCCTGGACGTGAACGCGCAGAACGGCGGCGCGGGCGAAACGAAATCATCCACTGCCACGCGGGGAAAAAGAGCATCCTGGCAGGGACATTGGCGAACGCATCCGAGTACTTTGCGTTCGTCACGAAAGCACAGGAAATCCTGACCGTCATGGCGATGATTGCCGGGTATAGGGGCTCCGATCGAAACGGTTGCCAGTTCGAGCATCCCTTCCCTAGCGATCCCTGTCCTCCCAGTCCACCCACTCTACCGGATGGCTCGCGAGGTAGCTGCTGACGGCGGAACCGGTTGTCGGAAAGAACGCCGTTTCGCCAAGCCGTGCAAAGAGCCCGAATCGCTTTAGCTTGTCTTTGACGGGGTCCTTCAACTCGGCGAGACACAACTCAATGCCCGCCGCGTGCAATGTCTCATCCAGATCGGCCAGCATATCGGCGGAAGTGACATCTACGCTCGTAACAGGTTCCGCCGCCACCACCAGCCAGCGCACCGGCGTAGGCGATGTCGCCACCGCATCCAGCACCCGGTCACAGAACAACTCGGCGTTTGCGAAGAATAAGGGCGCGTCCCAACGAAACAGGACTAGCCCGGGAATGCGATGAGCGTCGCGATAGCGCGTAATGTCGTGGTAGCCCTTCAGACCATCGACACGCCCCAGAATCGCCGAATACGGCCGCCACGCATCCCACAGGAACTCGATGACGGCAATCACGATAGCGAGGCCAATGCCCTGAATCGCACCCAGCAGAAACACGCCGACGGTACATACGATGGATAGCCAGAACTCCCAGCGCTGGATCCGATAAATGCGCCGCAGGTCGGCGGCTTCGATCAGGCCAAGCGCCGATGCGATCACCACCGCAGCCAGCGCGCTGGTGGGCAAATTCCGCAGCATGTCGGGCGCCACCATCAGCAGCAAGGCAACCGCGAGCGCGCCGACCACGGCGGTCAACTGGGTCTTCGCACCGGCGGCCTCCGCCACGGGAGTGCGTGACGAGCTACTGCTGATCGGAAAGCCCTGAAACAGGCCGGCGGCGAGGTTGGCGACGCCGAGTCCCACCATCTCCTGATTCGGATCGACATAGACACCCGTGCGCGCCGAATAGACACGCGAAAGCACGCTAGTGTCGGCAAAAGACACCAGGGCAACGGCGCAGCCGCCGATCAGGACGGGCACCATGTCCGCGGTGGCGATCCATGGAATGGAGAACGCAGGCAAGCCCTGCGGCAGCGAGCCGAGAACCGCAACACCTGCGCGTGCCGCAAGGTCGAGCGCGCCAGCCATAACAGTGGCTCCTGCCACGGCGATCAGGACACCCGGGATCCGCCTGCTGCCCTTGAGCAGCAGGATGACGGCCAGTGTGCCTGCACCGACCATGAATGTGGTCCAGTTAGTGTGGCCGTCCATCACTGCGATGACGAGGGCTCGCACGTTTCGCAACGGCCCTTCGCTCGGAATCGAGCAACCGAACACTTTGGGTAACTGGCTGATCAGGACCGTCAGCGCGATGCCATTCATGTACCCGTAGCGGATCGGCTTCGACAGGAGTTCGGTGATGAAACCCATGCGCGCCAGACCGGCCAGGATACATACCGCCCCCGACACGATCGCCATCATGCCCGCCAGTGCTACTGCGCGAATTGGGTCGCCCGCCGATAGGGGCACGACGACGGCCAGAATGACTGCGGCCAGCGACGAATCCGGCCCCAGCACCAGAATCCGACTGGGTCCGAACAACGCATAAGCAAGCAGCGCAATGATAGAAGCGTAGAGGCCATTAATTCCGGGTAAGCCCGACGCCACCGCGTAGGCGATGCCCACCGGCACCAGCATCGTGGTCAGCACCAGGCCGGCCGCAATGTCGTGAGGTAACCACGCGATCTGGTAGGTCCGAAGCGTACGGATGCCGGGCAGCCAGCGCAACACGCCGGCCTGATCGGCGGCCTTCGCCCGGGGCCCAATCCGGCCCGGTTCCGGCGTGGGAGTTGAAAAATCCGGCTTGTTCATTGGATCGTGGACGCCTGGTGGACAGCACACCGTTCCACTACGGCGACCAGGCCTCGGGCGGCGGCTTCGGCTATTCGCCTTGAATCCATCACACGCTCCTGAACGCCAATGCGGAGCAACTACCGCTCTCGCGCATTTCCGCTTGCCTCTCGTTTTTACACGAGGGCTCGGGAAGCGAGAAACCGCCGCACCCTACGCGCGTGAACGCTTCATCATGAGATCAGAACCCGACAGCTGTGCTCGGTGACCGACGCCTGAAAGATACGCCTCACTCCGACCGGTCTTTCATGACCTGCACATTGATTTTCCGATTGTTCCAGAACATGTCGTGAACTCTGGGCTGCAGGCGACGCAACACCTCCGGACTCGTACCTTCGAAGCTGACCACCACCGCCGGCCGCGAGCCTTCCCCTGGAACGTGGGCGATACTGTCGAAAGGCGGAAAACCGTACTTCACAAGAAACGCCTTGATGTCATCTTCGCTGACATGCTCGTCGATATTGCCAATAAATAAATCAGCCATAACGCTCTCCTATTCACTGTCCATGATGCTTGAGCCGCCGTCAACGTGAAGGGTCTGCCCCGAAAGACGACATGCAAGCGGTATCGCGTTTCACATGTGCTGCCCACGTTCATCGTGCCCACGAGTTCCTCAACGGGCGCACACTGCGTTTCATTGCGCAGCAGGTCATAGCGCTCCTGCCACTTGCGGCGGCGCACTTCGCCCTGTCTTCCATTCGTCGATCGTGTCGGCAACCGAGATGCCACGTTGGAGGTAGCCCACCAGGTTCTCAACACCCGCCGCGCGCAGAATATCCCGCACCTCCGCATGAGCGGAGACCAGTCGCAACGTTATTCCGGCCGTCTTCAGCGCTTCATGCAGCTTGGCCAACATGCGCGCACCCGCGAGGTCAACAGCGGGAGAAGTCGACAGATCGCAGATAACCAGTTTGAGCGATCCGTCGCCAGCACGGATCTTGTCCCATACGGCAGCGCGCACATGCTCGACATTGAAATAAAGCAGCGACGCTTCGACGCGGAATACGAGTACGCCTGGCGCCGCTTCGTTGTCCGGGTGGCGTTCGGCGTCGGAGTAGATCCGGGTGCCGGGAATCTTGCCCAGAAATGCCACGTGTGGATGTGCGGCGCGTCTTATAAGCAATAACATTGAAACCAGCACTGCCACGATCACGCCTTTCAGGATGCCTAGCAAAAGCACGGCGGCGAACGCTACCATCGAGACGAAAAATTCAAACCGGCTTACCCGCCAAACGTGACGCATCTCGTCGATATCGACCAGCCCTTTCACCGCAACCAGCACGATCGCGGCCAGAACCACACTTGGCAGATTTTTCAGCATTCCGGTCAGGAACAACAGACACAGCCCGATAGTCACGGAAGCGAAGACCAACGCGAGCGGTGTTTTGGCGCCGGCCTTGTCGTTGACCGATGACTGCGACAAACCACCCGCGACCGGATAGGCCTGAAACAGTCCTGCTGCCAGATTGGCCGCGCCGAGTCCGAGTAGCTCCTGGTGTGGATTGATCTCGTAACCGTTCGCCTGGGCCAGCGCCCGCGCGGCAGAAACACTTTCGACGTACGACAGCAGCATGCACGCGAACGCTAACGAAATCGCACCGTCCACATCGCGGACGCGCAGGCCAGGCCAGCGAAACTCGGGTAGACCTTGCGGCAACGCGCCGACAGTCTTGAAGCCAAGGCCAATCAGCGGTGTCACAGATAACACAATGATCGAGATCACCACCACGAACAATGCGACTGGTCGACCGGGCAGGAACTTCTCCCCCAGTAGCAGCACGACGATCGCCGCAACACCAAATCCGAGCACGGCGAGATTGGTACTGGGAAGTTGACCGGCGAGCGTGACGACGCGATCGAAAAATTGCTCGCCACCGCCCTTCACCCCAAACAACTTTGGTAGCTGAGTCAAAGCAATAGTCAAGGCGGCGCCCGCCTTGAACCCGAGCAGGATCGTCTCGCTAATGAAATTGACCAGCGAACTCAGCCGCAGAATCCACCCCACGAAGCACATTGCGGCGACCAGCAGCGCAGTCAGGGCGGCAATGGCGGCGAATCGTGCCGGATCCCCTCCAGCCATCTCCGAGACTGTCACACCGACCAGCATCGAAATCGCCGAAGTCGGGCCAATCGCGAGCTGGCGGGAAGACCCGAACAACGCATAGGCGAGTCCCCCAACCAGATAACAATAGATGCCGTACTCTGGTGGCAATCCAGCGAGCGTGGCATAGGCGAGCGACACGGGAATCGCGTAGGCCGCCAGGGTGGCTCCTGCAATGGCATCGTGCGTGAGCCACTTCGGCTGATAAGACAATAGCCACGTTAGGGGAGGAAACATGGCCCGCCATCCCGAAGGCACAGCTCGCGTTACATCGCTAGCAGGACGAGGATCCTCGGTCATCGGGTCGTCTCCTCTCTTCAAGGCTGGGTTAGCGCTTCGCCGGCGGAAAGACGACACTTCGGTCTGCACAGACGTGCACGCCCCCGCACTATTCTGTGAGCGTAATGCCCAATCATGACGAGGGGCATCGGACCTTGGTCCTAGATTCGCATCATCCAGATCCCACAGGTCGACGGCTCACAGAATCAGCACGACTGAAAAACACCTGATCTCTTCATGAAGAGGTTTGGCTTTTGCATAAAGGATATCTCCAGCGGAAAGCCGGGAATTCCAGGCTCAAGCGTGCCGAAAAACTTTGCGGCACGGCACATGCACCCGTTCGGCAATAAGACCAAAGTCTGATTCCCCCATTTTTCCGCTGTGACATCATGCATTCAGGAAAGAACTGGAAATCGTCACAACGGGTAACGCATTTGCTGAGCATTCACCTCGGAACCGAAACGGAGGACGATAATGAACCGAAGGAACTTTGTATTGAATACCGCAGCAGCCACTGCCGCCGCGGGCCTCGCGTTCGCGGGCTGCACCACCACAGGCGGCAGCGGCAAGAGTCCCGAAACGGACGCGTCGAAGCGTCAGGCGCTCGACGCGAGCGTCGACGGAACGATGTCGCGGCTTTACGCAACAGTGGGGGGAGCACGCGAACTCGCATCCAAGGCGCAAGGCATCCTCACTTTCCCGGCAGTCAAGAAAGTGGCCTTTATCGCGGGTGCCGAGTATGGTGAAGGCGCATTGCGCGTAGGCGGCGCGACGGTCGGCTATTACAGCACGACGGCTGCTTCTTTCGGCTTCCAGGCCGGCGCCGAATCAACCGCGGTCATCTTCCTCTTTATGACGAAGGACTCGCTCGCCAAATTCACCAGCTCGGCCGGTTGGTCGGTCGGCGGCGACGTGGCGGTCTCCTTGCTAAAGGTGGGTGCGAACGGGTCCATCGACACGACATCCGCATCCGCCCAGGTTGTCGCCATAGTCCTGACCAATACCGGCCTGATGGCGGATGCGTCGCTCGCTGGAACCAAAGTGACCAAGCTCAACCTCTGAAACCGAGGTGTAGCCAAACCCGCGTCCCGGAGACTGCCTGACCAGCAGTCGTAACCGGACGCCTCGCAAAACTATCCGCTCAAAGCGGCTCGAAGCGGGTTGCTGCAGTGCCCTCTTTCCATGAGTTCACCGCATAGTCTGACACTCACTGTTTCCGTATCTTCCACGGCCCAGCACCTTCTTTGCAAACGACAGGCGTCCAAGTCTGCGTCTGTCCTTTCGCAATGGCGACAAGCGTCGCCGTTCTGCATGTTTTGGCACCGTCTTTCACCGTATCGCGTGGCGTGACGGTCCCGTGAATCGACACCGAGTTGCCGGTGCCACTGTTGCTCCAGTTCAGCGACTCTCCATCCTTATTGCGCTCCAGCGCAATTTGCGCCGCGTCGTTGAGCGCCTTTCTGTCTGCGTCCTTCATATAGCTAACCGGTGTGTCTTTCAAAAAATTCAAATTGGCGGCGAAGGCGACGCCTGTTCCGGCAACGAGGACGACACTCGTCAAACACCGTATGAGGCTGCGCGCGGAAAGCAAGGATTGAGCTGGCATTGAAGCACCTATAAGGTAGATGAATTCTGAAACGGGCGGCACCCGGCGATCGCCTCACATCCACCGACATTGCACCGTGATCGTTAGCATGTCTGCTCTATGGCTGAATCATCGTGCCAACTGCCGCCGCAATATCACGACTCACCACAGCAAGCGCCCGGTCATAGGCCGTGGTCATCGCCTCAAAACCTGCGCCGGACACTGGCTCGCGAACAATAGATCGCCCTGAACGAACAGGCTGCTTCCCCGGAGCACGGATGGTCCATTGCGCGTCCACAATGACGTCCTGGCCGGGTTCCGCGTCGAAACGCATGACATCCAGTCTCACGTACCATGTGGCCAGCGGATCGGTCGTACCCGCGAACACCGTCACCTGCTGTGAATTCAGCAGCGTACCCAGATCCGCCGCAACGACCCGCGCGATATTGCCTTTCAGAGGCTGCGCCCATCGCGCGAATTCGTTGATGGCGACTTCGTTGCCGGCCGCCCGGGTCACGATTTGCGGACGGTCCACCAGATCCGGCACGGTAACCGGCCCTACCGCCAGAGGGATCGCGTGAGGCGTCGCCAATGTCGCGAGAGTCGCATCCGGGCTCAGCGTGTAGAACCTGGCGGGTGACGACTTGCATCCCCCCAGCCCCGCGGCGACCAGTCCAACCACGAGGCATGACACGATATAGCGGATCGAATGCGCGGCGCAGCGGTGCAAAACAGCGCTGAATGACGCGGCAAACGGCGCCACGCCTGCGCCAGGCGCATTCCCACGCCTTCCTTGAATCTGTCGACGAACTCCCCCGCCGTTTGGTCCCGCGATGAATACGACAGGAAGACGGCATCCGCTCATTGGCGTGCCGTTTCCGTGCCGAGCCACGTGCCTTGCGCTCCCGTCACGACGCCGATATCGAGTCATGGCTGCCCTCCGGGCTTTCCGCGAACCAATGCTTCGGGATGCTGCGAAAGATAGTCCGCAAGCGTACGGAGTGCCGCGGAGGTACGGGTCAACTCTCTAAGAGTCTCTTCTGTCGTCTGCTGCAAGGACGAATTGGGTTGCAGAGCGCTATTCGCCGAATCGAGCGCCGTTTGCGCGGAAGCCAATGTGTCGTGAGCTCGCGGAATGACATCCGCGTCGAGTTTCGAGAGCATCGAGTTCGTGGTTTGCAATGTGGTGCGGGCGTCGTTTCCGATCGCCTCGAACGGAATGCTATTGAGCTTGGTCAGCAGCCGCGTAACCGAATCCTGCAGCGATTGCAGCGCGCGCGGCACCGCCGGCAACTCGGGCGGTGACCTGCTCCAGTCGATCTTGGCCTTCGGGGCATCAGGAAAATAATCCAGCGCAAGATAGAGTTGACCGGTCAGCGGATTGCCACTCTTTAGCTGGAAGCGAAAGCCATTTTCGACCAGGTAATTGGCGATTCCTTTTGGATCCTCGCTGATGCGGCCGCCGGCTCGCCCCGTCTGATAGCGTGAGGTAAAGCGCTCGGGATAGATCTGGATCTCGACCGGAATGCTGAAGCGCCGGCGTTCCGGGTCGAATCGCGTATAGATCTGTGTCACTTCGCCGATCACTACGCCGCGAAAATCCACGGGTGCGCCAACCGTCAGACCGCGCACGGAATCGGTGAAGTTCACCACATACCTGTCGACAATGCGGTCGTGCTGCTTCATCGCATCGGCGCGAGTCGAATACAGTTCGAATTGCGCATTGGCCACCGCCGCGACCTCCTCCACCGAATCCGCGGGAGACTCGAATGCCACACCGCCGATGATGATCGAAACGATCGATTGCGTCTCGATCCGCAGACCGTTCGTATCGAATGCCATATCGACTCCACTGGCGTGCCAGAAGCGCGTATCGCTTTTCACGAACCGATCATAAGGGGCATTCACGAATACCTTGAGCGTGACGCCTTTACCATCCGGGTCCAACTGATAGGAGGCAATCTGTCCAACCTGAAGCCTGCGGAAATAGACCGGCGAGCCGACATCCAGCGAGCCGAGTCCCGTGCTCTTCAACGTGAATTCGCGCCCGGGGATGTCACTGGCAAATACAGGGGGCACCTCCAGCCCAACAAAGTCATGACGGGCTTTCACGGCATTGCCGACATCCACGTCGATGTAAGACCCGGACAAAAGTGTGCCGAGTCCGGACACCGTGCCGCCGGAGATGCGCGGACGCACCACCCAGAAGCGCGTATTGTCGACAAGCATATTCGCCACATCGCGCACCACGTCGGCTTTCGCGACGACGTGTTTGTGATCCGTTGAGAGTGTCACCGCTTCGACGACCCCGATATCGACGTCTTTGAACTTGAGCTTGGTCTTACCCGCTTCCAGCCCCTCACCCGTCTTGAAGCTGATGGTTATCTTTTCCCCACGTTCCAGCACGGCCTTCGTCGCGAGCCATCCGCCCACCAGCAGCGCCACGATAGGCACCAGCCACACTAGCTGCATGCGCCAGCGCGAGCGCGGGACCACGTCGGCCTCAACCAGATCAGGTGTATCGGGTTTTTCGCTAGGCGTGGTCATGATCCCGCTCCACAGCGTCCCAGATCAAACGCGGATCGAAAGACATCGCCGCCAACAGTGTCAGCACCACCACCGCGCCGAACGCAATAGCCGCGGGACCTGCGTTGATAGTCGCAAGTGCCTTGAATTGGACCAAGGCTACCAGCATCGTGATGACATATATGTCGAGCATCGACCAGCGTCCGACCAGCTCGATTACGCGGTAGATTTGCGTACGCTGTTCAGGCAGCCATTGCGAATGAAGCTGTGTCGAGATCGTCAAATAGGCCAACCCAAGAACTTTGAGCATCGGCACAGCAATGCTTGCGATAAAGACGAGAACGGCAAGCGGCCACGACCCCGATACCCAGAGATAGACCACGCCGCTCAGGATCGTGTCTTTCTGTGCGCCGAACAGCGAACTCGTGTCCATTACGGGTAGAACGTTCGCCGGGATATAGAGCACGGTGGCGGCGAGGAGATACGCCCACGTGCGCGACAGGCTGGCCGGTTTGCGCACGTGCAGCGACGCTCCGCAACGCGGGCAATGCCGCGCAACGGAACCCTTCGGCGAGCCCACCAGCAGACCGCAATCGTGACAGAGCGTAAGTCCGCATGCTGCCCCTGTCAGCGCACCATTCGCGGGAACGCGCCGCGGCAGGCGTAAGCTCCTATCATTGTTTCGTGCAGCGGCAATACGCGACCACACCTCTTGTGGATCGAATGAGGCCGCGGCGGCCGCCAGTATGATCATGAGCGCAATGAAGGACCACAGCGCCGTGCCGGGCACGACCTTCGCGATATGCGCCAGCTTGACGAGCGCAACCAGTAGGCCAAGGATCAGCACCTCGGTCATTCCCCACGGGCGAGCCAGTTGAAACAGCCGGAATGCGCCTACCGGACCCCAAGGCTTGCGCCTGAAATGCAAAGGCAGCAGCAGCCACAGCATCGTCACGGTCTGCACCACCGGCATGAAAATCGTCGTGAGGCCCACCAGCGCCGCAAGCGGCCACATGCCATCCAGGTACAAGACCCGCACGGATCCGGCTAGCGTCGTTTGAACGAGAGTGCCGCTCACCGACAGACCCACGATCGGAAACACGTTGGAGATGACGAGCAACACCACGGATGCCGTCGTAAACGCCAAAGCATATTCGGGACCATTGGAGCGGCCTCGACGCAGCTCCGCGTGGCAGCGGTGACAGCGCAACGTGCTGCCGGGTTGCACCTGGCTTCCACGCTGCAGCAAATCGCAGTCGTGGCAAGCGATGATATCGGTGTCGATCATCGCGGCTCCTGTGCGATTGCCCCATCAGCCGGCGGGACCTGCTGCGCAACCGGCTCAGTGCTCACGGAGGAAGCCGGAACCGGCGCGGCCGACGGCGCAGGCGCGGGATTCGACATCTTTTCAGCTTCCAGAACCCAACCGCCCCCGAGGGCTTTGTACAGACTGACGTACGAGGTGAGCACGGCGCCCTGTGTTTGCGTGTAACCCAGCTGTGCGTTAAAGAGACTGCGTTCGGCGTCGAGCACTTCTATGTAGCTCGTATAACCGCCCTCATAGCGCAAGCGTGCCAGCCGTGCGTAAGTACGCAGCGCTTCCACCTGATTTCCCTGCGACCCTAGTTGCTCATGCGTTTTCTGCACGGAGATAAGCGCGTCTTCAACCTCCTGAAACGCGACCTGGATCGTTTTTTCGTATGCGAACAGCGCTTCCTGTTGACGAGCCTCAGCCTGGCGCACCTGTCCTGAGATATTGCCTGCCGTGAAGATCGGCTGCGTCAATGAACCCGCGAAAGACCACACTCGGGCGGGCCCGGTGAAGA
Source organism: Paraburkholderia sp. RL17-383-BIF-A (assembly GCF_046028015.1). Classification (NCBI taxonomy): domain Bacteria; kingdom Pseudomonadati; phylum Pseudomonadota; class Betaproteobacteria; order Burkholderiales; family Burkholderiaceae; genus Paraburkholderia; species Paraburkholderia sp. RL17-383-BIF-A. The sequence continues at coordinate 8,506 of NZ_JARESR010000017.1, read as the reverse complement.
GGCTCGAAAACTGCGTACTGAGCGAGCCGAATAGCCCCGTCAGCGATATCGACGGGAAATAGAGCGCGCGCGCGGCGCCGATCAATGCATTCTGCGAGACGAGCGTTTGCTCCGCCTGCAAAAGATCCGGACGGCGCTCCAGCAGTTCCGAAGGCAGGCCCGCTGGAATCTGCGGCGTCCCCAACGCCGACAGTTCTCGTCCTCGCAGAATCTGGCCGGGATTTCTGCCGATCAACACGGATAGCGCGTTCTCCTGCTGGGCAATTTGCGTTTCGATTTGCGGAATGGTCGCTTGCGCCGACTCGTATTCCGACTGACTTTGGGCGAGCTCCATTTGCGAAACCTCTCCCCCCTGGAATCGGGCAGTGAATACACGTACCGATTCCGCCCGGCTGACTGCCGTGTCTTTCGCAATTTCCAATTGCCGATCGAGACTGCGCAAGTTGACATACGACGACGCAACGGAAGCCACCAAAGCGAGGATGATCGCGCGGTGGCCCTCCTCACTTGCCAGCAGGTTTGCCCGCGCAGCCTCGGTTTGCCGCCGATACTTGCCGAACAGATCGATCTCCCAGGCCACCGACACCGTCGCGTCGAACTGGTTATAAACGGGACTCACGTTTGCCGGGAACGGTACACCCGCGCTTTGCGACGCACGCTGACGTGATGCGTCGGCACCCGCAGCCACTTGCGGGAAGAGAGCGGACCGGGTTGTCACGAACTGGCCGCGAAACTCCTCGACCCGCGCGGCCGCTACCCTCACGTCCCGGTTTTCGCTCAGCGCCGTTGCAATGAGCTGGTTCAGCACCGGATCCAGAAACTGCTCCCACCAGACCGTGTTCGCGACGTCGACCGAACTGTCCTGCGCAAAGCGGAAAGTCGCAGGCACATCGACTTTCGGCCGCACATAGTCGGGGCCGAGCAGGCAGCCACTCAAAGGAAAAAGAATGAGCGAGGCCAGGACGCGCATAAGGGCCAGGCGTTCCATGTCAGTCGCCCTCGCGCGGTGCCGACGGCGCCGGGTGCGTCGAGCCAGGACCTGGCGTCGCATCCGGCGGCGTGGCGGGGTTCACGTTGCCGCCTCCCTGGTCTGGCGTCTGCTTACCGCCGCTTGACCGTGAAGACATCGACTCGAGCAGGTAATAGAACATTGGAATGAAGAACACGGCGAGCACCGTCGCCCCGAGCATCCCTCCAATCACCCCCGTACCGATGGAGTGCCGGCTATTCGCCGATGCGCCGCGTGCGATTGCAAGCGGCACGCACCCCAGAATGAACGCTAGCGAGGTCATCACGATCGGGCGCAGCCGTTCTTCGGCCGCTGTCATCGTAGCGTCGAGAACCGATGCGCCAGTGCCACGATTCAATACCGCGAACTCGAAGATAAGAATGGCGTTCTTGGCGGCCAACGCGACCAGCATCGTCAACCCGATCTGGAAGTACACGTCGTTGGTCAACCCGCGCAACAGAATGGCGAGTAGCGCGCCGAAGAGAGCGAACGGCACCGCCATCAGCACCCCGATCGGTAACGTCCACTTTTCATACTGTGCCGCGAGGATCAAAAACACCATCACGAGGCCGAATACGAACACGAGGCCGGAGGTGCCGCCGGATTGACGCTCTTCATACGCCTCACCGCTCCACGCGACGTCGAAGCCTTGCGGCATTTGCGAGGCGAGGTCTTCCAGCGCGGCGATGACCTGGCCCGAGCTAAAACCCGGAGCAGCATTTGCCGTGATCTTGATGGCGGGAAAGTTGTTGAAGCGCGTGACGAGATCCGGGCCGGTCACATATTGATAACTCGCCACCGACTTGATCGGCACCATCGTACCGCTGCGGCTGCGCGCAAATATCTGATCGAGATCCTCAGGCTTAAGGCGGTACGAAGGTTCCGCCTGCAGAATGACTTGCCAGAGCCGGCTGGACCGGTTGAACTGCGACACGTACAGTGATCCAAACATTGTTTGCATCGCGCTATACACGTCCTCGACCGGAACGCCGAGCGTCTCCGACTTGTCACGATCCACTTTCACCAACAATTGCCTCGACGACGCATTGAATGTCGAGGTCACGCCCGTCAGTTCCTGTCGCTGCTTCGCCTTCTGGACGAACTGGTCCGCCACCTCCGCCAGTTGGGCGACGGTTGCATCCCCTTTACTCTGGATCCACACTTCTGTGCCGCCTGTCGTACCCAACCCCGGGATCGACGGCGGATTGACCGGAATGACGACGCCCTCCTTTACCGTCGAAAATCCGCGATAGGCGTCCACCAAAACCGCCTGTGCGTTCTGCGTCTTTCTGTTCTCCGAGGAATAGCGCTCCTCAAAGCTCTTGAACCCGACAAAAAAAGCGCTCGCGTTATTCTTGTTCTGGTTATCCAGCAGACTGTAACCATCCACCACTGTAATGCTGCCCACAGCCCCCTGTTTCTTGAAGTAATCCGTCACCTGCTGTGAAACTTCACCGGTGCGATCGAGACTCGCGGAGTCAGGCATGATGACCGCGCCGAGCAGATAGCCCTGGTCTTCCGGCGGCAAAAATGCCCCAGGGATAGACCTCATCATGACAACAGCCAGCGCGATCATGCCAGCGAAAAGCACCAGTCCGATCACAAAGCGCTTGATCAGAAGTCTTACCGCTCTCGAATATCCAGCAGTCATGCGCGAGAAAGCGTTGTCGAACCAGCGGAAAAAACCCTTCTTCTCACCGTGCGAACTCTTCAGCAGCAAAGCGGCAAGCGCTGGCGAAAGCGTCAGCGCCACAATACCCGAGATGACCACCGATATAGCGATCGTGATGGCGAACTGTTTGTACATCTGTCCGGTGATGCCACCGAGAAACGCCACTGGCACGAAGACCGCGCACAGCACCAATACAATCGCAATGACCGGCCCCGCCACTTCGTCCATTGCTTTTTTTGCAGCATCTTTCGGGTTTAGCTTATAGACCGTCATGTTGCGCTCGACGTTTTCGATCACAACGATCGCATCGTCCACGACAATCCCGATCGCCAGAACCATTCCGAACAGCGTGAGCATATTGATCGAGAAACCCAGCGGCAGCATGAACATGCATGTGCCCACGATCGAGACCGGGACCGCCACAATAGGGATCAACGTTGCGCGCAGACTTTGCAGGAAAACAAAGACAACGATCACCACCAATATCAATGCTTCAAAGAAGGTGTGGATGACATCTGAGATGGATGCGCGGGTGAATTCCGTCGTGTCCATCGCAATCTCATAGCTCAACCCTTCGGGAAACGACTTCTTCAGCTCCAGAAGCGTCGCCCGCACCTGCTTCGACACCTCGAGTGCATTCGCGCCCGGCTGCTGATAGACAGCAATGACCGTAGCGGGCTTTCCCTGGAAACGGCTGCGAATGGAATAGTCTTTTTGCCCGAGATCCGCGCGTCCAATATCCTTGAGCCGAACAATCGCAGCTCCCCCGCTTGCCGCGCGCACAATGATATTTTCGAACTCAGCGGGCTCCGCGAGGCGGCCGGTCGTGGTGACGGCAAAGGACTGCTCGACCGGCCGCCCGGTGGGTGATTGTCCAATGCTGCCGACCGCGAATTGCTGGTTCTGGTTCGCCACGACTCGCTGAACGTCAGCCGCTGTAACGCCCAACTGCGCCATCCGATCCGGTTTGAGCCAGATACGCATCGCGTAGTCCGGATTACCGAAGATACTCGACTGATTCGCGCCCGGAATACGTTTGATGGCATCGAGCACATAGATGTTGGCAAAGTTCGCGATATAGACCGAATCGTAGCGTTCACTCGGCGAATAGATCGCAATCACCATCATGAAAGCGGACGACTTCTTCTGTACCTGAATGCCCTGCGCCTGGACCGACTGCGGCAATTGCGGAAGAGCGAGGTTCACGCGGTTCTGAACGTCGACCTGAGCAAGCTCCGGGTTGGTGCCGATCTGAAAATAGGCATTGATCGTCAGGTTCCCCGTCGACGAACTGGACGAGTTCATGTAGATCATGTTGTCCGCGCCATTCACTTGCTGCTCGATTGGAGCGGCGACATTGTTCGCCACCACTTCGGCGTTGGCCCCCGGATAGGTCGCAGAAATCGTGATTTGCGGAGGCGTGATGTCAGGATACTGTGCGACCGGAAGCGCCAGCATCGCCAATGCTCCGCCGAGCGTAATAACGATGGAGATAACCGACGCGAATATCGGACGATCGATGCAGAAGTGCGAGACATTCATGTCGTTCATCCATTCACTGGGTGGCGCTGCTTGCGGGTCCGCCCGGCCCAGCATTTCGCCCTTCGGCAACGGGTTCAGCAGCAGGGCTTGCCGCCGAACCAGAAGCCGGCGCCGCTGCACTACCTGCTGCCGGTGCCCCTTTGACGATATTGAGCGGCCTGTCGGCAATGACGCGCAACGCGCCGTCAACCACAATGCGTTCGCCGACCTTCAGCCCGTCAGAGACGAACCAGTCGTCACCGTGCCAATCCCCCACCTCGACCACGCGCTGGTGAGCCTTCGAATCGTTATCGACCACCCACACGAAATGGCTCTTGGCGCCCTGCAATACTGCGCGCTGAGGCACGAGCATCGCATTGGGCCGCGTCGCGCCGGACACCCGCGCTTTGACAAACTGGCCGGGGCGTAAAGTCCCCTTCGGATTCTCGAATACCGCTCTCACAAGAAAAGTCCCCGTTTCCGTGTTAAAGGCGGGGTTGGCAAAATCTATGTGGCCTTTCTCGGAGAACAAGCTCCCGTCCGCCAGAATCAGCGTGACGACAAACTCGCTGTTGGGTGGAAACTTCAACCGCCCTGCGGCAATTTCGTCCCGATATCGCAACATCTCGTTTTCCGAAATGCTGAAGTTGACCCACATTGGGTCAAGTTGATATACATAGGTCAGAAGACCGCTGGACGTCGCTGTCACGTAGCTTCCGTCCTGCTGCCGCGCAAAGCTGGACAGACCTGTCAGCGGGGATTTAATGGTCGTGTACCCCAGATTGAGCTGGGCCGTCTGAACCTCTCCCTGTGCCGCTATCACCGCTGCGGCGCTTTGCTTTTCATTTCCTATCGCGTCGTCCAGATCCTTCTTGCTCAACGCGTTCTGTTCCGCAAGCGGGACCACCCGCCCGAGATTCGCTTTCGCGACCTGGTATCGCGCCTGCTGTTGGGCCAGTTGTCCTTTCGCTGTTTGGAGCGCGGCCTCGAATGGCTTTTGGTCCATGAGGAACATAGTCTGGCCTGCTTTGACAACCTGGCCCTCTACGTACATGCGTTTTTCCAGAAAGCCGTCAACGCGCGCACGGATCTCCACTTCGCGTGAACTTTGGGTCTGGGCCGTGAATTCGAAGTCGACCGGAGTATCCTGCTGGGCCACCGACATCACAGTCACTTCGGGCGGGCGTGCAGCCGGAGTCGCCGCCTGCTTCTTGCAGCCGGGCAATAGCGTGAGTGCCGCAAGGAAAAGCAGCGGCAAGCCGAGGTATGCCAAACTGGGCCGGCGACATGCCACGCCACGATCGTCGAGTCGTGACGCCGTCGCATCGATGCCGGTATTGCGGATGAAATGCGCTACAGCCCGCATTTCCCTGCTGTTGAAAAACCGGACTAGTGCGCCACGGGAGTGGCACAGCTTGCTATACGGGCCAATGAGAAGCGAAGCCGTTTTCATGGCACTGTCCCTGATCAGGAGGGTGTGCAGTTGCCAAACAACACGATTGCATCGCTACTATTGGCGAGCATCAATGTCATTGATCCGTCAGTCGAGTCGAGGATCAGGGTCCATGCGTATCCCATCTCGGTGCCCTCCATGACTACCTGCTCGGGTTCTTTATTGACTACGAGCATAGGCGTGGTGTGAACGGGTCCAATCACCTCTTTCTTTTTAAAGTCCAGAGTTAGAAATCGGGGAGCGCCAATGTCATCGGGCAAGGAACGCTTGCACTCCAGGCCGGGATCGCACGCATGAGCTTCGACGGTCGCGCAAACCAGCTTCTTGCTGCCATTGAAATCGTCGGCGTAAACATTGAGCGCACAAAACGCGAACGAGATCGCGACGACCGTAGACTCGAGTTTCATTACGTGTCTCCTTCAATAGCGCCCCTGACTGCCGCACGACGTCACTCCCGCGTCCACAGCGGAAGCCAACAGGCATCGCAACGTATGCTTCGACGCAATTCAGTTTGCTTGACGACCCTGCACGAGACAATCGGACCTTAGTCTCATATACAGCGACGAATCAGCAATCTCCGCTATTGCTCGGGTTGATGCCTAACGCCTGCTCGACGGCTTTGATCAAGGCTGACCCGTTGAACGGTTTGCGCAGATAGGCAGTCGCGCCAGACGCCATGGCTCGTTCCCGCACAGTGATATCGTCATGAGCGGTGATGATGATGACTGGGAGATCGCGCGGAGCAAGTTGCCGCTGGACCTCTAGCCCATTGATGCCTGGCATCTGGAGGTCCAGAATGACGCAGTCCGGAGAAAACGAAGGAACAGCCGATAGCGCGTTGAGAAAAGCTTCCCCACTGACAAACGTTTCCGCCCCGATTCCCGCGGAGAGCAACAAACGTTTGATGGAGCGACAGACCGACTCGTCGTCATCCACCACAGCGACTATTCGACTGGACTTGACCATTGTATGGACGCAATCGCGCAAGTGCTCCTGTGAGAAGATCCCAGCAGGTTCATCCTAAAGACAGATGAGCGATCGTGGTATAGGACTTTGGTCCACTAGAAAACTTGCACAAGAAGTAATCAAGTGAAGTACGCGCCGAAGGAGGCGGTCAAGTAGAAGGTGATTGATCATCGGCCGCGTGCACACCGGCCTTATCCGCGAGGCGAATGAGTTCGACGATTGATCTCGCCCTCATCTTCTCCATCACACGCCCGCGGTGAATCTTGATTGTTTTCTCTGCGGCTCCTAAATCACTTGCGACCTGCTTATTCAAACGCCCAGTCAGAACAAGGGCCATGACCTCGCGTTCGCGACGCGTGAGTTGATTGACACGCCCCAATAGCTCCGCATGTTCCCGCTCTACTTCAAACTCTTTGCAGGCAGATTGCAGAGCTCGATCGACAGCGGCAATCAGCACCGATTCCCGAACCGGTTTGATCAGAAAGTCTAGTGCGCCTGCCTTCATCGCGTCGACACTCGATTCGACATCGCCACGTCCGGTAAGAAATACGATGGGAACGCGTCCATTCAACCGATGTTGTACGTCGAGCCCCGTCATTCCTGGCATCTGCAGATCGAGTAGAAGGCACGCAGGAGAACTCGAAAGATCCACTCGATCGAAAAATACCTCGGCACTGTCGAAGGAATGCACACAATAGCCGGCGGCGCGAAGCAGGCGCGAGATCGCGCAACGCACCTGCTCATCGTCGTCGACAAGGAATACTCGACTGTTAGGCTGACTCATGGTCATTTGCTCCAGCAATTCCGCCGTATGTCTGACGCGGCGGGAATGTAATATGGAAGCACGCACCCGGGCCGTCGTTCTTCTCAGCCCACATGCAGCCACCGTGAGCGTTGACTATCGTGCGGCTGATGGATAAGCCCAAACCCAATCCCTGCGGCTTAGTGGTGAAGAAAGGCAGGAACACCTTGTCGATATGATCCGCCGGCAATCCGTTACCGCTGTCTTTTACCGTAATGTGCGCGCCGCCGTCAGACGCGCGGTGCACCGCCAATTCGACGACACGTTCCGCAGGCGCGCGCGCCTGCACGGCATCGAAGCCATTCAGTAGCAGGTTAAGTAGGACTTGTTGCAATTGAACCCGGTCGCCGCGCACCATGGTCAATGCATCTTCGACACAAAAGGTCACATGTACGCCGCGAACCATTGCGTCGCTACGCACCAGCGCGGCCACATCCGCGACCACCGTCCCCAGGTCCAACGGTTTCATCTCGATGTTGCCATTCCTCACCAGCGTGCGGATTCTCTGGATGACTTCGCTGGCTCGACAGTCATCAGCAACAATATCTTGTAGCGCTTCCCGAAGTTCTGCGTTTTTGCTTGCGCCCAGGTTCACCAACCTTTGCGCGGCCTCCGCGTTACTGAGGATCGCTGTCAACGGTTGATTCAACTCGTGGGCAAGGGACCCGGCAAGTTCACCTAGCGACGAAACCCGGGCTAGATGCGCAAGTTCGTTCCGACTCAGTTCGAGCTCGCTGCAATCACTGCGGTCGGATATAGCGACTATCTGCGCCTCTTGACTATGCGACTTGACCCGAACGATCCTGATTTCCGCTGGGAAATCCCCGCCCCTGCGGCGACTTGCTACCAGTTGACGTACCAGAACTCTTTCCGGGCGTTCGCCAGATGTGGACAGATGGTCAACGGCACGGTGCCCTTCGCAATCAACAGCAGGTGGAAAAAGCACCTCAATTGATGCGCCCATCATCTCGTCCTGGCTACGCCCAAACAATTCAACGGCGCCGCCATTGGCGAACGTGATGAGATTTTCCGCGTCCACTGTCAGGATGGGAACAGGCACCAACTCGAGCGCATCTCGCAAAG